>WGEO01000101.1 GCA_015492715.1 Phycisphaerales bacterium | reverse complement strand
GTACTAGGGCATTCCCCGATAAAAAGAACACCCCCGACCACGAGGGCCGGGGGTGTGTGTTCAGCGTGATGCTGATGTCGAAGTCGTGCGATCAGCGACGACGACGACCGGCGACCAGGCCGCCGAGGCCCAGCAGCGCGAGGCTGGCCGGGGCCGGGCTGATCACGAGGGTGGCACCGCTGTCGGCGGGGACGACCTCGCCGTTGATATCGGTCGCGTCACGCCAGATGCGGGCCGTGCCGTTGCTGACGGCATCCCAGGTGTCCACGCCGCCGTCATAGACATAGAAGAAGTTGAAGATCGCGCGGCCGCTGGGCAGCGGGAAGGGGCCGCTCAGGCCGCCCAGACCCGGAGGCGTGCTGGCGAAGTCGAAGAAGTCGTCGTTGACATCGGTGACCTTGCCGCCGAAGGCATCGGACGCAATGACATTCTCGTTGTGCGGATCGATCGCGTCGCTGGGACCGTCGCTGGCGACGATGCGGAACAGGCCCCAGCGTCCACCCGCAAGCCAGTTGGGATCGTTGGGTGGCTCGATGCCCAGCAAGCCGCCGACGGGCTCGGTGATGATGATGTCACCCTCGTTGACGCCCGTGTAGAGCATCTCGACCTTGCCACCGGCGTAGCTGTGGCCGTCGTGCTCGACATGCAGGAAGACCTGGAACATGTCGCCGGGCAGAGCGTTGTTCGTACCGCGCCCTGGATCGGTCAGGTTCTCCGCCGTCATGAAGTAGGTCGCGAAGGTCGGCTGCGCGGCGGCGACACCAGCCATACCAGCAACGGCAAGCAGAACTGCACTCTTCTTCATCTTCAATCTCCTCACAAGTTCCTGCTTGGGGGCATTTGCCCCGCAAAACCCAGTACGGTGGGAACAACCCATTCCCTCCTGCCCCCCCGATAACATACCCAGATTGCCAAGCCCATGCAAGGGGTTTCGAGGCATGCCAGCAATTTTTGGAAAAAATCTGATTTTTTTGTCGCCGAGTCGCGAACCATCACCGTTGATGCTATCCCAGGAGAACCCCTTGGCACAGCCGTATGGAGGGGTTTCCCTCCGCATCGGCATGGTTCCAAGTCGAGACTCCAGTTCGCAGGGTGACTTCCGACACGGATTGTCTCGTCGTCGCAGGCCGCTTCGAGTCGCAAATCCTGCGGGCAACGAGGAGAGGGTGCATAGAGGAAAACCAAAGAGAACACCCCCGACCTCGAGGGCCGGGGGTGTGTGTTCAGCGTGATGCTGATGTCGCAGTCGTGCGATCAGCGACGACGACGACCGGCGACCAGGCCGCCGAGGCCCAGCAGCGCGAGGCTGGCCGGAGCCGGGCTGATCACGAGGGTGGCACCGCTGTCGGCGGGCACGACCTCGCCGTTGATGTCCGAGGCGTCACGCCAGATGCGGGCCGTGCCGTTGCTGACGGCATCCCAAGTGTCCACGCCACCGTCATAGACATAGTCGAAGGCGAAGATCGCGCCGCCGCTGGGCAGCGGGAAGGGGCCGCTCAGGCCGCCGAGGCCCGGAGGCGTGCTGGCGAAGTCGAAGAAGTCGTTGTTGACATCGGTGATCTTGCCGCCGGAAGCGACAACATCCTCGTTGTGCGGATCGGTCGCGTCGCCGGGACCATCGCTGGCGACGATGCGGAACAGGCCGTAACGCCCGGGCTCCCACGCCTCACCGGGGATGCCGAGCATGCCGGCGTTGGGCTCGCTGATGGTGATGTCGGCATCGTTGACGCCCGTGTAGAGCATCTCGACCTTGCCGCCGGCGTAGCTGTGGCCGTCGTGCTCGACAGCCAGGTACACGCGGAAGACATCGCCAGCCAGGGCGTTGTCCGTGCCGCGACCCGCGTCGGTCATGTTCGTGGCCGACATGGTGTAGGTCGCGAAGGTCGGCTGCGCGGCGGCGACGCCGGCCAGACCGGCGACAGCAAGCAGAATCACACTCTTCTTCATCTTCAATCTCCTCACATTCGATGTTCTGGGCTCTTGGCCCAACCAAACCCTAAACAAACAGGAAAGCCTGATTTCCTGACCCACACCCAGAATAGGGACCCGCCATACACCATGCAAGTGGAAAAGCCAGCCCTTCCCAATATTTTTTATGCATGGCGAGTTATGGGCATAAACGCCCAGAAGGCGATCTGCTCGGATGCTACGGCCGATTCTGGCCGATTCTTGCCCCTCTCATGGGATTGCAGTGTGATCGGCTGGGGTTTCGGATGATCCGCGGTACATTCTCCGGGAATCCTCTGTTTGGATAGGGAGTCCCATCATGCTCCGAAACGCTCGCCGAGACATGTCGCCAAACCGTCATGGCCACCATCAGCAAGGGTGGGCGTCCCTTCTGCTGGTGTTGCTGGCGTCAGCCGCACCTGCTCAGCGACATCGCCTGGTCATTCATGAGCTCGCATCAGATTGGGCGTGGGGTTATCGGACAGGGGTCAAGCAGCCGCTCGGCGCGTATCGAGATGGCCTGAGTCTGCACCAGTTCTGCAAGGCAGACCTCATCACACGCGACGGCAATCCGGACTACATCCTCTGGGTGGACGAAACGGACGACACATTTGGCATTCACGAGATGCCTACTGGAGCCTTTGTGGGGAATGGGCGGAATCCCGGAGGCATGATCGGGCTTGCCCAAGACGGCAGGGTCTGGTTGACCTACGGCTCGCACCTGCCGGACTATCCCATGAAGGTCTTCTCTTCCGATGCTCCCATGGATCCGACCTCGTTTACCGAGCGGGTGGACGCGTTGACGCTTGCACCGGAGGGGAGCACGACACCATGTCTCGCCCTCTTTGACGATACGCTCCTGTCCTTCTGGCGACAGGGGCCGAGTACCGGGCAGAACACCACCGTCCGGGTGAGGGCATACAACCAGTTCGGTCCTTTCGACACTGGGCTCTTCGAGTTCGATATCGCCAGGGGCGACTTTGTCGAGCCGATCGGGCGCATCGGGATCGAGCAGCTCTGGACCCGCTACGACCCTCGTTTCCAGGCCACACTCCTGAGTTGGCAGTGGTTCGATGTCGGGAGTCAGGAGTTCGGCGCATGCCCATTCGTGATGAGCGCTGATGGCGGGCAGACCTGGCTACGGGCGGACGGAACCGTCATCAACGATCTGCCCGTGCAGTACCATGAGATTGATCCGATCCTCGTGCCGCACGACCATCTTGCTGCTGAAAATGAGAACACCAACTGGCAACCTGGCGACATCGGGCTGTCGCCCGCGGGGACGCCGTGGCTGGCGCTGCCCGGGGGGAATCAGGCCTTCAGTTTCTGGCCCCTGATGTTCTGGCGTTTCGATGGCGTGTCTTGGACGGGTATGCAGCTCGCGGATCGCCTGCACTATGACACGAAGCCCTACGCCGTCGGCGTGACCGATACGCGAATCGTGGCGGTCTATGCGCAGTACGACGATGCGTACCGGATCAAGATGCGGGTCAGCGAGGACGACGGCATCACCTGGAGTGATCCTGAGGTCATCGATCTTCTCCCGGGAGATCCGTGGGACATGCAGGTCGCCTGGGTTTCATTCGTCCAGCCCGCCGAGGTCTACGACAACACGGCTCGCTTCTTCTACTCCTACTTCAGGAAGTCCGATGGCAGTCTCGGTCGCCGTTACAAGAATCGAGTTCGGTATGTCCGGATCGAGTTCGATGTGTGCATTGCGGATCTGACCGGCTCGAGTGATCCGGGTGACCCCGGGTATGGGGTCCCCGATGGATCCATTGATGGCACGGACTTCTTCTTCTTTCTGGATGCCTTCGCCTCAGGGCGAACGGCGGTCGCAGATCTGACAGGTTCGGTTGATCCGGACGATGAGTCCTATGGGATTCCGGACGGGATGCTGGATGCAGACGACTTCTTCTACTACTTGGAGCGGTTCGTCGAGGGTTGCGGCTGAGCATGGAAGCCGCCAACGATCCTGCCTCCTGCGACGATGCACCTGATCAACAGGCGGAAGCACGATTGGGAACGGCCCCGCCGGCAGGATCAATACTGGATCACGGAATGAACCTCCGGCGAGTACGCGCGGAGCGAGTCACGGGCGTTGAGGAAGGTCAACTCGATCAGGACTACGATCCCGACGATTTCGGCGCCGCATGTACGGACAAGCTTGCATGCCGCCCGCATCGTGCCGCCCGTGGCCAGCAGGTCGTCGACCACCAGCACCCGCTGGCCCTCGACGAGCGCGTCCATGTGGATCTCCAGACGGTCCGAGCCGTACTCGAGGGCGTAATCGACCCCATGGACATCCCTGGGAAGCTTGCCCGGCTTGCGAATCGGGACGAATCCGGCGCTCAGGGCCTGGGCGATCGCCGTCCCGAAGATGAAGCCCCGGCTCTCGGCGCCGATCACGAAGTCGATCCGCCGTCCCCGGAACGGATTGGCCATCAGTTCGACGGCCAGTGCAAGGCCCTGGGGGCTTGCCAGCAGAGGGGTAAAGTCCTTGAAGACGATGCCCGGCTTGGGAAAGTCCGGGACATCACGGATGAGGGACTTCAGGTCGATGGGCATCACGCCGGGGAGCATAGCGTGGAACGGCGTGCGTGCGGGTGGTGTACCCTGTGCTGATGAGCAAGCAGACGCCCAGCACGAGCACCCCCCTGGAGACGATCGAGCCTGTCGGGAATCGAGTGCTGATCCGGAAAGATGAGGATCGCAAGACCACGAAGTCAGGGATTCACCTGCCCGACAAGATCGAGATTCCCACGCTGACGGGGCGCATCGTGGCGATCAGCGCCCAGGTCGGGAACGACGCGGATTACCCGATCGAGCAGTACGACCGGGTGCTTTTCAACCCTCGGCACGCGATTCCTGTGGACCTGGAGGGTGACAATCGTCTGTTCGTGGTGCCGGTCGAGGATGTGGTGGCGGTGTTTCGACGGGACAAGGCCTCGCGATGAGATCTGCGGGCATGGAGGAACGAACGCTCCCCGATCCGCTGGAGGTGGAACCTCTGCCAGGGCCCGTTCGTGCATCCATCCGCCCGCCCGGCTCCAAGAGCATGACGAACCGAGCGGTCCTTCTGGCAGCTCTTGCACGGGGCGAGAGCCTGATCACGGGGGCGCTGACGGATGCCGACGACGCGGAGCGCATGCTGTCGGCGGTGGAGGCCCTCGGCGCGCAGGTCGATCGTTCCGGGGGGGAACTTCGGATCACGGGTGTCGACGCCCGCTGGGCAACGGGCGGTCGGGCGGTTCGCCTGGACCTCAATAACGCGGGGACCGCGGTGCGCTTTCTGACGGCGGCGAGCGTGCTGGCGGATGCTCCGGTCACGATCGACGGGAACGAGCGGATGCGGGAGCGTCCGATCGGGGAGTTGGTGTCGGCGCTTCGCGGGCTGGGCGTTTCCGTCGCGTATGGGGGGCGTGAGGGCTGTCCGCCGGTAACGGTGACACCCGGGGATCTCGGACGGCTCGGCGAGGATCTGGAACTGGGCGTTACGAGCAGCGGGCAGTTCATCTCTGCGCTGCTGATGCTCGGGGGGTGTCTGCCGCGAGGGCTGACGCTGCGGCTGCGGGCGCCCGCGACGAGCGCGTCGTATGTGCGCATGACGCTGGAGATGCTCAGCCGGGTCGGTGCATCCGTGCGCACGAGCGCGGACATGCGTGTGATGCGAGTCGGGCCGTCGTCGTGGGACCGGCGGAGCGAGGCCAGGGCGTTCGATGCGTTTCGCATGCAGATCGAGCCGGACGCGAGCGGTGCGACCTATTTCTGGGGGGCGGCGGCGCTGTGTGCGGGGACGCGTGTGCGGGTCGAGGGGCTGGGTGTTTCATCGGTGCAGGGGGATACGGCGTTCTGTGATGTGCTGGCGCGCATGGGTGCCATCGTGCGCACGGTGGGGGACAACGACGACGCCTTCGAGGTCGAGGGGGGAGAGCGGCTCCTGCCGGTGCTTGCGGACATGGGGGATATGCCCGACGCGGCGGTGACGCTGGCGGTCCTGTGCGCCTTTGCGGACGGGGCGAGCGTGCTCCGAGGTGTGCGCACGCTGCGGGTCAAGGAGTGCGATCGCATCGCGGCCCTGGCGGCGGAGTTGGGCAAGATCGGCGTGCAAGTCGAGGCGGATGCAGCGGGCGATCCGGATGCCATGACCATCGTGCCGCCAAGCGGGGGGATCGACTGCTCGGCGACGGCACCACGGGTGGCGTTCGATACCTACGGCGATCATCGCATGGCGATGGCGTTGGCGCTGGTGGGGCTTCGGCGTCCCCATGTGCTCATCCGGGACCCAGCGTGTGTGGGCAAGACCTATCCGTCGTTCTGGCAGGATCTGGAGCGTCTGCGCCGGAGTCCGAGACGGGCGTCCGCTTCGGGACCGTGACGGCGGGAGCCGTCGGCGGCAGGTGTCTGGGGGCGACCTACGATTGGGCGACGGGCGAGCGGTTCGGCCCGGACGGATACCCATGCGAGAACGAGATGAGCGTGATGCACCCAGCGTCGGCGGATTCGCGGACAGGGGCAGGGAAGGTGCCCAGCCCGGGTCCGGCAGCCTCGGACCCATTCTGGCGGCGCCATATCGGGCCGGATGAAGCGCAGATCCGGGAGATGCTGGATGTCGTGGGCGCCGAGAGCCTGGACGCGCTGACGGACGAGGCGATCGGGGCGGACATCCGACTGGATCGCCTCCTGGATCTGCCGGCGGCGCTGAGCGAGCACGAGATGCTCGCCCGTCTGCGAGCGATTGCTTCGCGCAATCGCGTGATGCGATCGTGCATCGGGATGGGGTACAGCGAGACGGTGACGCCGGGCGTCATTCTGCGGAACATCCTCGAGAATCCGGGCTGGTACACGCAGTACACGCCGTATCAGGCGGAGATCAGCCAGGGGCGTCTGGAGGCGTTGCTGAACTTCCAGACGATGGTGAGCGATCTGACGGGGCTGGAGGTCGCCAACGCGTCGCTGCTGGACGAGGCGTCTGCGGCGGTCGAGGCCATGGTGATGTGCGTGAACATCACGAAGCGATCGCGGTTCTTCGTCGCAAAGGACTGCCACCCGCAGACGATCAATGTCTGCCGGACGCGGGCAGAGGCGATCGGCGTGGAGATCGTCGTCGGCGAGGCGACGGAAGAGCAGATCGTCGGCGGAGACTTCGCGGGCGTGCTGGTGCAGTATCCGACGACGGACGGGCGGATCGCATGCTACGAGGGGCTGAGCGCCGCGGCCCACGAGGACGGCGCGATGGTCGTCTGCGCGTGCGACCTGCTGGCGCTGACGCTGCTGCGTCCCCCGGGCGAGTGGGGGGCGGATGTCGCGGTGGGCAGCGCGCAGCGCTTCGGCGTGCCGATGGGGCTGGGCGGACCGCACGCGGCGTTCCTCGCGTCGAGCATGCGGCATGTGCGTCGGATGCCGGGGCGGATCATCGGCGTTTCACGCGATGCACACGGCAGGCCCGCGCTTCGCATGAGCATCCAGACGCGCGAGCAGCACATCAAGCGGGAGCGGGCGACGAGCAACATCTGCACGGCCCAGGCGCTGCTGGCGATCATGGCCGGGATGTACGGGGTCTATCACGGTCCGGATGGGCTCCGCCGGATCGCCGGGCGTATCCGAGGGTTCGCGCGAGCGTTGGCCTTCGGGCTGTCCCGCCTCGGGCACGAGGTCTGCGAGCGGGACCTGTTCTTCGACACGATCCGCGTCCGTCCGGGTGCGTCCGCGGGTGGTGCCGAGGCGGTTCTCACGCGGGCTCACGATCTGGGCATCAACCTGCGGGACTTCGGCGACGGGAGCCTCGGTATCAGCCTTGGTGAGACGGCGGACGACGCCCTTGTCCGCGACCTCCTGCGGGCGTTCGGCTCCAGCGGCGAGGAGGACATCGACGAGTTGCGGGAGGGCTTTGCGCAGGTCGCGTATCCCGAGGCGTTCGCACGCTCGACATCCTTCATGACGCACCCCGTCTTCCGTGAGCATCACTCAGAGACGAAGATGCTGCGGTACATCACGAGGCTCCAATCGCGCGACCTCTCGCTGGCGCACTCGATGATCCCGCTCGGGTCGTGCACGATGAAACTCAACGCGACGAGTGAGATGATTCCGATCACTTGGCCGGAGCTGTGCGACCTGCATCCGTATGCCCCGCGGGACCAGTGGGAGGGATACCGGGAGCTGTTCGAGGAACTCGGCGCGTGGCTCGGTGAGATCACGGGTCTGCCCGCCGTGAGCCTTCAGCCCAACGCCGGGTCTCAGGGCGAGTATGCGGGTCTGCTGGCGATCCGGGGGTATCACAAGGCGCGGGGCGATCAGGGGCGAACTGTGTGCCTGATTCCGACCAGTGCGCACGGCACGAATCCGGCAAGTGCCATCGCGGCGGGGTTCCGGGTCGTGGCGGTTCGGTGCGACGAGCGTGGGAATATCGATCTGGACGACCTGCGGGCGCGTGCACAGGAGCACGCCCAAACACTTGGCGCCCTCATGATCACCTACCCGTCGACGCACGGTGTCTTCGAGCGGACGATCCGGGAGATCTGCGAGATCGTGCACGAGTCCGGCGGGCTGGTCTATCTCGACGGCGCCAACATGAACGCGATGGTCGGGCTTGCGCGTCCGGGCGACTTCGGGGCCGATGTCTGCCACCTCAACCTGCACAAAACCTTCTGCATCCCGCACGGCGGCGGCGGGCCCGGGATGGGGCCGATCTGCGCGACAGAGGCGCTGCGGGCGTATCTGCCCGGGGACCCGCTCGAGGGCAGGGGGGCCGTGACGGCGGCGCCGTTCGGGAGTGCCGCCATCCTGCCCATCAGCTGGGCCTATATCCGTATGATGGGCAGCGATGGCCTGCGGCGTGCAAGTCAGGTCGCCATCCTGAACGCCAACTACATGGCGCGGCGGCTGGAAGACCACTACCCGATTCTGTATCGAGGCCCGGGCGGTCGTGTGGCCCACGAGTTCATTCTGGATTGTCGTGCGTTCGAAAAGACCGCAGGCATTCGTATCGACGATATCGCCAAGCGGCTGATGGACTTTGGCTTCCACGCGCCCACGATGGCGTGGCCCGTTCCGGGGACGCTCATGATCGAGCCGACCGAGAGCGAGGATCGGGGGGAGCTGGATCGCTACTGTGATGCGTTGATCGCGATCCGAGAGGAGATCGCGCAGATCGAGCGGGGCGAGAGCGACCGCGAGGACAACCCGCTGAAGCACGCGCCGCACACGATCGAGGAGGTCTCGCGCGACGACTGGACGCACGCGTATCCGCGTTCGCAGGCGGCGTATCCGGCGCCCTGGCTGCGCGAGGGCAAGTTCTGGGCGCCGGTCGGGCGGGTGGACAACCCCTACGGCGATCGGAATCTGGTGTGTACCTGTCCCAGCGTCGAGGAACTCGGCGAATCGTGAGTGCGAACAGGGGATGTGTCGCGTGTCCAGCATATTCGGTTGCCGCTGATGGGCGGGATTCGCCCGCCGGACGCGGACGCGTTGCTCTGTGAGCGATGCGGGTATGTGATCGAAGGGCTCGATGGCGAGGGGGCGTGCCCCGAGTGCGGGTTGCAGGTCGCACGGAGTTTGCTCGGGACACGCCGGGGCAGCTGGTTCCAGCGCGATCCGCATATCGTGAGCCTCATCCGCACGAGTGTGCAGGTGCTCCGCTATCCGCTGCGTTCATTCGACGAGATCCGGGTCGATCGCGACGATCGGTTGCTGCTGTGGCTGCATGCCGTCGCAGCGGGGATGCTGTTGTCGATCCTCTGGCCGCTCGTGCAGGGGCAGGTGGTGCCCCCGGACTTTCCGCTGCTGGACATCTTCATGCTCGTGCCCGTCTTCGTGGTGTTGGTGCGTCTGCTGATCTGGATCGGGGAGCAGGGCACGCGGTTCTTCGGGCGTCGGCGGGGCTGGCGAATCTCGCCGGCGATCGCCCGGGCGATCTGTGCGCACGCCGCGGTCGGGTGGGTGCTGGGAGGGGTGCTGGGCGTGCTGGGCTGGGTGACAGGCTCGATCCTCGAGTCGGCGTTGCGGACCTCGGCACTGGGGCCGTTTCGTCCGATCGTAATCCTCAGTCCACAGTGGATGCCCTTGGTGGGGCTTCTCGTCGGGATGCTCGTCTTCGAGACGCTCAGTTATGTGGGGATGCG
>WGEO01000100.1 GCA_015492715.1 Phycisphaerales bacterium | reverse complement strand
TGGCGGTGTGCGAGGCGTGCGGGGCGCGGGCGGTGTTTGCGCCCGATGAGGGGGAGATGTATCCGTCCGAAGAGGCGGCGCCGTGGGTTCCGGTGCCGGCGGTCGGTCGTGAGCCGCGTCTGGAGGAGGTGGGGCGCCCCGGGCACTTCGAGGGTGTGTGCCGGGTGCTGGACCGGCTTTTCCGTGTGGTTCGTGCGCGTGCGGCGGTGTTCGGGGAGAAGGACTATCAGCAGTTGTGTCTTGCGCGGGCGCTGGTGGCCCAGCAGGGTCTTGGGACGGAGATCGTTGCGGGGGCGACGGTGCGTGAGCGCGACGGGCTGGCGATGAGCAGCCGGAATGTGCACCTGAGCGAGGCGGGGCGTGTGCGGGCGCGGGCGCTGTCGCGTGCGCTGCGTGCGGCGCAGCGGTGCTCGACGCCGGCGCACGCGGAGCGTGTGATGTGGGACATGCTCTGGTCGGCGGGGATCGCGCGGATCGAGTATGCGGCGGTCCGTCGGGCGGACACGCTGATGCCCTTTGCGGATGGCGAGTGGGCGCGGACGGCGGGGCGGGCGCTGGTGTGCGCGTTCGTGGACGGGACCCGCCTGCTGGACAACATGGCCTGGGGTGTCGCGGGGGGCGTTTCATCGGCTGAGGCTCCTTGATTCGTCGGGATGTGGCCGTGGTGGCGGGGGCGAGTGCGGGGCTATGGTTGGGGCTCGGATTCGCAGGAAAGGGGCGAGCATGGGCGGAGAGTTGCTGCGGACGGCGCTGTACGACATTCACCGGGAGTATGGGGCCCAGTTCGTGGAGTATGCGGGCTGGGAGATGCCGATCCGCTATACGAGCATCGTCGAGGAGCATCGGCGGGTGCGTGCGAGCGGGGGGTTGTTCGATGTGTCGCACATGGGGCGTCTGCGGATCAGGGGAGCGGACGCGACGGCGTTGCTGGACCGGGTGACGACGCGTCCGATCGCGTCGATGCAGGCGGGGCAGTGCCGGTACTGTCTGATGACGAACGAGCGTGGCGGTGCGCGGGACGATGTGATCGTGAGCCGGATCGAGGAGGACGAGTACCTGGTCGTGGTGAACGCGGCGAACCGGGAGAAGATCGTCTCGCACCTGCGCGAGGTGGGATCGTCGATGCGGTTCGATCTCGTCGATGAGACGCTGAAGACCTCGATGCTTGCGATCCAGGGGCCGCGGGTGATGGAGTTCATCGGGCGTTTCAGCGAGGAGATCCCGTCGCTGAAGCGGTTTCGCTTCACGGTCAAGAACATGATGGTGTTCAAGGCGATGGTCTCGCGGACGGGGTACACGGGTGAGGACGGGGTGGAGGTGATCCTTCCCAACAGCGCGGTGGGGCTTGCGTTGAAGATGCTGCGCGACGAGATGGATCCAGCCGATGGCGAGTCGGTGCTGGGTCCGGTGGGGCTTGGTGCGCGTGACACGCTGCGTCTGGAGGCCGGGATGCCGCTGTATGGGCACGAGCTGGGCGAGGACATCAGTGTGCTGAGCAGCGGGATGGACTTTGCGATCAAGGTGGACAAGGAGGCGTCTTTCATCGGTCAGGAGGCGCTGCAGCGGGAGGTCGAGGCGGGGGGGCCTTCGCGGGTCATCGTGGGTCTGGATGTGGAGGGTCGCCGGACGGCGCGGCACGGGATGGCGGTCATGTGCGGAGGTCGTCGCGTGGGGCATGTGACGAGCGGGTGCATGAGCCCGATGCTGGAGCATCCGATCGCGATGGCGCTGGTCGATCGCGAGGTCTCGGATGTGGGGACGGAGCTGGCGATCGATGCGGGGCGTGCGTCGCTGGGTGCGCGGGTTCGGGCGCTGCCGTTCTACAAGAGCGGATCGTGATCGGGCGGGGCGTGATGGAGCGGGTGTATCTGGACAACGCGGCGACGAGTTTTCCGAAGGCTCCGGGTGTGGTCGAGGCGGTGGCGCGGTACATGGAGCGTGTGGGTGCGTCGCCGGGGCGTGGTGCGTATCGCGAGAGCCGCGAGGGTGCGGCGGTGCTGCGCGGGTGTCGGGACGCGATCGCGGCGTTGATCGGGGCGGAGGGCGAGGAGCGGATCGTCTTTACGCTGAACTGCTCCGATGCGCTGCATCTTGCGATCAAGGGTGTGGTGCTGGGGCGTGTGGCACGCGGGCTGGGGACGCACATCGTGTGTACGCAGATGGACCACAACTCGGTGCTGCGTCCGCTTCGGGCGTTGGAGCAGATCGGGGCGCTTCGGGTTTCGTTCTCGTGTGTCGAGGCCGATGGCGATAGCGGGCTGGTGGATCCCGGGGTGATCGAGCGGGCGATCGGCGCGGAGACGGCGCTGGTGTGCGTGGCGCACGGGAGCAATGTGACGGGGACGCTGCAGGATCTGGGCGCGATCGCGAGGGTGTGTCGATCGCGGGGCGTGGCGCTGCTGGTGGATGCGGCGCAGTCGCTGGGGCATGTGCCCGTCGATGTGCGCGCTCTGGGCGTGGATCTTCTGGCGTTTCCGGGGCACAAGGGGCTGCTGGGTCCGCTGGGGACGGGCGGGCTGTATGTGCGTGCGGGGATGGAGGATCTCGTCGCGACGGTGCGTGAGGGGGGCACGGGCAGCCGGAGCGAGGAGGATGTGCACCCGGACGAGATGCCCGATCGCTACGAGGCGGGGAGTCACAACACGCCCGGGCTGGCGGGGCTGGAGCGCGGGGTTCGGTATCTGCTGGAGCGTGGGATCGAGTCGGTCCGGGCGCACGAAGAGGGGTTGATGGAGCGATTCCTGTCACGCGTGGGCGATCTGGAAGACGCGGGATTTCGCCTGCTCGGGACGCGCCGGATGGAGGAGCGGGTGGGCGTGTTCTCGCTGGTGCACGGCGCACTGGACAGCGGCGAGGTCGCGCGTCGGCTGGAGGAGGAGTTCGGCGTGCTGGTGCGGAGCGGAATCCACTGCGCGCCGCGGGCGCATCGGGCGATGGGCAGCCTTGCGGATGGTGGGGCGGTGCGTCTGAGCGTGTCGTGTTTCACGACGGATGCACAGATGGAGCGGGCGCTGGAAGGGCTGGTTCGGATCGGCGTGTCGGCGCGGGTTCCAGGCTGAGGCACTGATCGGCCCAGAGGGCGATGTTGCACATCGGCCAGGCGAGCTGCCAGAGTTGGGCGGGTTGTTGGGCGACGGTGGCGATCGCGGCGGGTGTGAAGAGGGCGCGGGCCGACGGGCTCTCGGGCAGTGCGCGGGCGAAGGGTTCGATCCATCGCTGGAAGGGGAGCGGGAAGCTCGCCTTGGGTCGGCGGACGACCTCTTGCGGGAGTGTGTCTGCGAAGGCCTCGCGCAGGGCGATCTTGCCGGGCGAGGCGGGGGTGAATCGTCGGCGTGTCGGGAGGGCGTCGGCGATCCGGGCCAGTTCGGGTGTGCACAGGGGCGTGCGGCTCTCGATGGATGCATGCATGGTCATGGCGTCGAGCCTTCGGAGCAGGCTCGGCAGGTTGAGGTGGCGAAGGTAGCGGAGGGGCGGCAGGAGCGGGTCGTCGCGGGTGGGGTCTGCGCACGCGTCGGCGATGGCGCGGGCCGCGTCGTGGATCGCGTCGGGTGCGTCGGGGTGCGGGTCGTTGAGGATTGCGTTGCGAGCCGAGCGCGGCATCCAGCAGAAGGAATCGAGCATGAACGATGCGAGGTCGTTCGTGCAGTCCGGGTCGGTGGCGCAGCGGTTGAGGGCGGCGGTGTAGCCTGCGAAGAGTTCGTCTGCGCCCTCGCCCGAGAGGCAGACGACGAACCCCGCGTCGCGGATCGCCCGCGCGAGTTCGTGGATGGCGATCTCGTTGGGGGTGGACAGGGGCAGGGCGGTGCGGGCGACGAGTTGAGGCCAGCGGGCGAGGAACTGTTCGGGTGTGATCGCGACCTCGTGGTGCTCGCATGAGAGGGCCTTGGCAACCCTGCGGGCGACGGGGAGGTCGGGCGACGGCTCGTCGGCACGGGCGCCCGCGCACCAGGTGTGGAGGTGGTCGGTGTGTCGGCGTGCGATGGCGGCGATGATGGAACTGTCGAGGCCTCCGGAGAGCAGGCAGCACAGGGGAACATCGCTGCGCAGGTGGGCTGCGACGATCGCTTCGACGCGTTCGCGGAGATCGGCGGCGAGCAGATCGCGCTCGGGCTGGTCGAGGCTCTGGACGGTGCTCGTTGTGTGCAGACGCGGGCCCGAGCAGTCGATGTGCAGGCGCTCGCCGGGCCGGAGCGTGCGGATGCCCTTGTAGAGCGTGCGGTCGGCGAGATTCGTGCGGATCGTGACGAGGTACGCCTCCAGGGCGATGGGGTCGAGGGCGCGTTCGACGAAGGGGCACGCGAGGATGGCGGGGATCTCGCTGGCGGCGACGATGGTGTCGTGCGAGTGGACGGGGGCACGCCAGAGGTAGAGGGGTTTGATGCCCAGCGGGTCGCGTGCCAGGAGCAGGGTTTGGTCGCGGGCGTCGCAGAAGGCGAGGGCGTACATGCCCTCGAAGCGGTCGAGTGCGGCAGGACCCCAGCGGGCCAGTGCGTGCAGGACGGTCTCGCTGTCGCAGTGGGTGTGGAGACGGGCACCTTCGGCGAGGAGGCGGCGGCGGATCTCGGGCTCGTTGTAGATCTCGCCGTTGTAACTGAGGATGAAGCGCGGCGTGCCCGGGGGATCGTCGAGAATCATGGGCTGGTGGCCGGCCTCGGACGGGTCGAGGACGGCCAGGCGGGTGTGGGCGAGGATGGCGTGATCGGTGCTGAGGAGGCCGGCGTCGTCCGGGCCGCGATGGGTGAGGGCGTCGCGCATGCGTCGCGCCGTTGCGTCATCGATCGGCGGAGGGGCGGTGGAGCAGACTGCGAGGACGCCGCACATGCGGGGATGTATCGGGTGTCCGGGGTTCCGTGCGCGAGAGAATCGTCGAGCGGTGTGGCACTACGGGGAGGCGAGGACCTGTCGGATGGGCAAGGGGCTGTGGCCTCAGACCCAGACTTGGACGACGAGGCATGGCTCGATGCCGAACTTGGACTTCCACTCACCGTGGCATGTGGTGACGAGTTTGACCTCGTACTGTGGGTGCGAATCGAGCCACTCGTTGATCTGCTGGTCGAGGTGGGCGAGGCTGTCCTCGTTGAACTTGCAGTGGAAGCTGCGGACATGGATGGCGCCCGTGCCGGGGGTGTTGGGGGTGCGGTTCCAGTTGTCCTCGTGCTTGCCCTCGAAGAGTTTTTGGGTGAAGGCACGGATCTTCGGCCTGTTGGGCTCGTCGGGCGTGTTCTTGTTCTGCGGGCTCGCGGGTGTGTTCTGGGTGTCGATATCGCTCAGCGGGATGGGATCGGTGTTTTCGTTCTCGTTCATGGCGCCCCCTCGATCATGTGTTGACGAGGGCAGTGTACCAGAAACTCGATTTCAGGGGAACCCCTTGGTCTTGGGGTCGTGATGGTTCAGGGGGCGGAGGGCGATTCGCCAGCGATCGTGTCCGTGCGGGCGAGCCGTGAGGGCAAGCGGCTGGGCGTGCCAGATGATGACGGCCTCGATGGCCTGCGGTGCGTGATGGATGTGGAGCACGCGGCCGGTGGCGACCCGACGGACAGAGCCGCGGGCGTCGTCGATCCGTCCCTGGAAGTCGAGGTAGTGGGCGCGGTGGTCGGGCAGGCGGGGCAGGTCGAGGTCGGCGCACAGGAGCGAGTCGATGCGGCGTGTAGTCCGGAATGTGACGAGGCGGCGCTCGCGGGGGAGGGGGCATTCGAGCATCCAGTCGAAGTGGGAGGGCTCGTGCGGGGGCTCGTGGAGCAGAAGGACCTGTCGCAGGGCGGGCTTGTCGGTCATGCGCTCCGAAGCGTATCGGGATAGGATGGCGGGCAGGATGGAACGGCCCGCTGACGATCGTGCGAGTGTGTGCGGGCGTCGGCGGACGGCCAGTGGGAAGGGAGTCTCACGATGCGCAGGTCAGTGCGACGGGCGGTGTGGATCGGGATTGCAGGTGCGCTGCTCGGAGCGGGTGTCGCGGGCTGTGCGC
The DNA here is from genome assembly GCA_015492715.1 of Phycisphaerales bacterium. Lineage (GTDB taxonomy): Bacteria > Planctomycetota > Phycisphaerae > Phycisphaerales > UBA1924 > S146-42. The sequence continues at coordinate 4,664 of WGEO01000100.1, read as the reverse complement.
AGGTTCGGACGGAACTCGGCGAAGAGCCGACGGCATCGCTGCGGGCCAAGGGGAATGCTGCATTCAGCGAGGGGCGGTATGGCGATGCCCTGCGGGCGTTCCGGGCGATCGCGGAGGAATACCCCGAGAGCGCTCATGCGCGGTTCGATATCGGACGGACGCTGCTGGCGGCGGGCGATCCGCTCGGGGCCAGCGAGGAGCTGATGGTTGCGCATCGTCGGCGTCCGTGGGTGGGTGAATATACGGATCTTCTTGGCGAGGCGCTGTATCAGGCGGGCCGCAAGGACACGCTGTTCGAGATGCTCCGGCGTGAGGCGGCGCGGTCGGACAATGCGGCGGATCATCTGCGTCTGGCACGGTTTGCCCGTCGGGACGGGGCATTGGACGAGGCCATCTCGGCGTACGAGCGTGCTGCGGCGCTTTCGGGTGAGCGCGATCTGACGGCGTTGCTGGAGTTGGCGGATCTGTACCGGGAACTGGGCGACCGTGCGCGGGAGATCGAGACGCTGGCACGCGTGATCGCTTCGCAGCCCGGTCATCCGGCGGCATCGGCTCGCCTGCGGGCCCTGGGTGAGGTGCCGGGACCGACGCTCGCGATCGAGGGCTCGAACGGCTGAGCATTTCCAGGCGTCGGGTTTGGATCATGGGGGGCGAGTCGCCTACCATTCATCCGGATGAACGGATGAAGCAGGCGGCGACGGACAGAGCGATATCGGACCTTCTTGCGGATCTCAGCGACGCGGTGCGTCTTCGGATGCTGTCGATTCTGGAGCGTGAGGAGCTGAGCGTCGGGGAGGTGGCGCAGGTGGTGCAGTTGCCGCAGTCGACGGTCAGCCGGCACCTCAAGACGCTGAGCGAGGGTGGTTGGTTGCGGCGTCGGTCTGCGGGTCCGGCGACGCTGTATCGGTTGTCGCTGGACGAGTTGGAGCCTGCGGCTCGTGATCTGTGGCTTGCGGTGCGCCAGCAGGCGGAGGCTCTGGCTGGGGCAGAGGAGGACCGTCGGCGGCTGGGGAGCGTGCTTGCGAAGCGTCGTGAGGACAGCATCGCGTTCTTCGGGAAGTTGGCGGGGGAGTGGGACGAGCTTCGGCAGGAGTTGTTCGGGACGACTTTTACGGCTGATGCGTTGCTGAGTCTCGTGCCCGGCGAGTGGGTGGTTGCGGACCTCGGGTGCGGGACGGGCAATGCCGCCGAGCATATTGCGCCGTATGTGGAGCATGTGATCGCGGTCGATCAGTCGGAGGCGATGCTGGAGGCGGCACGGAAGCGTCTGCGTGGGGCGGAGAATGTGGAGTATCGGGTGGGGACGCTGGAGGCGCTGCCGCTGCCGGATGAGAGCGTGGACGCGGCGACCTGTCTGCTCGTGCTGCATCATGTGGAGGATCCTCTGCGCGTGCTGCGCGAGATGCGGCGCGTGCTGCGGACCTATCGCGGAGGGGGGCTTGCGGTGATCGTGGACATGGTGGCGCACGATCGGGCGGAGTATCGCGAGCAGTTGGGGCACCGTCACCTGGGCTTCGACCAGCGGGAGATGGAGCGGATGCTTCGCGAGGCGGGCTTCGGGCGGATCCGCGTGCGGGAGCTGCCGGCGAGCCCGAGCGGGAAGGGGCCCGGCCTGTTCGTCGCGATTGCCCGCGTCGAATAGACGATAGATAGATGGGATGGAAGCGGGCACGGGAGCACTGGACGGGCGATCGTGCCCGGGACGGACGAGCCACAGTCAGAGAAAGGACGCACAGTGACGACGATGGCGGCACAGGGTGGAGCGTTGGCGAGCGGGGACGGCACGCTCGCGTATCGGGTCAAGGATCTGTCTCTTGCCGACTGGGGTCGGCGTGAGATCGAGCTTGCCGAGCATGAGATGCCCGGCCTGATGGCGATCCGCGAGCGGTATCGCGAGAGCCAGCCGCTGAAGGGGGCGCGGATCGCGGGCAGCCTGCACATGACGATCCAGACGGCGGTGCTGATCGAGACGCTCGTCGATCTGGGCGCGGAGGTTCGCTGGGCGAGTTGCAACATCTTCAGCACGCAGGATCATGCGGCGGCTGCGGTGGTGGTGGGCAGGAACGGGACACCCGATGCTCCGAAGGGGTCAAGTGTGTTCGCGTGGAAGGGCGAGACGCTGGAGGAGTACTGGTGGTGCACGGATCAGTTGTTCCGCTGGCCCGACGGGGCGGGGCCGAATCTGATTCTCGACGACGGCGGCGACGCGACGATGCTGCTGCACAAGGGGGTGGAGTTCGAGAAGGCGGGCAGCGTGCCGGCGTTCGACGCGGAGCGGGACCCGGAGGAGTGGGGGGCGTTCCTTGCGCGGCTTCGCGAGAGCATCGGGCAGGACGCGGGGTTCTGGACGCGGATTGCACCGGGCGTGAAGGGTGTGAGCGAGGAGACGACGACGGGCGTGCATCGTCTGTACGAGATGGCGAAGAAGGGCGAGCTGCTGTTTCCTGCGATCAATGTCAACGACAGCGTGACCAAGAGCAAGTTCGACAACATCTATGGCTGCCGGCACTCGCTGATCGACGGGATCAATCGCGCGAGCGATGTGATGATCGGGGGGAAGGTGGCGGTGGTGTGCGGCTATGGGGAGGTCGGCAAGGGCTGCTGCCAGAGTCTGCGCGGGCAGGGCTGCCGGGTGATCGTGACGGAGATCGATCCGATCTGCGCGCTGCAGGCGGCGATGGAGGGCTACGAGGTCAAGACGCTCGATGATGTGATCGAGGAGGCGGATATCTTCGTGACGGCGACGGGGAACAAGGATGTGATCACGGCGGATCACATGCGTCGGATGAAGGACAAGGCGATCGTCGGGAACATCGGGCACTTCGACAACGAGATCGACATGGCCGGTCTGGCGCGTATTCCGGGGATCGAGCGTCGCCAGATCAAGCCGCAGTACGACGAGTGGGTGTTCCCGGCGGGGCCGGATGGGAAGCGCAAGAGCGTGCTCGTGCTTGCCGAGGGTCGTCTGCTGAATCTCGGGTGTGCGACGGGGCATCCGAGTTTCGTGATGAGCGCGAGTTTCAGCAACCAGGTGCTCGCGCAGATCGACCTGCACCAGTTTGCGACGACGGGGCGGTCGCTCAGCGGGTACGCGTACGATCGTCCGGGCGTGTGGGTGCTTCCCAAGACGCTGGACGAGGAGGTCGCCCGCCTGCATCTGGATCATCTGGGGGTGAAGCTGACGAGGCTGAGCAAGGAGCAGGCGGACTACATCGGCGTGCCGGTGGAGGGGCCGTACAAGCCCGAGCACTACCGGTATTGATCGAGGGCATCCGTGAGAGGGGATATCCGGGCGCGTCGTCCCTGCGGGCGGCGCGCTTTTCATTTCTCACGCGGCGTGGCTATTTCGGACTGTCGGTGAGGCGGGCATCGCGGCCCCGGCTGTCGCGCAGCCATGCATTGATGGCGGGGGCGGTGAGGGCGTGATCGAAAGGGGCGAATCGGCGGGCCTCGTCGATCAGCGAATCGATGGCGTGCGCCAGTTCATACGCACGAACGGTAGCGATCGGGCCGTCGTTGCGGTCGGGCCAGCGGTAGACCTCGGAATCGATGTGTGTGAGATTGATGTTCCCGTTCGGTTCGGTTGGGTCGGCGATGGTGATGGGCACGCGTGTGCCCTCGTCGATGGCGACATCGACGATGAGATTGTGGGCGATGGTTGCGCCGGCGGTTCCCTCGATGATGATGCCGAAGGCCTGGGCGATGCCCGAGGGGCGGGCGCCGGTTTCGAGGACGGTGTTGCGGAGGACGCGGGGCTCGAGGATGGAGGCGACGGTTCCTGCGCCGAGGACGATGCCGTTGGCGCAGCGGTAGACGATATTGTCGCTGACGAGGGGTTGGACGACGCCGCCCGCGTCATCGGAGCTGACGGTGATGCCCCAGCTCGATGCGCGGGCGGAGAGGTTGTAGCGGATGACGGGGCGGACGAGTGGATCCTGGCGTGAGCCGCGCGTGTAGATGTTGTGGTTGAAGATGGTCGGCGGAGCGCGCGGGTCGTCGGTCCATCCGTTGTGATCGAGGGTGCAGAACTCGATGAGCAGGTCGTCTGTGCCGTTGACGAAGATGCCCTGGCTGTGTCCGCCGAACGGCGCGGAGGCATCGACGATGGTGCAGGCGCGGATGCGGACATCGCTGCCTGCGCGCAGGTTGATGTTGTTCTTGAATCCCCTGATCAGGCAGTTCTCGATGAGGATGTCGGTGCCCGTGTCGTTGACGATGCGGATTCCGTCTGCGTGGGAGCCGTTCGGCGGGGCGAGGAAGGCGATGTTCCGGATGGCGACATGGCGTCGGTTCGCGGCGCTGATGTCGAAGGCCGAGGAGTCGGCATCCGGTGCGATGACGGGGGGCTCGGGGCTGGAGCCGTAGTCGGTGAGAACGGCCGGGGCGCTGCGTGAGGCGCCGTCGAGGTTCCAGGTGACGGATTCCCGGAAGACATCGCCCCGGCGGAGGAGGATCCAGTCTCCGTTGCCCGAGCGTGCGAGTTCGAGCGCGCGTCGGATGGTGCGCAGCGGGCGTGCGCGTGTGCCGGGATTGGCGTCTGCGCCGAGGCTTGCGCTGACATGGAGCATGCGTGCGCCGACGGTCGGGCGCAGGGGGGTGGGGCGGAACGAGGGGATGGCACCGTCGGGAGGGCGAAGATCCGGCGCATCCGTGCGGATCTCGCC
>WGEO01000099.1 GCA_015492715.1 Phycisphaerales bacterium | reverse complement strand
AGTTTGTAGGCGCTGCGCGCGAGGTATCCCTCTCGCTGCGCCTGACGGAAGTAGCGGTCGTGGAGCACCCTGCGGGGCATGGGGCAAGGGTATGCGCAGGGGGTGATGCCGCCACCGGTGGGGGGCGTCGGTGCTCGTGGCGCGGGGTGTTGGATGCGTGGGGTGATCAGGCCGTCGTGCGCAGGCGGTCGCTGGCCTGGCGGAGGACCTGGTGGGCGATCTGGTTGGGGCTGTAGCCGGCGGGCATGCGGACGAAGATCTTGTCGTGACGATCGCAGAGCGCGCGGATGTCCTCGTGCATGTGGCTGCACCAGCGTTTGAGCAGGAGGACGAGGCGGACATCGGAGCGGGCGATCTCGGGTTCGAGGCGATCGAGCGAGACATGGTCGGGCAGCTCGACCCAGCGGAGTTCGGCGAGTTCGAGTTCGCGTTCGATGGCGTGCTTGCGCTGCGGGCGGAACTCGCCTCCCAGGAGCACGACGACGCACCCGCGCAGGAGTTCGACGGCCTCGCGGAGTTCGGCGCTGGGCTTTCGGTGCGGTTCCTCGCCCGCCGGGTCGGCCTGCTCACGCGAGGCGAGGTAACGATCGATCTCGCGCAGCACCAGGTCCATCTCGGAGGGGGTATCGAGGTCGTCGGGCAGGTCGTCGACGATCGGGAGGAGGATCTCGCGAAGTTCGATGTTCGAGGGACGCAGGAGACGCTCCGAGACGAGATCACGGACGGCGCCGGCGAGTGTGTTCCAGTCGTGGGGCGTCGGGGTGTCCTCGCGGACCCGGCGGGCGTGGTAGCGCACCTTGTTCAGGAGACTTGCGCGGCGTTTCTCCTCGCGTCTGCGGTTCTCGAAGGCTTCGCTGAGGGCGTTGATGCGTTCGGCGAGGTCGGCGACGCGACCCGGGTCCGCCGGGTCCTTCAGGCGCATGTGGCGTTCGATATAGATCCGGTCCTCGTCCGTGCGTTGCTTGAGCCATGTGAACGCGTCGAACTGATCGGCGTCCTCATAGTCCTCGACCGAATCGGCAAGGGCCCTGCGCAGCATGGACTGGGCCTCGGCCAGCAGCGCGTAACTATCCTCCAGGTCGTCGTGCGAATCGTCGGGCGTGTGGTCGAGGGCGTCGCGCACGCTCCGGGCGAGTTCGGCGGCGTCGGCGAGGGCCTCGTAGCACTGGGCGACGGTCTCCAGCGTGTCGTCGTCGGGAAGGGCGCGATAGGGGCTGAGCATCCAGAGGACGCAGTCGGACAGCGGCTCGCAGCGCTGGCGGAAGGTGTGATCCGTCGGGCGGATCTCGGTCTGGAAGTCGGCTTCCTCGGCGACGAGCCGACGCCGACGGATCGCCCATCGGCAGGCGTCGGCCTTGAGGCGGCATCGACGCGCGACTAGCGAGAGGTCCGGCCGCGGGCGAGGCGCCGGGGCTTCCTCGGCCTCGAAGATCGGTTCCTGCTCCGGGGGCGCATCGGCGAGTTCGCGGGCACGGCGGGCGGCATCCCGGTCGTGGACCCGCGCGCTGACAAAGACCTCGGCGTCTCCCAGACGCAGCGGGAGCTCCTCGGTCGGGACCTCCTCTTCATGCGCCGGCGTCTCGGACGGGGCGGGCTCATCCGCGGGGGATGGACGGGCATGCGGCGTCTGGCCCGGCGGGGCGTCGGCGATCTCCTGCAGCCACGAGGCAAGACACCCGAGCAGCGATCGAAGCTCCGGACGCTCGGCGCAGGCCTGTCGGAGTGCGGCGTCGAGGTCTGCCAGCGACGAGGAGATCGGCGTGTCCTCGGGTCGGCTCGCCATGGGGCATCATAGATGGCATGGACGGGCGGAAGGGGCGTCGAGAGGGCGGCGTGGAATCATGACACGCCGACGGTCAGTTCCGCGTTCTGCTGATGCAGGCGTTTGACGCGGTGCTCGGACCAGTCGCGCACGCGCAGGTCGGGGCTGTCCGGGCCCGCGTGGATCCGCAGGATGTCGTAGGTATTGTCGCGCTGGGCGGGCGTGAACCCGGCCTCGCGGATGAGGCGGCACAGCAGGGCCTCGTCGAGGCAGTAGGTCGTGCCGGCGGCGGAGACGACATTCTCCTCCATCATCACGCTGCCCATGTCGTTGGCTCCGAACTTGAGGGCGACCTGTCCGATGTGCGGTCCCATCGTCACCCACGAGGCGCCGATCGAGAAGACATTGTCGAGGAACAGCCGGCTGATGGCCTGCGTGCGGAGATAGTCCACGGCACCGCTCCGTCGGACGCGCCTGCCGAAGTTGGCCGCGCCGGGGCCGAGCTCGCGATAGTCGATGTCCTCGTGCTCGCCGAAGGCGTGCGCCCGCGCGACGACATCACCCGGGAACGCGTCGCGGTCCGGGTCGTCGCCGTCGCCGGTACCCCAGTCGGGCACGCGTCCGAGCGGCGTGTTCTCGCGCTGGAACGGCCAGGAGATGAACGAGACATAGTGTCCCCAGGGACGGGGAGCGTCGTCGTCGCGCTCGCGCAGGACGCGGTCCTGCCAGCGGCGCACCAGCAGCATGTGATGGACGCGGTCGGCGAGCCCCTCGATGTGCCCGAACATCATCGTGGCGCTCGTGAAGAGCCCCAGCGTGTGGGCGACATACATGGTCGTCAGCCATGCCTTGGCGTCGCACTTGCCCAGGCCGATCTTGCGACGCACGGGGCGGGCGAAGATCTCGCCGCCGCCGCCCGGCAGGCTGTCGAGTCCCGCGTCGATCAGTTTCTCCATGACCCAGCGGATCTTCGCCTCCAGCGTCGGCCCCGGGGGATCGAAGAAGTGGACGAACTCGATCATCTCTGGGGGGCTGAACGCGTGCACATGCACCCGCGGGAATCGCTCCTTGATGCCCGCGAGCAGGTCCAGATACCAGTCCAGCGGCAGGGCGGGATTCATGCCCCCCTGCATGAGGATCTGCGTCCCGCCGATCGCAACGAGTTCGGCGATCTTCTCGTGGATCTGCTCGGGCTCGAGCGTGTAACTGTCGTGATCGCCGGCGTCGCGTCGGAAGGCACAGAAGGTGCAGCGGGCCGTGCAGACATTCGTGTAGTTGATGTTGCGGTCGATGACATAGGTGCGATAGGTGTCGCCGTGCAGGGCCCGGCAGCGGGCGTCGCTCCAGCGCCCGAGTTCGGGCAGGGGCATCCGGAAGAGGTCGAGCGCCTGCTCGGGCGTGAGGCGGGCCTGTCCCTCGCAGACCGCTTCGAGGAGCCCGGGATCGTCGGCACGCAGGTGGGGATGTTCCGGGGGTGCGGGCATCGGCAGCGTCCTTCGGACGGGGCTTCGGAAGTTTCAGGAATCTTTGAAAGTATAGGGCTGGTGCCTCGCGATGGGGCGGGGGAGGGTAC
>WGEO01000098.1 GCA_015492715.1 Phycisphaerales bacterium | reverse complement strand
GCGGAGACCGTCTCGCCTACATGTGTGCGCCGGCGGACGAGAGTGGCAGAGAGATTGGAGAGAGTATCATGAGGACTCGTTTGTGCGTTGTTCTTGCGGGGTTTGCCTGTGCGCCCGCACTGGCTGATTTCACCGTGGACTTCGATGTCCCCGTCACCTTCGCTGGAAGCGATCTGGACGGGATCGTCGGCAGCGGCATTCCGAACAGCAACTTCGTCCGGGCGACCAATACCTCGGAGGACATCGAGATCGGCCTCAAGACCATCGAGCGGTTCATCGGCGACCTGCCCAACAACCAGGACCGCTACTTCGCACCACGCGGCGAGTCCGACCCGGGGCTGTCCCGATGGAACTATGTGCTCGTCGCGGATCTCGGCTCGCGGACGATCGCGGACCTCCAGATCAATCTGCTGGTCGACTTCGACCCGGCGTTTGGATCCGCCGACTTCGTGGATGTCGATGTGACGGCCAACGCCGTCGCGGGTGGTTTCGGTGGGCTGTCGGTGTTCGGCGACAGCCAGAACCTCGGCTTCAGCTTCTGGCAGACCATCTTCGGTGCCCCAGCGTTCGATCCGTTCGCGACCGGTGAGTACGAGATGCTCTTCACGGTCCGCGATCCTTCCAGCGGCGAGATCCTGGCTGAGGCCGGCAACATCGTCCAGGTCGTCCCGGCACCGACCGCCGCCCTGGGCGCCGCCCCGGCCCTGCTCGCGTTCGGTGCAGCCCGTCGTCGCAGGCGATAGAGACCACGATTTCCTCCAGATCACGGCCATACAACCACGGCCCGTCCGGATTGCGGACGGGCTTTTCTTTATCTCACGGGGCATGGCGTGTGCGTGCCAAACCCCGCAAAACCCCGAGTTCTCAGGGACCGGCAGAATCTCGATTGCATCCATGATTGGGGTTGTCGTTACCCTTGCACACCATGACGAGACCATGCATCGCCCTGCTTCTTGCCGTATCGCCTGGACCCGCTCTGGCGCAGTCGACGAGCACAAGCCCGCTGGACCCGCCGCCCAATGGTGTTCGGCGAATCGATCCGGGCTACCACGCGTTCACGAACGCCACGCTCCACGCGTCCCCCGGCCAGACCATCGAGCGGGGCGGACTGGTTTTTCGTGATGGTGTCATCACCTGGGTCGGATCCCTCAGCGGGATGACGCCTGTGCCCGATGGGGCGACCGTCCACGACGCGACGGGCCTGCACATCTACCCGGGCTTCATCGATGCGTTCGTCGAGGTGGACCCGCCCGAGACCACGGAATCGTCCCTGGTCGCTCACTGGAATCCGATGGTGAGGCCAGAGCGGGAAGCCATCCGAGGGCCGGGCATCGCGGACTCGGATCGTTCGCAACTCCGTGAACTGGGATTCGTGGCGGCCCATATCACGCCTCGCGGCGGGACCTTTCGGGGGTTATCGGGCGTCGTCAGTCTGGGTGAGCCGCCGGACGATCCGTCGCTGGGCGATCCACCCATCTACCTCGACCATGCGGGCAATGTGGTCTCCTTCGAACGCACGCGGGGCAGGCCCGACGGCTCGGGATATCCGGTCAGCCATATGGGGGCGGTTGCCCTGATCCGCCAGACACTCATCGACAGCGACTGGCAGCGATCGGCGCGTGCCGGCGGGCGGGACATTCCTCGCAACGCGCTGGATGCGATCGATCCCGACCTGCCTCTGGTCTTCGACACGGATCATCCGCTCAAGGTGCTCAGCGCTGCGGGGATCGCAGACGAGTTCGATCGGGCAGCGATCGTCGTCGGTGACGGACGCGAGTACCAGCGTCTCGACGCGATCGCAGCGCAGAGGCTCTCTCTCGTGCTCCCGCTGCGATTCCCCGCGGATCCGGATGTCTCCAGCATCGGCGCCATCGACGCGCTGGACCTCACGGACCTGCAGGCCTGGGAGCAGGCTCCGACCAACTCCGCCCGCTGTCTCGAGCGGGGTCTGGAGGTTGCGCTGACATCCAGCAAACTCAAGCAGCGTTCGGCTTTCCGGAAGAATCTCCGGCGTGCGATCGAGGCGGGGCTGTCGCAGGACGACGCCCTGGCCTGCCTGACCACCACGCCCGCGCACATGCTCGGCGTGGATGATCGCCTCGGTTCGCTCGATCCGGGGAAGGTTGCATCGTTCATTGTCGCCGACGGCCCGATCTTCGATGAGGACACGACAATCCTCGAGATCTGGATCGACGGACATCGACACCGGATCCATGAGCCCACGCGCGACGACATCGCCGGGACATGGGCGTTCACCTTCGGACAGGATCCCTCGCACGACGGCACACTGACGATCTCGTTCGAGGATGGCAAGCCGCGGGTCGTCGGCAGGTCCAACGGCGAGGGTGGCGAGGAAATCGAGGCTCGAGATGTCGTGCTCCAAGACAATCGTCTGTCGTATGTCATCGACATGCCCGACGGCTCGGGTGGTGTGGCGGTCACGATCGTCTTCCAGGGCAATCGCCTGTTCGGAACACTGCTGACGCCCGATGGACGGGTCTTGCATTTCACGGGGTCGCGCGCGGAGCAGGCGGACGCCCAACCAGACGAGGACAGCGACGAGGACGACGGCGGACCGTCCGATGTGATCCCGGATCGCACGGGGAGGCGCTTCGGGCCCTATGCCCTTTACGAGACGCCGCCGCAGGAAACCGCGCTTTTCGTCAACGCCACGATCTGGACCGAGTCCGACGCGGGCATCCTGCGTGACGGGTGGATCTTCATCGAGGACGGGAGGATCAGCGCGCTGGGGACGGGCCCGGCACCCCGCGGCAGGCCCAACACCCGGATCATCGACTGTGCCGGCAAGCACATTACGCCGGGCATCATCGATGCCCACAGCCATACGGGCCTGTTCGCCCTGGGGGTCAATGAGGGCTCGCAGGCCTGCACCGCCGAGGTGCGGATCCATGACGATCTGGACCCGGGGCACATCAACTGGTATCGCCAGCTTGCGGCCGGGGTCACGACCGTGAACTCACTGCACGGCAGCGCCAACCCGATCGGCGGGCAGAACGCGATCCACAAGGTTCGCTGGGGCGCCCAGCACCCGGACGAGATGCTCATGGAAGGTGCTCGCCCGGGCATCAAGTTCGCCCTGGGCGAGAATGTGAAGCAGTCCAACTGGGGCGACGACTACACCGTGCGGTACCCGCAGACGCGGATGGGTGTCGAGACCTTCATCCGGGATCGATTCCTCGCCGCTCGCGAGTACGCACAGAGTCGAGACCCGCTGCGCCGGCGTGATCTGGAGCTGGACGCTCTGGCCGAGATCCTTGCCGGCGATCGGCTCATCCACTGCCACTCCTACCGTCAGGATGAGATCCTCATGCTCTGTCGCATCGCCGAGGAGTTCGGATTCACGATTGGTTCGTTCCAGCATGTGCTCGAGGGCTACAAGGTCGCAGAATACATCAAGCGGTTTGCGCTGGGTGCGTCCTGCTTCAGCGACTGGTGGGCCTACAAGGTCGAGGTCCAGGACGCCATCCCCTATAACGGTCCGATCATGCATGCCGTCGGGGTGACCGTGAGTTACAACTCCGACTCGGACGATCTCGTGCGTCGCCTGAACACGGAGGCGGCAAAGGCGGTCAAGTACGGCGGTCTGGATCCGCACGAGGCCCTCAAGTTCGTCACGATCAATCCCGCCATCCAGCTCGGCATCGACGATCGTGTCGGCTCGCTGGAGGCAGGCAAGGACGCCGACCTTGTGATCTGGTCCGGCGATCCGCTCTCGACCTCATCCGTCTGCGAGGCCACCTGGATCGACGGACGCGAATATTTCTCGATCGAGAAGGACGCGCAGCTCCGGCGGACGAACGAGGCCGAGCGCCAGCGAATCCTCGCCAAACTGCTCAAGAACAAGAAAAACAGAAAGGGCACCGGCGAGGATGCTGAGAAAGACGCATCCGAAGAGACACAGGCCGAGCCCGACGATCCTCGCTCTGCGATCCTCGATCGCCTGAGCCTCGAGTACCTGGACAATCTGTTCGATGGCCATGACGACACCTGCGCCCAGTGCAGCGACGAGTCGTGGCTCCACGCAATCATCCGCCAGAAGTAGCACCGCAGGATACGGACTGCCACCCATGACACACGCACGACTCACATGCCACGCTCCGGAGCGCACGATTGCGAGAACGATTGCCCGCTGCTTCGCCCTCCTGAGCCTGGCACTCGTCGCGATCACCCCGGCAAGGGCCCAGGATCTCATCCACAAGGCCCCACCGCAGCAGATGCCCATCGCCATCACAGGCGGCACGCTTCATACGGGGGATGGTCGCGTCATCGAGAACGCGTGGATCCAGATCCGCGACGGACGCATCGCCGACCTGGGCACGGGCGATCGCCTTTTTACCGCGGATCACATCCTCGTTGACGCCCGCGGCAAGCACATCTATCCGGGTCTGATCAGCCCCGTGACGATCCTCGGGCTGACCGAGATCGGGGCCGTGCGTGCCACGCACGACAGCAACGAGACGGGGCAGTTCACGCCCGAGGTCCGCGCTTCCGTCGCCGTCAACCCCGATTCGACGCTTCTTCCCGTCGCCCGATCCGGAGGGATCCTCATCGCGGGCGTCTTTCCCCGGGGAGGGCGCGTCAGCGGCAGCCCGTCGGCCATCCGACTCGACGGCTGGACGACCGAAGACATGACCATCGTCGACCGTCTCGGAATAGCCGTCAGTTTTCCGCAGGTCAGGCCCGTGACGGACTGGTGGATGACCCGCCCCGTCAGCGAGCAGCAGGAACGCATCGACGAGAACCTCGCCGAACTCGCCGACTTCTTCGACCGCCTCGAGGCGTACGCGGCTGCGAAGGCAGCGGGCCAGGAGATCCCCGTCGATCAGGGGCTGGAGGCCGCGATGATCGTCCTGCCGGGTGAAAACCAGAAGCCCGTCTTCGTCCGGGCCCAGGATCTGGACCAGATCACGGCGGCCGTGACCTTCTTCACCGATCGCGGCATGCGTCCCGTGATCGTGGGTGGGCGCGATGCTCCGCTGTGCGCCGACCTGCTCAAGGCCCACGATGTGCCCGTCATCATCCCGGGCACGCAGGCCTTTCCCAAGCGGGCGGACCTTCCCCATGATCACGCGTACACCCTTCCCGCGCGTCTGGAGGACCTGGGCGTGCGCTGGTGCCTGGCTTCAGGCGACGAGGCGGCCAACGAGCGAAACCTGCCCCATCAGGCGGGCAAGGCCGTCGCGTTTGGGCTCGATCCCGAGACTGCCGTCAGCGCCATGACGCTCCGCAGCGCACAGATCCTCGGCATCGACGATGCCTACGGCAGCATTGCCAAGGGCAAGTCCGCCACGCTCGTCATCTGCGACGGCGATATCCTCGAGGTCGCCAGCAATGTCGAGTGGGCGTGCATCGACGGACGGGTGATCGACCTGCAGAACAAGCACACCCAGTTGCGCGACAAATACCTGGACAAGTACCGCCAGATGGGGTTGATTCAGGACGATTGACGAGGTGGGCCGTCAGGAGTCTCGGCGCTCTTCCTCGAACAGCAGGTCCATCTCCTCGCCGAGGAGCCCCAGACGGAGCATGGCCAGGGCGCTGATCGCCGACCATGCGCGGATGTCCTCGCGTCCGCCTCGAAACCGAAACCGGCGCGTCTGGCAGGCCCCGTCATGCGATGCCCGCCCGATCCAGACGGTGCCGACGGGCTTGGCCTCGCTGCCGCCGCCCGGGCCGGCGATCCCGGTGATCGACAAGGCCCAGTCCGCCCCGCTCCGGCGGACCGCCCCGAGCGCCATCGCGCGGGCGCATGCGCTGCTGACCGCCCCCTCGTCTGCGAGCACGCCCTCGGGCACGCCCACCTCACGCATCTTCATCTCGTTGGCGTAGGTCACCCACCCGCCGAGATAGGCCGCCGACGAGCCGGGGACCTGCGTGATCATCTCGCCCAGCATCCCGCCCGTGCAGCTCTCGACGGTGCAGAGCCTCTGCCTGCGCTGGCGCAGCAGGTCCAGGCACGCCTGCTGCAGGGAAACATCGCCGACCGCGAAGACGATGGGCCCGAGCCGATTGCGGATCTCACGCACCAGTTCCTGCACGCGATCGCGGCATCCCTCGCCGATCGCCCGGATGCGCACCGCGACGATGCCCCGGCTCGCCGTCGTACCCACGACCGCCTCGCCCCCGCGTGCCATCAGGTCCTCGATCGCCTCGCCAACCCGGCTCTCGCCCCAGCCGATCGTTTGCACCTGAGCCGTGGCAATCTCCGTATCCGTGGAGATCGAACCCGGCACTTCGCGATCGAACATGGGACGCATCTCGCTCGGCGGGCCCGGGAGACACCAGACCCTCGCGCCACCCACCTGGGCGGCCAGCCCGGGCGCGGTCCCGACTTCGTTGGGAATCACGCGCGCACTGACAGGGCGATACGCCTGCACCCTGTTGGCTTCGGGCATCGCCATGGCACGCGATTCGAAGAACGCCCGGATCTGCCCCAGAGCCTGCTCGTCCTCGACGAGCTCCTCACCCATCGCGTGCGCCAGGGCCTGACGCGTCAGATCGTCGCGCGTCGGCCCCAGTCCGCCAGTCGAGACGATGACGCCCACACGCTCGCTCAGACGGCGCAGGGCACGGGCGATCTCGTCGGCATCGTCCTCGATCGTGACATGCTCGACGACGAGCACACCCCGCTCGACCAGACGGGCGCTGATCCACTGGGAGTTCGTGTCGAGCCGTTGCCCGAGCACGAGCTCATCGCCTATAGCCATGACCGCCGCCCGTCTCTGCCGCATGCCCCGTAATCCTATGTGTTTTCGACCACCCGACCGGGAACCCGGAACACCCGGGCACCCTCTGCGCGTTCTCTGCCCGATGCGTGCCCTGCCGCAGATGACCATTGCGATCGCAGCCGGTGCGGGCATCTCGTCCTGTGGCGTGCCCGGGCGAAGCCTGGTGGACCCCGATGCGATCGGGGCCCGCCATCTCACGATCGCTGGCGAGTTCGCCGAGGTGCACGCGTATGAGGTCGTTCCAGAGGGTACCCCGCGCGACGCCCCTCCCATCATCTACATCCACGGCACCCCCGGCTCGGCGCATGCCTTCGAGCGATACCTGAGCAATCCGATCCCCGGCTTTCCCTCCGTTGCCGTCGATCGCCCGGGCTTCGGCAGATCCGCCGGCTCGCCACTTGCCCATGTCGCAGACCAGGCCCAGGCTCTGGCGCCCCTGCTCCCCGAGCCCGGCGAGCCCGGGGCCATCCTCGTCGGGCACTCCCTGGGCGGGCCCATCGCGGCTCGGCTTGCCGCGGACTACCCCGACCGCGTCGGCGCCCTCGTGCTCGTCGGCGCCAGCCTCGATCCCTCGCTCGAGAAGACGAACCCCCTGCAGATCCTCGCCCTCGCCCCTCCCGTGTGCCTCATGCTTCCTTCATGGGCAAGGCACGCCAACCGTGAGTTGCTCGCTCTGCGCGATGATCTCCAGTCGCTCCGAGATCGCTTGGACACCATCGCACGGCCCATCTGGATTGTTCATGGCACCCACGACCGCCTGGTGCCCTACGCTAATGTCCCCTACATCCAGAAGGTGATGCCAAACGCGGAGATCCACCTCCGACGCATCGAGCGGGCGTCGCACTTCGTCCCGTGGACCCACGAAGCCGAGATCCGCCGGGCGATCATTGAAGCCGCGTCCTCCGTATACTCGCCCTCGTGTCCATCCGAATCTCCAACCTCGTCTATCTCTTCCTCACGGGCGTCGTCGCCATCGGAGGCTATTTCTTCCTGCGACTGGCCTATCGCGTCACGGATACCACGCCCTTCACGCAAGAGATCGTCCTCATCATCCTGGGCGTCGTCGCCACCGTCCTCATCACGGCCCTCCTCCTGAACAAGCAGACCGAGGTCGAGCTCCGCAAAGAGCAGAGCGTCAAGTTCATCGAGCTCAAGTCCGAGGTCTACCTCGAGTTCCTCGCATTCATCGAAGAACTGCTCACACGCGGCGTGATCAACGAGGGCGACCTCGTCCGCATGCAGTTCTTCAGCCACAAGCTCGCCATTATCGCGAGCCCGCCGGTGCTCGAGGAGTATCACGCGTTCCTGCGCGTCGTCGACCGCACCTCGTCCGATCGCTCGCTCACGGAGGACGAGGGTGACGACATCCAGCGGGCCCTTGCCCGCCTGACGCTGGAAATCCGTGCGGACCTGGTCGGCGAGGTCGACGCCCAGCAGCCGTGGACCATCGCCCAGATCCGCGAGCAGATCATCGAGAACACGGATCAGATGATCGACTGAGCCTCAGGCCGTGCTGCGCACATGCAGTTCTTCGAGCTGCTCCGGATCGACGGGTCCCGGCGCTCCTGTCAGGAGATCCTGTCCGGTGTGCGTCTTGGGGAATGCCATCACATCACGGATGTTGTCGATTCCCAGCACCTGCATCACGAGGCGGTCGAGCCCGAAGGCGATGCCACCCATCGGCGGGGGGCCATAGCGCAAGGCCTCCATGAGAAAACTGAACCGCTCGTGGGCCTCGCTCTCGCTGATCCCCAGCAACTCGAACACCTTCTTCTGCACATCCTGGCGGTGGATACGGATCGACCCCCCGCCGATCTCGTTACCGTTGAGCACCATGTCGTAGCCGTCCGAGACGATCGACTCGATCAACTCGATTTCGCCCGTCTCCGCGCCCAGAAACCGCTCGATCTCCTCGCTCTTGGGGCTCGTGAACGGATGGTGCATCGCGTAGAACCGCCGCTCTTCCCCGTCATACTCGAACATCGGGAAATCGAGCACCCAGAGGAAGTTCCAGGCGCTCTCGTCGATCAGGTCCAGATCGCGCGCAACCTTCTGGCGCAGCTCGCCCAGGGCCTTCAGGCAGACGCTGCGTGCATCGGCACCGAACAGGAGCACATCCCCGACCTCGCCTTCCATACGCTCGATCAGCGCCGACGCGATCGGGGCGATGAACTTTGCGACCCCTCCCTCGACGCCCGGACCGCTCTCGCCCGCGACGATCTTCGTCCATGGCACGCCCCCGGCACCGAACTCCTGGACGAACTTCGAGTACCCATCCAGCACCTTTCGCGTCAGACGGTCTGCCGCGTCGGGCACACGGATCGCCCGCACCGTCCCCCGCTCCTTCGCGAGCGCGTCGCGGAAGACACGGAAGTCCGTCTTCTG
Source organism: Phycisphaerales bacterium (assembly GCA_015492715.1). GTDB lineage: Bacteria > Planctomycetota > Phycisphaerae > Phycisphaerales > UBA1924 > S146-42. The sequence goes on along the minus strand of WGEO01000098.1, from coordinate 2,081 downwards.
CGCAAGATCCGAGACATCCACCAGTTCGAGCCCGTACCTCGTGTCGGGGCGGTCGATGCCGAACCGCTCCATCGCCTCGTGATAGCTCATTCGCGGGAACGGGCCGGGCTCGAACCCCACGACCTCGCGCCACAACTCGCGTACGAATCGCTCCATGACATCGAGCACCTGCTCGCGCGTCACGAAACTCATCTCCAGATCGATCTGGCTGAACTCCGCCTGCCGATCGAAGCGCGGCTCCTCGTCCCGGAAGCACCGACAGATCTGCAAGTACTTGTCGCATCCGGACATCATCAGGAGCTGCTTGAACAACTGCGGGCTCTGGGGCAGGGCGTACCACATCCCCGCCTGCTTCCGGCTGGGCACCAGGAAGTCCCGCGCCCCCTCCGGCGTGCTGCGGCACAGAACGGGCGTCTCGATCTCCAGGAATCCCTCCCGATCGAAGAAGTCCCGCGCAACCTTCGTGATCCGGTGGCGCGTCGCCAGCATCCGCTGCATCGCAGGGCGCCGCAGGTCCAGATAGCGGTGGCGCATGCGGACTTCCTCGCTCGGCAGTTCATCCTCATGGGCCGGAATCACGGGCGGGTTCGCCGTCTCGCTGAGCACCTCCAGCGCATCCGCCACGACCTCGACCTCACCCGTCGGGATCTTCGGATTCGCGTCTCGGCGACGGCGCACAACCCCCTCGACCCGCACGCAGGTCTCCAGCGGCAGCCGTCCCCCGCGATCGACCAGTTCCTCGGGGGCGTCCTCGGCGTCGAAGACGATCTGCGTGAGCCCGTAGCGATCCCGGAGATCCACGAAGACCAGTTTGCCGTGCCCACGGCGGGCATGCACCCAGCCGCACAACGCGACCCGCTGCGCCTCATGGTCCGCCCGAAGTTCTCCGCATGTATGCGTCCGCATCGCAACCTCCGTCGAAGACCCGCACTATAGATCCCCCACCCATGATTGCTCATTGCAGGAGCCCCTCATGCCCGAATCACCCGTCGCGATCGTGACCGGCGCGAGCTCGGGCGTCGGCGAACAGACGGCCCACCTCCTGAGCGAACAGGGCTTCGACCTTGCCCTCGTCGCCCGCAGCAAAGACCGTCTCGAATCGCTGGCCAGCAACCTTCCGACCAGATCCCTCCTGCTGCCCATGGACCTCGCAGACACCGACAACGCCATCGCCATGGTCGATCGCACGCTGGAGGCCTTCGCCCGCCTGGATTGTCTGATCAACAACGCCGGGCACGCACCGCTGGCCCCCATCGACCACACCCCGCCGGACGAGATCGACCGGACCTTTGCGATCAATGCCATCGCCCCGGCCAAGGCGATCGCCCGCGCCTGGCCCCACTTTCTGGCCCGCCAGACCGGACGCATCATCAATGTCTCGTCCATGGCGACCCGCAGTCCCTTCCCCGGCTTCTTCGCCTATGCGGCGTCCAAGAGCGCCCTGAATCTCATGGCCCTGAGTTGCCATATCGAGGGCTGGCACCACAACATCCGGGCCTTCGCCGTCGCCCCGGGGGCGATCGAGACCCCGATGCTCCGCCGCATGTTCGATGAGCAGGCCATCCCGCCGGAAAAATGCCTCAGCCCGGCCGAGGTTGCCCGCGTGATCTGCTCGCTGGCACTGGGAGAGCACGACGAGAAGTCGGGACAGACGATCGATCTGCCCAGCCCCTGAGCCGCCCCTCGCCACCGGCCCTGCTCGCCGCTCGCCCATCCTCGCCCGCCGCGCCCGGGCTGGCACAGTTGGCGACCGAGGGCTCGGGGGCTCTCCGTGCTCGGGTCCGATCATCCCCGTGGCGATGTGCCGCCTCGGGAGCCGCAACGCCCGCCCGCCGGGAGCCGACTTGACCCGCCGTAATCCTGTGGTACCGTTTCCTCCGCTGCCGGGCAGGTAGCTCAGTTGGTAGAGCACCGCACTGAAAATGCGGGTGTCGCCGGTTCAAGTCCGGCCCTGCCCATTGAGCCGGATTCCACAGCATCACACGCCGTGCCACGAAGCCTCAAAGACGCCTTGTTTTCGGGGTTCTTTGGTGCGTCTTCGCATTTCGTGGCATTCCGTGACGGCGCCTGTGCTGTCGGAT
>WGEO01000097.1 GCA_015492715.1 Phycisphaerales bacterium | reverse complement strand
GAGCTGACGGACCGCCATGACGAGATCCTGGGTGGGTCCGTCGAGGACGCGCTGGCGGCCCGGGAGGCTCACGAGATGGGCGGGGGGGCGTCGCCGGGCGAGGAATCCGGTGCGATCGCGCCGGCGCAGATGGGGCAGGAAGAGGCGATCAAGCGTTTCTGCAAGGATCTGACGGAGGCCGCCCGCAATGGGAGCATCGACCCGATCGTCGGGCGTGATGAGGAGACGCGTCAGTTGGTGGATATCCTCATGCGTCGTCGTCAGAACAACCCCATCCTCGTCGGCGAGGCGGGTGTGGGCAAGACCGCGGTGGTCGAGGGCTTTGCCCACCGGATCGTCAGCGGCGATGTCCCGCCCGTGCTGCGCGATGTGCGCCTTCTGGAGCTGGATGTCCCGGGTCTCCAGGCGGGCGCGAGCATGAAGGGCGAGTTCGAGGAGCGTCTGAAGAAGGTCGTCGAGGAGGTACAGGCGTCGGAGAAGCCCGTCATTCTCTTCATCGACGAGGCGCACACGCTCATCGGTGCCGGTGGTCAGGCCGGCACGGGTGACGCGGCGCAGATTCTCAAGCCTGCGCTGGCCCGCGGGCAGTTGCGTACGATCGCGGCGACGACCTGGGCGGAATACAAGAAGCACATCGAGCCGGACCCGGCCCTGACCCGGCGGTTCCAGACGGTGCAGGTCGACGAGCCCAGCGAGGATCGGGCGATCCTGATGATGCGCAAGATCGCGTCGATGCTGGAGCGTCATCATCGGGTGCAGATCCTGGACGAGGCGCTCGAGGCGGCGGTGCGTCTGAGCCATCGGTACATCCCCGCCCGTCAGTTGCCGGACAAGGCGGTCAGCCTGCTGGATACGGCCTGTGCGCGGGTGGCGGTCGGGCAGCACGCCGTGCCCTCTCAGGTGGACGACACCCGGAAGCGGATCGACGCGCTGCACACGGAACTGGAGATTCTCGCACGCGAGGCGGCGGTGGGGATGGACCATGGCGATCGCGAGCGTGAGATCCGCGCAAGGCTGCACGAGGAGCAGGAGCAGCTCGCCCGTCTGGAAGAGGCGTGGGAGAACGAGCGGGGACTGGTGCAGGAGATCCTCGAGGTTCGCCGACAGTTGCGGGGCCCCCTGGGCGAGGAACCGGTCGAGGGAACGGGCTCGCGTCTCGAGCAGGCGGCACAGGCTGCGGGCGAGGAGGAAGCTGCGAACGAGACGGACGAGGGGGCGGGGGCATCGCTCAGCGACGACGAGCGTCAGGCACTGCTCGATCGCCTGAAGGATCTGCAGGCGAGGCTCGCGAGTGTGCAGGGAGAGACGCCGCTGATTCTTCCCAGTTGCGATGCCGGCGCCGTTGCGAGCGTCGTGGCCGACTGGACGGGGATTCCCGTCGGGCGCATGGTCAGGGACGAGGTCGAGGCGGTGCTGAACCTGAACAGGACGCTCGGGGAACGGGTGATCGGGCAGCAGCACGCCCTGGACCTGATCGCCCAGACGATCCGAACGAGTCGTGCCGGGCTGGGCGATCCGCGTCGACCGATCGGCGTGTTTCTGCTGGCCGGTCCGAGCGGTGTGGGCAAGACCGAGACGGCCAAGGCTCTCGCCGAGGCGCTCTACGGCGGCGAGTCCAATGTCATCACCTTCAACATGTCCGAGTATCAGGAGGAGTTCACGGCGAGCAGTCTGCTCGGCTCGCCCAAGGGATACGAGGGCTCGACGGAGGGCGGCGTACTGACGGAGGCCGTCCGGCGCAAGCCGTACTCGGTCGTGCTGTTCGACGAGGTGGAGAAGGCGCACAAGTCGATCCACACGATCTTCCTTCAGATGTTCGCCGAGGGGCAGGTTGCCGATCGTCGCGGCGTCGTCGTGGACTTCAAGAACACGGTCATCCTGCTGACCTCGAATGTCGGCAAGGACCTGATCATGAACATGTGTCAGGATCCGGAGTTGATGCCCAGTCCGGAGGCGCTGCGCGAGGCGCTGCGCAAGCCGCTGCTGGAGGTGTTCCCGACGGAGCTTCTCGGGCGGCTGGTCGTGGTCCCCTATCTGCCGCTGAGCGACGAGGTGCTGCGTGACATCGCCCGCCTGCAACTCAGGCGGGTCGAGCGGCGTCTGCTGGAGAACCACGGGGCGCGTCTTGAGATCGGCGACGAGGCGCTGGACCTGATCGTGAGCCGGTGCAGCGAGCGCGAGTCCGGGGGGCGGGTCATCGACGCGATCCTGAGCCAGACGCTGCTTCCCACGGTCAGCGAGGCCATACTGTCGCGTCTCCTGGAGGGGCACACGATTTCCAGGGTCCGCGTGGGCGTCGAGGACGGGCAGTTCGCCTACGACTTCGCCTGAACCCGCGCAGCAGGGGGCGGGGAGGGTCTTTCTTGCATGTCTGAGAGAAGGACGACGAGGTGAGTGAGCGCGGCGAGAATGCGGCGATGCCGGAGCACGGCGGCATGGACGACCACGACGAGCGTTCGGCGATGGCGGAGGTTGCCGATACGCTCTCGAGCATCCTCGTGGTTCGTCGTGCGCCGGCGGTTCGCGCGCTGCCCGTGGCGGGGCTGTCTTCGGTGCCCGCTCCCGCTACGCTGACCGCCATGAGTGCCGACCAGGACAGCGGTGCACGCCGATTGCGTGGGAT
>WGEO01000096.1 GCA_015492715.1 Phycisphaerales bacterium | reverse complement strand
GTCCCACGCTCTGTCCGGGGCGAAACCTCCAGCAGCAGGTCATCGCAATGCGTAGCGGCTCGCTCCGACGGGCCCTGGCCTAGGCGTCGCCGCCGAAGATCGCCGAGCCCACGCGGACGATGTTCGCTCCCTCCTCGATGGCGACCTCAAAGTCCGTCGTCATGCCCATGGAGAGGATGTTGCAGCGTTCGTCGCAGACGCCCAGACGGTGCATCTCCGCCAGCAGTTCCCGGCAGCGGGCAAAGACCGGGCGGACCTCCTCGGGATCCTCCACATGCGGAGCCATCGTCATCAGGCCCCGCAGACGCACATTGGCCATCGTGCCGATCTGCTCGGCAAGTGGAATCGCCGCCGGGGCCGGACATCCGTACTTCGTCGACTCACCCGAGCAGTCCACCTGGACGAGGACCTCGTAGACCCGATCGCGGGCCAAACCCGTCGCCTGGATCTCCTCGGCGATCTTGAGGGAGTCCACGCTGTGGATCAGGCGGCAGACCTCCAGCGCCCGTCGAACCTTGTTCCGCTGCATGTGCCCGATCATGTGCCAGCGGACCTCGTCGGGCGCGTGCACCTCGCCGATCAGCCCGCCGGGCCCCTCGTCGCCCGTGTGTCGTTCGATCGTGCCCTTGAGCACACGCAGGCGGTCGAGATATTCCTGGATCATCGCCGCCCGCTGGGTCAACTGCTGCACCTGGTTCTCGCCCAGGTCCCGGTGGCCCATCTCGACCAGCGACTTGATCTGATCGATCTCGGCATACTTCGTCACGGCGACCAGGATGACCTGATCCGGACGCCTGCCGCTCCGGCGAGCCGCCTCCTCGACCCGTCCGCGAACCTCCGCGTATCTCTCGTGCAGCGATGACACCACGCTCATGAGGCCTCCTGCCCAATACTCCCGTCGGATCCTCCGCCCGACGAGCGTAGCATATCGCACATGGCCCGCCCATGCAGGCACGGGCCGACGCGCAGGATGACCCACGCGATGCGCAACGAGCACCTGACACCCCGCGACGAGCCGATCGCCCCCGGCGAGACGGCTCCGGACTTCACGCTGCTCGATCAGGACCGCAACGAATGGCGCCTGCATGACGCCCTTGCACGGGCGCCCCGGGGGGTCGTGCTGTGCTTCTATCCGATGGACTTCACGGGTGTGTGCTCGACGGAGATGGAGTGTGTCTCCCGCGACCTGGCACGCTGGCACGAGGCGGGCTACGAGGTCGTCGGCGTCTCCTGCGACTCCTTCGCCGTCCATCGCGCCTGGGCCGATGCCATGGGCCTCGAGCACACGCTCCTTGCCGACATGCACCGGAGCGTCTGCCGCGCATTCGGATTCTACTGGCCCGAGCTCAACATCGCCAGCCGGGGCACGGTCGTGATCGAGAAGGAAGGGGCCGACGGCGGCGAGGTCATCGCCCGCGTGCGCTGGTCGCAGGCCCGCGAGCCATCGCAGGCCATGGACATCGACGAGATCTTCGCCCACCTGGGTTGAGGCGCAACTCGTACGGTAGCAGGCACGCGTCTACGCTCCCAGATGACCACCTGCGGTCCCCGCGCCGCAGTTCCTCGAGAGGAACGCAGCATCATGCCCGAACCCCGTAACACGCCCCTCGTTCTCATCATCCGCGACGGCTGGGGGCACAACCCCCACCCCGAGCACGACGCATTCAACGCCGTCAAACTCGCACGCACGCCCGTCGCCGACATGCTCGAACGGGACTGGCCCACGACGCTCGTCAAGACCAGCGGGCTCGATGTCGGCCTGCCCGAGGGCACCATGGGCAACTCCGAGGTCGGCCACCAGAACATCGGCGCCGGACGCATCGTCGACCAGGAGTCCGTCCGCATCACCAAGGCCTGCCGGAGCGGCAAACTCCGCGAGAACGGGCCGCTCATCAGCGCCATCACCGGCGCCCGCAACGCCGCCCGAAGCGTCCACCTCATGGGCATCTGCTCGGACGCGGGCGTGCATGGCCTGCTCGAACATCTCTACGCCCTCCTCGAACTCTGCAAGCACCTGGAAGCCCCGCGCGTCTACATCCACCTCTTCACCGACGGACGCGACACCGGACCCTTCACGGGCAAGGCCTATGCCCAACAGGTCCATCACAAGTGCCAGGAACTCGGCGTGGGCGTCATCGCCAGCGTCGTCGGACGCTACTGGGCCATGGACCGCGACAACCGGTGGGAACGCGTCGAGAAGGCCTACAACCTTCTGACGGGCCGCGAGCAGTTCCCACGGTTCGCCAGCGTCGGCGAGGCCATCCAGGACTACTACGACAACCCCCTCAGCGACTCCATGCAGGGCGACGAGTTCATCACCCCCCGCATCGTCGCCGAAGACGACCGCTCGGCTCACGACTCACGCATCACCGACGGCGACGCCGTCATCTTCTACAACTACCGCGGCGACCGCCCGCGCGAACTCGTCAGCGCCTTCCTCCTGCCCGAGTTCGAGAACAGCCCCGAGATCAAGCCCAGCCCGGACACGGGCAGGAGAGGCTTCGATCGCGGGCGCCGCCTCGAGATCCGCTTCGTCATGATGACCGCCTACTCCGAACGCCTCGCGCAGCTCGCGCCCGTGGCGTTCCCCAAGCCGCCCAGACTCAAGGACATCGTCGGCGAGTACCTCGCACGCCTCGGCCTCACACAGTTCCGCTGCGCCGAGACCGAAAAGTTTCCGCATGTCACCTTCTTCTTCAACGACTATCGGGACAAGCCCTTCGAGGGCGAGCGGCGCGAGATCGTCCAGAGCCCGAAGGTCGCCACCTACGACCTCAAGCCCGAGATGTCCGCCTATGGCGTGCGCGACGCCGTGCTCCGCAGGCTTCAGGCCGACGACTGCGAGCATGTCATCGTCGTCAACTTCGCCAACGGAGACATGGTCGGACACACGGGCAACCTGCAGGCCGCCATCCGGGCCTGCGAGGTCGTCGACGAATGCGTCGGCGCACTCATCGAGCGAACGCTCGCACGCGCCGGCTCGCTCATCGTTACCGCCGATCACGGCAACGCCGAGCAGATGTTCGACCCGGCGACCAACAGCCCGCACACCGCGCACACCCTGTACGATGTGCCGCTCTCCGTCGTCGGGGCACCGTTCAAGGGACGAACCCTCCGCACCGGAGGACGCCTCGCAGATATCTTCCCGACGGCCCTTGCGATGATGGACCTCGACAAGCCGGAGGCGATGACCGGCGTCTCGCTCTTCGAACCGGCGACCTGATCGATCCTCAGTCCTCGCCCTCCAGCGCCTCCTCGTCCACGGGCCCCTCGCGCTGCAGTTCGAGCAGTGCCTCCAGCCGTCGCTCCAGGTGGGCGACCCGCGCCTCGAGGTCGTCCACCCGACCGGTCAGGACGCGAGCACCCTCGCGCAGACGCTCGATGTCCCGCTCCAAGAACAACTCCTTCTCTTCGAGTCGCGTGAGACTGCCGGCGGGCCTGCCCTCGTCCTGCATGCTTCGCCCGTGCTCACCCATGACGACACCTCCCGAACAACCATACCCTCCACGCCATGACGACGCTCCCCATGCGCCTTGCCGGATCGCTCGCCTGTCTGGCCCTCGCGTCCGCCTTGTCCGCCGCACCGCCCGCCTTGCTCGACTGGGCGCTTGCCGTCCAGCCCGCACCAGACGCGGACACGCCCGACGCCTTGCACGCCGCCCCCCACACGCCCTTCGGTGCAGAAGGCGGCACCTGGCTCACGCTCGGTGCCGGACTCGCCAGCAACTTCTCCGACGCCGAGGACGCCTATGCCTTCGCCCAGTGGAGCACCTTCCCCGCCGATGGCTTCGAACTGGCCATTCAGGCGGGCCTCTGGGCGCTGGATACCACCGAGGATACCACGCCCGGCGCGAGCCTTGCCACATACTTCAAGTGGCACTACTACCACACGGATCGCATGACGCTCTTTGCCGAGGCGGGGCTGGGCGTGCTGCTGGCAGGAGAGCAGGTCCCCCCCCAAGGGACCAACTTCAACTTCCAGCCCACGCTCGGCGGAGGATTCACCTGGCAACTGACCGACAGCGGTTCCCGCCTCGTCGCCGGTCTGCGATGGCACCACATCTCCAACGCCCGGATCCTCGGCGACGACGACAACCCCGCACGCGACGGCGCCATGCTCTACGCCGGCGTCGCCATCCCGTTCTGATCCCGACGCTATGCGGCCTTCGACAGATCCCGCTCCGAGAGATCCCCCCCGGAAAGATCGCTCGATATCACCCGATCGCGACCTTCCTGCTTGGCCCGATACAGGTTCCGGTCCGCCGTCTCGAGCCACGCCGCGGGAGACTTCCAACTCGTACCGTCCGTCCCCACCAGCCCCACGCTGATCGTCACCTGTCGTTCCGGATGCGCCGCCCAGACTGTTGCGCGAACCGCCTCGCGGATCCGCTCGCACACCGCGTGCGCCTCGCGTGTGTCCGTATCCGGCATGATGATGCAGAACTCCTCGCCACCGAACCGACACGCGATGTCCGCCCCGCGCAACTCGCTCTGCAGCACACGCGAGATCCCACGAAGCACCGCGTCACCCGCCGGATGCCCGTAGGTGTCGTTGATCGTCTTGAAACGATCGGCATCGAGCACCGCCAGCGAGAGCGGACGGTTGTGACGCATGCACCCGGCGACCTCCTCGCCCCAGCGCGAGTCGAAGTGCGCACGGTTGTACAGACCCGTCAGACCGTCGATCTGCGCCCGCTGCGCCAGCATGTGCAGCAGCACGCTCAGGCGAACCGCCGATCGCACGCGAACTCGCAGCTCCACCAGGTCGAACGGCTTGCACACGAAGTCGATCGCCCCCAGATCGAACGCCGTCACCTTGTCCTGCCGGCTCTGCATCGCCGAGAGGATCATCACCGGCGTGTGCATCGTCGATGAATCGTCCTTCAGCGCCCGCAGGATCTCGAAACCATCCATGTCGGGCAGGTCCAGATCCACGATGATCACCGCAGGGCTCATCTCCTGCGCCATCCGGATCCCCTCACGCCCCGTCATGGCACCGGCGATCGTGATCTCCTCGCCGCGAAGCCGCGCCTGCAGCAGGCGGTGGACATCCGCCGAATCGTCGATGACCAGCACCAACTGCTGACCCGCATCGGGTTGTGGCGCACCCTGCCCCATCATGCCCCTTCGAACTCGCTCACCCCATCCCTCCACCCGCACGCTCGCAGATGGCGATCAACTCTTCCAGGCGTGCCCGCACTTCCTGCGTCTGACACCCCCGACGATCCCCCAGCGCCTCGCGGATCGCCCCCTCCAGCGCCAGTGCCTTCTCGCAGATCGAACCATCCGCCTCCCGGGCCTGCCGAAGCCGCTCCGTCAGCCGCAGGAGTTCCTCACCCTCGCCGGCCTTCCAAACCGCGCACATCCGCCGAATCCGCTGGGGCAGTTCCGTCTGGCACGCCCGCGCCGCTCGCTGCGGATCCACACGCCCACCCCCAGGAATCTGGCGGGGTCGGCGTTCGGGCTCTGACTGATCCTGGCTCATCACACACGGTCCCCGGGGATCATGCGATCCATCCCAGACATCGACGCGATCGACCACAGGATTGACGCAGGATCACCCAGATCTGCCCGCGAGCATGACCTCGCAAGCAGTTCCCGGACCTTGACAGGACACGATGCTGGGTGAGAGGAAATGACCCCACGGGGATTCGAACCCCGGTTTCCAGGATGAGAACCTGGCGTCCTGGACCTGACTAGACGATGGGGCCGCTCTCTGCCGTCACAATAGGCGCACGCCGCGGATCTTCAAGCCCGATGACACCCCCGAATCCTCACACGCCAGCGCCGACGCTGTTGCGACGAAGCTGACTCAGCGCGTACACCGCCGTCTCGGCCTCCGTCTGCCCCACGACCGCGCCAACCGAACCCGTCGACCGCTCACGCCACTCCGCCCGATAACAATCGAACAACTGGATGTGCCGGATCTGGAGGTCGTACCCCAGTTCCTCGGCCTCCCGACATGCCCGCTCCGCCAACGGATAGCACCTGCCGTCATCGTGCCGGTCACAACCCGACTCGTCGATCGGCGACCATCCGCTGGCGTAGAGCTCGTCGATTGCGACTTCGATCCCCATCGCCAGACTCCTTCGCTCAACCGCCCGCTTCATCGTCCCAAACCAGATCAAAAACTCCAGTTTGGGCTCTGCCAGAACACACCCACGCCGCCAGACGAAGGCGACCTGTCCATCGCCGCAAGTCTAGCAGGCTTTCACCCATTCTGCACGAACCACATTCGAGCCTCTCCGGCTTCCCGACCAGATCCGATCAAATCCCGACTATGAGTCGCGACTAGAGCACCCCAAGTGATTTCGTAGCGATGTTCGGCGTTTGCTCGGTTGCGCGATTGTTCGGCGTGTCGTAGGTTCTGTTCTTGGCCCAGTGCCGGGAAGGAGCCACGGATGGCAGCGCCGTATTCGCAGGATCTCAGGAACAAGGTCCTCGCCGCGTGCAATCGGGGGATGCAGACCAAGGAAGTCGCCGAGGCCTTCGGCGTCTGCCGGTCGTGGGTCAGACGCGTCAAACAGCGCCGACGCGAGCACGGCGAGACCGCCCCACGCAAGCAGGGCAGTCCCGGCGTGCCCAAGATCGATCGGACGCGTCTGGCCCGGCTCGTCGCCGAACAACCCGACGCCACCGGACCCGAGCTGCGCGCCCGCCTCGGCGTCGAGTGCACCGACGCGGCCATCTACGCCGCGCTCAAGGAGCTCGGACTCACCTTTAAAAAAAGACGATTCACGCGGCCGAGCAGGACCGGCCCGATGTCGCCAGGCGACGAAAGGCCTGGAAAGCAAGGCAACGGGAGCTCGACGCCTCACGCCTGATCTTCATCGACGAGACCTGGGCCAAGACCAACATGACGCGGCTGCGCGGGCGGGCCCCGCGGGGCGAGCGGCTGATCGACAAGACGCCGCACGGGCACTGGAAGACGACGACGCTGATCGCGGCGTTGGACGCGGCCGGCGTGCGGTGCTCGATGGTCGTGGACGGGGCCGTCAACGGCGACATCTTCGAGGCGTTCGTCGAGCGGGTGCTCGCGCCGGTGCTGCGTCCCGGCGATGTGGTGGTGATGGACAACCTGAGCAGTCACAAGCGGCAGCGGACGCGTGAGTTGATCGAGTCGGCGGACGCCGAGCTGGTGTTCCTCCCGCCGTACAGCCCGGACCTGAACCCCATCGAGCTGGTGTTCAGCAAGATCAAACAACTGCTGCGCGGCTTGGCCCACCGAACCCGGGACGCCCTCTGGCGGGGCATGCAGGCCGTCCTCGACCAAGTCACACAGACCGACGCACACAACTGCTTCACGCACTGCGGATACACGCTACGAATTGAATAGGGTTGCTCTAAGCGCTCTGGGCCAGTGCGACGCGATGGCCCGTGCCCTTCTCACAGACAACCGTGAACCGCTGGCTGAGCAGGTTGGATCGATATCTCGGCTCGTGCTCCCAGGCCTT
>WGEO01000095.1 GCA_015492715.1 Phycisphaerales bacterium | reverse complement strand
TCGGCCCATGCCCTGGCCTGCGTCCAGATGGCGCTGGACGAGGCGGGCTGAAGGGCGGCCTTCTCGACCGTCTCGACGCCGCGAGGCGGCTCATCCATCTTCGCGATGACCGGCAGGATGACCAGATCGCTTCGCTGCTCCAGGCGGATGTCGTCGTACAGGGCGTTGGCCTGATCGATGTAGTCCTGTCCCAGGGCCGCCGAGACGAGCAGGCCCACGGTTGCCAGTGCCGTCGCTATGCGTGTCGTCATGCTCATGGGCGGATCGTAGAGCATGCGCGTGCCCCTGTGGGCGGGATCGCACCTAGAATCGCCGCCCGTCACAGTGTGGGCTCAGCGGGCACGGGCCGGCGTGGGGGCGGCGGATCTGGAAGGAGCAGCGGCGATGCGAGTGGGCGTACCGAGCGAGGTGAAGGCGGACGAGTACCGTGTGGGCCTGCTGCCCGTGGGCGTGGACCTGCTGACCCAGCGGGGGCACACCGTCTGCATCCAGAGCGGCGCGGGAGAGGGATCGGGCTACTCCGACGACGACTATCGCAGGGCAGGGGGGGAGATCCTTCCGACCGCCGACGAGGTCTGGGCAGGCAGCGACATGATCGTCAAGGTCAAGGAGCCGCAACCCGAGGAATGGCCCCGCATGCGTGAGGGGCAGATCGTCTTTACCTACTTTCACTTCGCGGCGGACAAGGATCTGACGCTCGCCTGTCTCGACCGGAAGATCGTCGCCGTGGCCTACGAGACCCTGGAGCAGCCGGGGCCCCGAGGCAAGCCCACGCTTCCCCTCCTGACGCCGATGAGCGAGATCGCCGGTTCCATGGCGACCCAGGAGGGCGCCAAGTACCTTGAACGCCCGCAGCAGGGGCGGGGAATCCTGCTCGGCGGTGTGCCCGGTGTCCCGCCGGGCAAGGTGCTCGTGCTTGGCGGGGGTGTCGTGGGAACCTGTGCGGCGAAGATCGCCTGCGGCATGGGCGCCGATGTCATCATCATGGACATCGACCTGGACCGCATGCGGTATCTCGAGGATGTCATGGCGGACAATGTCACGACGATCTACTCGGATCCGCACGCGATCCGGGAGTATCTGCCCTGGGCGGATCTGGTCATCGGGGCCGTGCTCATCCCCGGTGCCAAGGCGCCGCACCTCGTCCGGCGCGAGGACCTCAAACTCATGAAAAACGGGGCCGTCATCGTGGATGTGTCGATCGATCAGGGCGGCTGCGTCGAGACGAGCAAGGTCACCACGCACGGATCGCCCACCTACATCATCGACGGCGTCGTCCATTACTGCGTGGGCAACATGCCCGGGGCCGTGGCACGCACGAGCACACACGCGCTGAACAACGCGACCATCCCCTGGACGCTTCGTCTGGCCGATGAAGGCCCTTGGAAACTCGCCGAGCAGGATCCGGGCTTTGCCCTGGCGATCAACATGGATCGCGGCAGGCTGCTGAACCAGCCCGTGGCGGACGCCCATGGGCTCGAAGTCAGTGTCTGAGGACGCGCCCTGCGATCTGACCTGAAGGGTCAGTCGTCGTCGTCATCATCGTCGTGGCGGTCTTGCGGGATCGCCTGCGGGGTCGGGGAAAAGCCCGGCGCACGCACGCCATAGCCGTGCACCAGCACACCTCCCGCGTGGGCCGCATTCGCCAAGACGAGCAGCACAGGAATGAGCAGTACGACGAACGAGCCCTGGGCGACGCGTTCGATCAGACCGGCCCGGGCGGATCGCCGCACCAGCATCGGCACGACACAGACAAGAGCGTAGACCGCCGTTGCCACGATCAGGAGCGTCCGCGCGAGTTCGCCCATCTCCTCGTGTTCCTCGATGGCATCTTCGGCGGAGGGGTAGAGCGCCTCGACGATCTCGGCGCTCTCTTCGCCGCTCGCCGTTGCGAGCAGGGCGAAGCCCGACCCGATGACCATCAACGCGAGCGTGCTTGCGTGGATCGGGCGAGCCCAGCGTCGACTCAGAGGAATGGACGCCAGCACGAGCAGCGGGACGAGGAGGAAGATGGCGATGGGAAAGTGCACCACGATCGGGTGCAGACCGTCGAATGGGGGTACGGGTGGCGGCGAGAACACGGCTGGTCACCTCCTGGTGCCATCGTATGCTCGGGGCCGCGCACTCTCGGAGGCGACACCGTGGGGGGGGAGGTGCGCTGTGTCGATTCCGCGTGTGATCGATCCGACTCAGGCACGCACGCGTATCTGTGCCTGCTCGCGCAGACGACGCGCATACTCCTTGTCATCGAGCTGACGACCCGGCACCCTGTTCTCTGGGAAATACTTCGTCGGATGACGGTCGCTGATCTGCCGGTTGAGTTTCGTGAGCGCCTCGTCCACGATCTGACGGACCCGCTCGCGGCTGATCCCGATCTCATCGGCGATCTGCTTGAGCGTCAGGGGAGGGCTTCCGTCGAGTCCGAATCGCAGACGGAGAATCTCGGCCTCACGCTCGTCGATCGATTCCATGAGCCGACGCAGGATCTCGAGTTCGTTCTCTCGCAGAAGTTCGGCCTCCGGGGGCTCCGTGCGATGGTCCGCCAGCACATCGCTCATGCCCAGCAGGTCTCCCTCGCTCTGGGTGACGGGCTCCTGGTTCGTCGAGCGGAAAGCCTTGATCGCCCGCTTGATGATCTTGACCTTCTTCAGCGGCAGATCGAGTTCGGCGGCGATCTGCTCCATCGTCGGAGCCGTGCCGTTCTCGGCTTCCAGGCGTCGGGCCGCTTCCTTCCACTTGGCGATCAGCTCGACCATGTACGCCGGGACATGCACGGGCTGCGTGGCATTGACCAGCGCCCGCTTGATGGCCTGCTTGATCCACCACGAGGCGTAGGTGCTGAATCGGGCGCCCTGGGCCGGGTCGAAGCCCTCGACCGCACGCATCAGGCCGATGTTGCCCTCCTCGATCAGGTCGTTGAGGGGCAGGCCCCGCCCGGCGTAGTTCTTGGCGATCGCAACGACCAGGCGGAGATTCGCCCGGATCATGCGGTCCCGTGCCTGGGGACAGTTGTCGTTGATGATCTTCCAGCCGAGTTCGCGCTCTTCCTCGGCGGTCAACAGCGGTGTGCGGTTGATCTCGCGGAGATAGATCTGCAGGTCAGACTGGAGTTCTCTCGTGCCCCTGCGGGCTTCTCCTCTGGCACTCACTTCTCTCACCCACCTTCCCTCAGGCAGATCCTCGCTCTCTCCATGCGAGGGTCTTCCCAGCCTGAACTGTACGGAGGAAACCGCTTGCCGCAACCAAAATCACCATTCGAACGCACAAATCCTCCTGTTCCATCGCCTTTCCCCGGTCCACGCCTGAGCCCCGGAGAAGCCGATCTGCCTCTCGGACGCCATCTGGCACTGCTGGGTCGATCAGCCCGGTTGTGCAGCGTCCGCAGAACGAGGGACGAAGCACCGATGCGACCCCGGGGCGATCCGTCGCCGATACCCAACCGTACCATGGAGAGCGAGGAATCCATGTCGGATCAGCCGGAACGCATCCATCCAGATATTTCCCTAATTCTCAAGGCCTGGCCATACACCCCCGGGCAGCTCAATGTCCGCCTCATCGAGGGCCTCGATGGAGAGCCCCAGATTCAGATCCGCCTGGATCTGGGCATTCTGCAACTCCAGACGACGGGACGCCCCGACGGGCAACGCCCCCATGGATTCCCGAGTTATCTGGATTACTGCGAGCACAAGCTGGAGATCGGCGGGGAAGACCCCGCATTATCGGACGAGGAAGAACCGGAGGATTCCAGCGAGGGCTTCCGCCTGAGTGAGGACGACTGCCGACTCCTGCGTGAGGAGGCCGCTCAGTATTATCACCGGTATATGGCGCTGCTGTTGCTGGAGGACTTCGAGGGCGTGGTCCGGGACACGACCCGGAACCTGCGTGTGATCGACCTGTGCGCCCGCTATGCCCAGAGTGAGCACGACCGACGGGTGCTCGAGCCGTATCGCCCGTACATCCTCATGATCCGGGCGCGAGCCCTGGCGGGACAGGCGCTCAAGGAAGGTGAGGCCAAGGCGGCGATCCTGGCGATCGATCAGGGATTGGACGCATTGCGGACCTACTTCTCCGATCTCGGTCGGCCCGAGGAGTTCGAGGACTCCAGCGAGGCGCAGATGCTCCGGACCATGCGCGACGCGCTCGTGCCCAAGCTTCCGGTGAGCCAGAAGGCGGAACTCAAGAAGCGCCTGCAGGCGGCGATCGAGCAGGAAAACTACGAACTGGCAGCCATCCTCCGGGATGAACTGCGGATGCTGGGAGACACCGGCGGCATTGCGTAGCCTTATCTCCGTTGTGCGGGCTACCTCGCGGGTGCGAGGAGTTGCTCGGGGTCCTGCAGGAGGCGGACGATCTCGGCAAGGGCCAGGGCCGCCGTGGCTCCATCGACGACGCGGTGATCGCAGGCCAGGCTCAGGGGCATGAGTTTGCCCACACGGAACCAGCCGTCGCGGACGACCATGCCCTCGCGAGTGCGTCCGACGGCGAGGATGGCGACCTCCGGGTAGTTGATGACGGGCGTGGCGAAGCGTCCTGCGTGTGATCCCACATTGCTGATGGTGAAGGTACTGCCCGAGAGGTCTTCGCGTGCGGCGGTGCGATCGCGGGCGGCCTGGGCCACATGGGCGATGTGGCGGGCAATCTCCAGCACCCCCAGGCGATCGGCATCGCGGACGACCGGGACCATCAGGCCGTTGTCGGTATCCGTGGCGATCCCAAGATGCACGCTGCGGTGCTGGACGATCTCGCCGGCGTCGTCGTCGACGGTGGCGTTCAGTGTGCCGAAAGAGCCTGTCAGCGCGCGGGTGACGGCCTGACAGACGAAGGGGAGGAAGGAGATCTTCTCGCCGCTGGCGGCTCCGAGGCGCTTGCGGAGGGCGTCGAGTTCGGTGACATCGGCCTCGTCCATGACGGTGAAGTGGACGGCGGTGTCCACGCTCTGGCGAAGGCGCTGGGCGATGATGCGCCGCACATCCCTGATCGGCACGCGATGGGAATCGGCGCCCTCCGCAAGCGCCTCGGAGCCGCCAGCGGCGAGAAGGTCTCCTTCCTCCCCTTCGTCTGTCAGGCCGTCACCCGCGCGCTGACAGGCTCTTTCGGCACACTGAACGCC
>WGEO01000094.1 GCA_015492715.1 Phycisphaerales bacterium | reverse complement strand
GTCATCGTCACGACCTATCGCGCGTTCTGGTGACCATTCTGCAACAAGCAACTGGTCCAGTTGCAGAAGATGTACGACGAGTTCCGGTCTCGTGGCCTGCGGGTTCTGGCCATCGCCCAGGAAGACGCGGACCTCAAGTCGCACGCGAAGATCCTCCGGCGGTTCAGGGATGGGCCGGCCTTCGATATCGCCTGCGATGTCGGCCGTGCGCACACGGCGCGCCTTGAGCGCACGACGACCTACCTCGTCGATCGCGGGGGCATCGTCCGCCAGGTCTTCCCCAGCGTGATCCACCATCGCCCGGACTGGACGAGCATCCTCGCCGAGGTCGACCGCATCCGCTCGGCGGGCGATTAGCCCTGCTGCCAGTCGTGGGCCTTGCGGGCCAGCCACCGGTCCTTGTCGAGCGTCATCCAGGGCTCGGGGTCTACGCCCAGCGCGTCGGCGACGCGGTTGATGTAGTTGAAGTACCCGACGACCTGGACCGCGATCGTGATCTGCGCGTCGTCGAAGCCGACGGCACGCAACGCGTCGATGTCCGCCTGCGACATCGCCCCGGGCGTCAAGGTCAGGCGCACGGCGAAGTCGCACAGCGCTCGCTCGCGATCGTCCAGCGATGCGCGCCGATAGTCGTAGATGATCTGCTCGGCGACCTGCGGGCGGGCACGCCCCTGCTTCTCGGACTCCAGACCGAAGTCCCTGGCGTGGCTGAGCGTTCAGTAGAAGCAGTCGTTGACGCAACTGACGACCGCCGCCAGGAGTTCGCGAGTCGCGGCGTCGAGCGCGTTGTCCCGCTTCATGATCGAGACATAGAACGCCATGGACGCGGCGCAGCTGGGACCGTCCAGTCCCATAACATGCATGATGTTGGCGACCTTGCCCGCGCGCGATCGCCCCGCCTCGAATGTCGCCCGAAGCGGCCCCTGGGCATCATCGGGATCGATGAGTCGGATGTACGCCATGACGAAGGCTCCAGCGGGGCGCGAATCGGGGCGATGATAGAACGCGCAGACCGTGCCGGCGGGGCGTGATCTGCGGTCCCAGTGCTACCATGGGGTCGATTGAGCGTGCATCCGAATGGTCGTGAGAAGCCCGATCGCCCGACGGGTAGTGGCCGCCGTCCGAATGGTCGGCGCATGCGCGCCCATCGTGAGCTCCACGCGGGTGCCGGCGAGCTGCCCGTGGTGCTCGATCACCCGCTGGTGTGCGCCGCAGAACCGGCACTGATCCGGTCGCAGCGCCGCCTGGATGCGCTCATCGAGGACCTTCGTCGGGCACGCTCGTTCGGGTTCGACACGGAGTTCATCGGCGAGGGCAGTTACTTCACGCGGACCTGCCTGATCCAGGTGGCCACGCCGGACCTCGTCGCACTGATCGACCCGCTGTGCGGGCTGGATCTCGCGGGCATCTGGGGACTGCTCGTCGACCCGTCCGTGCGCACGATCGTGCACGCGGGGACGCCCGATCTGGAACTGGCCCTCCGTCACACGGGCACGCCCGCGCGGGGGGTCTTCGACACGCAGATCGCCTCGGCGTTCTGCGGCGGGTCATACCCGGCGTCGCTCCGGAGCGTCGTCGAGTCGCTCACGGATGCGCGCCTCGGCCCCGGACTCAAGTTCAGCCAGTGGGATCAGCGCCCCCTCAGCGATCTTCAGTTGCGCTATGCGGGCGACGATGTGCGCTATCTGCCCCTGCTGCACGACGAGCTCGTGCGCAGGCTCGAGGCCCTGGGCAATCTGGACTGGGCGTTGGAAGAGTGTCGCCGGCTCGAGCACCCGCGGACCTATGCGCCCAATCCGCACGCACGACGGCTCAAGGCCAGGGGCTCGGCGTCGCTCAGCCATCGCCAGCGGTTCGTGCTCCGACGGCTGATCGAATGGCGAGAGGAAGCCGCACGCCTGCGCGATGTCTCGCCCCGCTCGCTGATCCCCGACGAGGGGCTGCTGGCGCTGGCCAGCGAGCGCCCGCGCACGCGAACGGCTCTTTCGCGGATCGCGGGCGTGCCCCGCATGGTCAAGCGCGAGCTCGGCGACCAACTCGTTGCCCACATCGAGGGCGCCTCGCGCGAGCCCATGCCCCCGCCCGCCCGCAGGCGCAGCCTGAATGAGCGGCAGAAGGCACGGGTCGAGCAGATCTGCGCCCAGAGCGAGGACCTCGCGCGGGCCCGCTCGATCGCCCCCCAGATCGTCGCGTCGAAGAAGGAACTGCGCCAGCTGGCCGGCTCTGCGATCCTGGGCGAGCAGCCCGCCCCGAGTCGCCTGCTGGCGGGCTGGCGACGCATCCTGCTGGCGCCGATCCTCACGGACCTCGGACTGTCCGACGACGATCCGCAAGGGCGTGCGCACGCCTCTGCAGATTCGAGGTGTTCCTGACCCTGCTCCACACGGGTTCGCATATGCTCCGGGTTGGGGGGATGACCGAGGGTGAACCCGCATGGACCCGATCGTCTCGACGGACTGGCTCGCTGAACATCTCGCGGACGAGGATCTGGTTGTGTGCGATGTGCGCTGGCGGGGCGGAGACGCCCGGACCGCCCGGCAGGCCTTCGAAGAGGCCCACATCCCCGGGAGCATCTATCTGGACCTGGAAACGGATCTGGCGGATGTGCCCGAAGACCCGCGTCTGGGTGGGCGCCATCCGCTGCCCGCGCCCGAGGCGTTCTGCGAGGCGCTTGCGGCACACGGCGTCGGGCAGGGCACACGGGTCGTCCGCGTCGACGACATGGGCGGGGCGATCGCCGCCCGCCTCTGGTGGATGCTGCATTGGATCGGGCACGAGGCCTGCGCCGTCCTCGACGGCGGGATCGCACGCTGGCAGGCGGAGGAACGCGAGATCGAGCGGGGACCGGCGATCGCGGGGAGCCCGCCCCAGACCCCGATCACACCCAACCCGAACCCCGACATGATCGCCACGAAGGACGATGTGCTCGAAGCGATCGCCCGCGGCGGGCTCGTGCTCGACGCCCGCAGTTTCGAGCGATATCGCGGCGAGAACGAGACCATCGATCCGGTCGGCGGGCATATCGCCGGTGCTGTCAGCGCACCGTTCAGCGAGAATCTTGATCCAGAGACCGGGTGCCTGCTGCCATCGAGCGTCCTGCGGGATCGGTTCCGACGCCTGGGCGTCTATGGCGATGCATCGGGCGTCATCTGCCACTGCGGATCGGGCGTGACCGCCTGTCACAACATCCTGGCGATGGCGCGGGCGCGTCTGGGGATGCCCCGCCTGTATGTGGGCAGTTGGAGCGAGTGGTGCCGGGATCCCGCCCTGCCGAAGACGATCGGTCCTCGCCCGTAGTTCTCAGCCCTCGGGCGGGAGGTAGCAGTCGCGCCGGGCATCGCAGCAGTCGGGGTGTGCGGGCTCGGCGTCGGGTCCCAGCGCGTCGCCCGTCCTGACGCAGAAGAACACGCGGGTGTCGGACGAATCATCGACGACGCCCACGCGCTCGTGGCGCTCGTCGCAGTACATGAGTTTGTGGCGCAGGTTCCGGCACGCCGGGCGCAGATTCAGCGGGATGTCCTGCATCAGATCTCCTCCTGTCCCAGCGCCTTGCGGACGGCGCGGGCGGTGCAGACGCGCAGCAGATGCACCTTGTAGGCGTTCTCGCGCATCGGACGCGCCCCTTCACCTGCGGACTCGCAGGCCCGCTCGATCCCGCCTCGATCGTCGACGGCGACGCCCTCGAGCGCCCGCTCGACCTGCGGCAGCCTCCACGGCACGGGGGCGACGGCCCCGGCGCAGACGCGCGCCTGCGCGATCCGGTCGCCGTCGAGTTCGAGAGCGCAGGCGCACATGACCAGTGGCCAGTCGAACGACTGCTTCTCCTTGACGGCGCAGAAGGCGCTGGCGGGCACGCTCGAACAACTGATCGCCGTGATCACCTCGCCCGCACGAAGGGTGTGCTCGCTGCGCACGCCCACATCGGGCATGTGGAAGAGGTCTTCGATGGGGATCGTCTCGCGACCTGCCCCAGTGACATGGACCACCCCACGAGCGACCATGAGGGGCACGGCGAGGTTCGACGGGTGGACGATGTGGCACGGCCCCTCGCCGAAGATCGCGTGGTAGCGGTTGAGCCCGCGGATCGCATAGCAGCGATCGCCACCCTTCTTCAGACAGTGGAAGTCGTGCGAGCGATAGTACCAGCAGCGCGGACGCTGGAGCAGATTCCCGGCGCTGGTCGCCACATTGCGGACCTGCGGGGTCGCGGCGCTGTCGGCACTCTGCGCAAGAGCCGGGAATCGCCCGCGCACCAGCTCGCTGGATGCGATCTCGGCCAGCGTGGTCAACGCGCTGAACCGCAGACGCCCCCCCGACGCGTCGCGCAGTTCCTGGATCGGCGCCCTGGTGCCGCCCTCGGCGCCCAGCACATCGACCAGGGCGTCGGGCTCGATCAGACCTTCCTTCAGATGATCGACGATGTCCATCCCGCCGGCCTTGACGACGGGCAGGGAGAACCGTTCCTCTCGCAGCATCTGCGAGGCGCGATCGAACGAGTCTGCACGCAGGATCGCGAACCTGTTCATCGCTCACCTCCCATCGCCGCGAGCACGCGCATGGGCGTCATCGGCAGGTCGCGCACCGGACGCCCGATCGCGTTGAGCACGGCGCAGGCGCTCGCTCCCGCGGTCGGGATCGTCGGCGGCTCGCCCAGCGAACGCACGCCCGTCTGCCCCTTGACCCACAGCACGGGCTCGATGATCGGCATGTCGCCGGCGCCGAGGATCTTGTACTGCTCCAGATTCGCGTTCACCATCGCCCCCACGCTCGGATCCAGCAGCTTGTCCTCGAACAGTGCGTACGAGAGGCCCTGGATCACCCCGCCGATGATCTGGCTCTCGGCGGTCTTCCGGCACACGACGCGCCCGCACGCCTGGATTGCGACGACGCGATCGACATGGACGACGCCCGTGTCGCGCTCGACGCGCAGGTCGACGAACTGCACGCCCTCGGAATGGCCCTCGCCCAGAAACTGCTGCGCACCGCCCCGCCTGCTGAACTCACCCCGCCCGATGATCTGCTCGCGCGGCAGGCGCCGGCACGCCTCGCTCCAGGTCATCACGGGCTCGCCCGCCTGCAGGATCGTCCCGTCGATGATGTCCAGATCGCGGGCGGGTGTGCCGAGGTCGTCCGCGATCGCGTCGAGGATCTTCCTCTTCGCGTCCGCACCCGCCGCCAGCATCGCGGGCGCGACATTGTGGCTGGTCATCGACCCGCCCGAGCCGGGCCCCGGCGGGAGCGTCGAGTGCCCGATGCTGACGGCCACGGCGTCCAGCGGCACGCCCAGGGCCTCGCTGCACAGCACGCCGGCGACCGTGCGCATGCCCGTCCCGATGTCCTGCGTGCCCGTGCGAGCCTCGACGGATCCATCGCGAAACACGACGACCTCGGCCTCGGCGCGCGCGGGGAACCGGGGCCAACTCGTCGCCCCGATGCCCATGCCCCGGAGCATCGGGCCCGACGACGAGCCGTTGGGCCGTCGCGAGCCCCACCCGATGAGACGGGCGCCCTCCTCGAGCATCTCCCTTCGATCGCGGGACCGTTCCAGACGAAGACGCATCTCGAGCGGATCGACGCCTGCGCGGGCGCAGACCTCGTCGAGCATCAGTTCCTCGGCGAACTTGCCCTGCGGCCAGCCGGGCGCCCGGAACGGACGCGGCGCGCCGCTGTGCATCTGCACATCCTCGTGGGTCTTCTGCGTCGTTCCAAGGTCGTAGTGCCCGCTGGGGCATACGACGCCCC
>WGEO01000093.1 GCA_015492715.1 Phycisphaerales bacterium | reverse complement strand
GGATCCTCCGGGTTCATCCAGAATCCCGGCCAACCGCCCGCCTCCTGAAACCCCGCACTCCCGTCGCGCGCCCCGTTGTGATTCATGATCGTGTCAATGAACACCAGGCCGTTCGCGTAGTGCAGCTCGCCCACCATGGCATCGAAGAACGCCTCCGTGCCGTAGGCCGTCGGCGATTCGGGGGAGCCGAGATCGAACCGGTCGAACGGATCGAACCCGGCGCTGTCCGTGCTGGCGAGGCTGGGCGGGGGCAGCCAGACCGCGCCGTAGCCCGCGAGGAAGAAGTCGGGCACACGGCGCTCGATGTCCTGCCAGGGGGTCTCGAACCACTGCAGAATCACGGGACGCTCGTCGCCAACAACCCGCCCGGAGAGAGACACCGCCAGCACTGCCGCCATCTTCAACCCGCTCCGCATGGAATCGACTCCCCGTGATCAACCGCCCCGAAGCACTGCATCACCGACTACCACACCAGACATCGCATAATATCGCAATCTCGGTGTGATCCGAACTTTCCCCGTCGATCGGGACCTGTCCGTCGAGATGTCGCGTCGCGTTGCGATAGGAGGAATTGAGTGCTACCACGCATGATCCGCTGCTCGATCGCCCTGGTCGTCGCGCTGACAGCCGTCGCCCGGGGACAGGTCTATGCGCAACTGCACGAGGGCGTCTATCGGGTCGACGCGAGCGCCGAGGCCCGCGCCGAGGCACTCCCCAGCCTCTCCTTTGCCCTCCCCGAGCAGCGCGAGGCTTATCGGCCCCTGGACGACGACGGGCCGGTGCTTCGCCCTCGGTTCTCACAGGAAGACGGGCGCCAGATCATCGTGATCGATATCCCCGCGGGCACCAGCCTGTACGCCACGGGTGAGGTCCCCGGACGCCTGCTCCGCAACGGCATGACGAACACCAACTGGAACTCCGACTCCTATGCCTACACCATCGACACGCCCAGCCTCTATCAGTCCCATCCGTGGGTGCTGGGCGTGCTCCCCGACGGGCGCAGTTTCGGCGTGCTCGCCGACACGACCTGGCGCTCCACCTTCGACCTGCGCGACGGGATCCGGATCGAGGCCGACGGCCCGCCCTTCCCCCTCATCCTGATCGAGCAGGAATCCCCCATCGCCGTCGTTCGCACACTGGGTGAACTGGTCGGGCGCATCGAGATGCCACCCAAGTGGGCGCTGGGCTATCACCAGTGCCGATACTCCTACTTCCCGGACGACCGCGTGCGCGAGATCGCCGGCGAGTTCCGCAAGCGCGACATCCCCTGCGATGTCATCTGGATGGACATCGACTACATGGACGGCTACAGGTGCTTCACCTTCAGCCCGGAGCACTTTCCCGATCCCGCATCGCTCAACGCGGACCTGCACGCCCAGGGCTTTCATACCGTCTGGATGATCGATCCGGGCATCAAGACCGAGGATGGATACTTCGTCTACGACCAGGGCACCGACCTCGACGCCTGGGTCAGGCGGGCCGACGGCACGGTCTATCAGGGCGAAGTCTGGCCCGGCATGTGCGTCTTTCCGGACTTCACCAACGCGACCGTTCGCGCCTGGTGGGCGGGCCTCTATGAGGACTTCCTCGCCACGGGCATCGACGGCGTCTGGAACGACATGAACGAGCCGGCCATCTTCAATGTCCCGACCAAGACCATGCCCGAGGACAACCACCATCGCGCAGACGCGAGCCTGGGCGGCCCCGGCCCGCACGCGCAATACCACAATGTCTTCGGCATGCTCATGATCCGCGCCACACGCGAGGGCGTCATGCGCGTGCACCCCGATCGCAGGCCGTTCGTCCTCAGCAGAGCCAACTTCATCGGCGGGCACCGATACGGCGCCGCATGGACCGGCGACAACATCGCCAACTGGGAGCACATGGAATGGTCCGTGCCCATGACCCTCAACCTCGCCCTCAGCGGACAGCCCTTCGCAGGCCCGGACATCGGCGGATTCATCGGCAACGGGGGCGAGACCGAGGAAGACCAGGGCCGCCTCTTTGCTCGATGGATGGGCTTCGGAACCATGCTCCCCTTCGCACGCGGGCACACCGGCAAGGAAAACCGGGACAAGGAGCCCTGGGCCTTCGGGCCCGAGGTCGAGGCCACCTGCCGGCGGGCCATCCAGCGACGCTATGTCCTCATGCCCTACCTCTACACGCTGTTCTGGCAGGCCCACACGCGCGGCGACCCCGTCGCCCGCCCCCTCTTCTTCGCAGACCCGCGAGATCCGGCCCTCCGGAGCGAGGACGACGCGTTCCTCCTGGGTGGCGACCTCCTCGTTCGCCCGTTCATGACACCCGACCGTGACCGGGCCGTCACCATGCCGCGCGGAGCATGGCGCAGATTCGACTTCGCCGATCGCATCGAGGGCGACGACTCCGACCCCGACCTCCCCGAGCTCTACCTCCGCCCGGGCGCCATCCTCCCCACCGGCCCGGTCATGGAGTTCGTCGATGAGAAGCCGCTCGATCCACTGACGCTCCTGGTCAACCTCGACGAACGCGGGAGGGCCATCGGCGTACTCTACGAGGACGCGGGCGACGACTGGGGGTTTCGTGACGGTGCATACGCATTGAGCGTCTACCTCGCCCAGCGCGAGGGAGATGCCGTCCGCCTCCGTCGCCTCACCCGTCTTGGCTCATTCGATGTCCCCGAACGACGCGTCCGCGTCATCGTGCTCGACGACACGGGCAGACACGAGGCCATCGGCCCCGACGGCGCCGTCATCGATGTCCCCCTGAAACCGTAGCCCCCGCTCACGCAGACACAGGGGCCTCGCGCGTCGCCAGCGTCAGAATCTGTTTCTGTGTCATTGCTTCGCCAGAGACCTCGCCCGTCACGCGCCCCTCGGCAAGGACGATCACCCGATCCGAGAGCGCCAGCAACTCGGGCATCTCGCTGGAGACCAGCAGCACACCCGCGCCGCGCCCGGCCGCTTCGCGAATCGCCCGGTAGATCTCGGCCTTGGTCCCCACATCGATCCCGCGGGTCGGCTCGTCGAGCAGAAGCACCCGGCTCTGACGCCCCATCCAGCGGGCGAGAAGAAGTTTCTGCTGATTCCCACCGCTGAGCTCATCCGGCGTCGATGACGCCGAGGCCGTCTTGATCTGGAACGCCCGCCGACGCTCCTCGAACAACGCCCGCTCCGCCCGCAGGTCGCGCACGCCCAGCATCCGGGCCAGACG
>WGEO01000092.1 GCA_015492715.1 Phycisphaerales bacterium | reverse complement strand
GGCGGATCGCGCCCCGTGCTCTGCCCTCGTCGCAGGCCCACGCCCCCGCCCGCTCGCCGTCCTCCCAGATCAGAATCCACCGCCTGCCGCGCCGCTCGATCCGACGCATCGCCTCGCCATCGCGCAGCTCCAGGGCGAGCACATCCCCGGGACGAAGCGAGATCGCCGGGCCCGCTTCCTCGCTCCGCCCGCGCAACTCGGGCAGATAGACCCCTATCGCGCCCAGCGCCAGCACGCACGAGACCACAAGCGAGATCAGCACCGATCGCGCACTCACGCCGGTAGTCTAGAGCCCTTGCACGGCATCGAATCCTCACACGCCGTGAGCGCCCAGCGCGATCGAGTCGTTGACCCCCAGCGTCGCATAGATCTCCCGCGTCGCCGTCGACCGATTCAGCGTGTAGAAGTGAATCCCCGCAACATCATGATCCAGCAAGTCCCGGCACTGCTCCGTCGCCCAGTGCACACCCACCCGACGGACCGCCTCCTCACGCCCACCCGTCCGGTTGATCGCACGCAGGAGCGCCGCCGGATACCGCGCCCCCGCCGCGAGCTCCGCCATCCGACGCATGCCCTTGAGGGAGGTAATGGGCATGATCCCCGCGATGATCGGCACCCGAATCCCCGCCAGTTCGCACCGCTCCCGAAAGTCATAGAAGTCCCGGTTGTCGAAGAACAACTGCGTGATGATCGCGTCCGCCCCCGCGTCCACCTTCGCCTTCAGATAGTCCATCTCCAGCATCCGGTTGGGCGTCTGCGGATGCCCCTCGGGGTACCCCGCCACCGCCACGCCAAACCCCCGATGGTCCGGATGACGACCCCGATCGTTGAACCGCTGGATCGCTCCCACCAGGTCCGCTGCAAAGCGGAACGATCCGGGATGCCCGTCTTCCCGCGCATCCCCACGCAACGCCATGATGTTGCTCAGCCCGGCTCGCGCATACCGCTCCAGAATCGCCTCGATCTCCCCCTCGTCGTGCCCCACACAGGTCAGGTGCGGCATCGGATCGATCCCCTCGATCCCTCGCAGCGCCACCACCAGATCGTGCGTCTTCTCCCGCGTCGAGCCGCCCGCCCCATAGGTCACCGACACGAAGGTCGGACGCAGGCGGGCGAAGTCCTCCATCGAATCCAGAAGATCCTCCGAGAGCTCCTGATTCCGTGGAGGGAAAAACTCGAACGAAAAGGTCCGACCATCCCGTGCAAACATATCCCGAATATGCATGGACGCTCCTGTCCCCAAGGGTTTTCCATGGTCTCATCGACCAGAGCCGGACTCGACTATTGTACCGTTCATCCGGATAAATGGAAATAAGCACTGGCTGGCGGACCAGCCGATCCGACCGCCATCCCCCGAAACCCGCACGCTCGCCACCCGTACAGCATGCGTCCCCGCCCTCAGGCCTCTTCCGAACGAGACCGAATCGACGGAACATGCGTCAGCCCGCCCGCCCCAACGCGTTCACCCTGATCGAACTGCTGGTCGTCATTGCGATCGTCGCCGTCCTGATCGCCATCCTCCTGCCCGCGCTCGGACAGATGCGCCAGCGGGGACGCCAGCTCACCTGTGCCAGCCGCATGCGTCAGATCGCGATCGCCTGGGCGGTCTACGCCGACGAGAATCAGGATGTCGCCGTTCCGGTCCAGCCGGGTCGGTTCGCCGACGAACGACGCAACATCTACTTCGTGGGCAACGGCTACCAGTACCGCCCGCGCTGGTACGCCCTGCTGGGCACCATCGAGGGGCTTCATGCCTTTGCCAATCCCAGCCCGGATCGGGAAAACGAGCACCGCCTCCAGATCGCCAACAGGGTCTTCCTCTGCCCCAGTGTCCCGCACTGGACCAACGCTCGCAACTACCCCTATGGATACAACCACCAGTTCCTCGGCAACGCCCGCTTCAGAAACAACGATGAGAACGCCGGGTTCATCAACTTCCCCGTGCGCGCCAGCACCATCTACGCCACGAGAACGGTCATGGCCGCCGACAGCCTCGGCACGGCAGCAGGCAAGCCGATCGCCCAGCGCACCGAGTATCTCCCCGACGGCTCGCGCCATCCCGACCGCACCGCCGTCGGGGGGCACGGCTACGCCCTCGATCCTCCACGCCTGACCGACAACTGCGACTACGCCGACCGACGCTCCCGCGCGCCAGAACACCGCAGCGCACCGGACACACGCCACCTCACAAAGACGAATGTCGCCTTCTGTGATGGACACATCGAGACGCTCTCCCTGAACGACCTCGGATACGCCACGGGCGAGGGTGGGCGCGTCGAACCTTGGGGAAACACTACCACCAACGCCCTGTTCAGCGGCAATCTGACAGACAGGGACCCGCCCAGACTCTTTGAATAACCCCTCGTTCTACCGCACCAATACGCCAATCCGTACGCGGGTTTTCCCGTGATCTGCGCCGATCGGGGACCGGCACGAATCCGCACGAAGCGCACGCCCGTATACTCGCCCCGCCGACGGAACGCTCAACCGGGCGCGGGGGAGAGAGAGACCCTCGACCGTCGAAAATTCTGGCCACTCCGACCGCACACGAGCACCCGCCGACACGCGTCGGCATCCCACGGAGGAATTGCTCATGGGACGGATCCTGTCTTGCGCCGCCGCGATCGCTGCGCTCCTTGCACAAGGTGCATCCGCACAGCCGCAGGCCGATCTGCATCGTGATCGTCCCGGCGAGATCCGCACGGATGCGCCGGATCTTCGCCCTCCCGACGGTGC
>WGEO01000091.1 GCA_015492715.1 Phycisphaerales bacterium | reverse complement strand
CTGCCCGCCCACCCCCAGAGCAACCAGCACCCTGCCGCATGCCGGGCAACTCCCGGGCACGAGGCGCTGAGCCAGGCAGTGATGACAGCGAACGAGCCTGCCCGCCGGGAACTCGCGCGATCGGTGCACGACCATGCATGCATCGCAGGCATCGCACTGCAGGCGCCAGCCGCACGCGCCGCTGGGGCACGCGACGAATCCCGCCCACCCGCGCCGATTCAGCAGGAGGATGGCCTGCCGATCGTCTTCGAGGGTCCGGCGCAGCGCCCGATCCAGCGTGGGCCCGATGGTCTGGAGCCTGGCCCGTCCACCCCTCGGGTCCTCCCGTCGATCTGCCATGAGGTCCACGATACGGACCCTCGGCAGGCGCCCGCCGCCCACGCGTTCATGCATGCGCCACAGACGATAACGCCCCGCCAACGCATGCCGATAACTCTCGAGACTCGGCGTGGCGGAGCCGAGCACCACGCACGCCCCCTCGATCTGTGCCCGCTTGATCGCCGTGTCTCGCGCGTGATAGCGGGGGAGCTGGTCCTGCTTGTAGCTCGTGTCGTGCTCCTCATCGACCACGATGACACCGAGATTGTCGACCGGGGCAAAGACCGCCGAGCGTGCCCCGACGACCACTCGCGCCTCGCCGGCAAGCACACGCCGCCACTGGCGATGACGCTCGCTGCTGGTCAGGGCCGAGTGCAGCACCGCAACGCCCGCGTCGCGGAACCGCGCCAGGAATCGGGCCGAGGTCTGCGGCGTCAATGCGATCTCGGGGACGAGGACCAGCGCCGCCTGTCCGCGGGCAAGCACACGCTCGATCAGACTCATATAGACCTCGGTTTTCCCTGAGCCGGTGACGCCATGGATCAGATGCACGCCGAAGCCATCCGACGCCCCGCAGATCCCCTCCACGACCGCCCGCTGCGTCGCCGTGAGAACATGCGGCTCTGCCTGTGCACCCCCGAGCATGCGAGTGCCATTCTCATCCCGCACGCGCACGACCTCATCACTGATCCGTTCCAGCAGTCCCAGCCGGACGAGTCGGTTGATCCCGCTGAGCGTGGACGCGCCGATCATCGCCTTGAGTTCGCCCGCCTCGACCGGAAACACGCCCGGATCGAGTCCCTGGATTGCCTCCCATGCGTGTCGGGTGACGGGTGGCAGGCGGACCTCGTTCAGAATGGCACGGGCTTGCTCACCCGACACCGGGCGCAGTTGCTCTCGCCGGCGCAGGCCGATCCCTTTCTTGACCGCCGCCGGCACCATCGTCGCCAGCACCATGCCCAGCGGGCACAGGTAGTACTCGCTCATCCAGCGGGCCAGATCGATCAGCGGGGGTGACAGAACCCGCCCCTGACGCTCCAGCAGGGGGCGAACCCGCGCCGGACTCAGACCGTCCAGCAGCTCGGCTCCTCCTCGCGCCACCACGATCCCGCTGCTCGCTCGTTTGCCGAGCTGGACCCGGACCCGGTCCCCGGGCTCGCAGACCCCTTCGCGATCGAGATAGGTCAGACCGCCCGGCGCATCGACGCCCTGCTCCACGGCGACACGGACATACACGCCGCCACCCGGATCGGCGCCAGATGCATCCTCCGTGAACAGGCCCGGCTCATGCACGCGCATAGACTCTACGCCGATGAGCACTCCCGCCAGCAGCGACACCCCGGCAAAGCCCCGACCCGCCCGACTGATCCTGGAAGACGGCAGCGTCTTTCGGGGCACCGCCTTCGGCGCCGCAGGCGTGACATCCATCGCCGAAGTCGTCTTCAACACCGCCATGAGCGGCTACCAGGAGTCTCTCACCGACCCCTCCTATCGCGGACAGATTCTCGTCGAAACCTTCCCGCTCATCGGCATCGTCGGCACCAACGACGAGGACGAGGAATCCCCCCGCGTGCAGGTCTCGGGCCTCGTCGTTCGCGAACTCGTCGACGAGCCCAGCAACTATCGCGCGCAAGAATCACTCAGCCACTACCTCGCACGCCACGGCGTGCTCGGGCTCAGCGGCGTCGATACCCGCGAGATCACCCGGCGCGTGCGCACGATCGGTGCCATGCGGGGCGTCATCAGCGACGAGCCTGCCAGCGACGAGGAACTGCTGGAGCGGGTCCGCAGCGCTCCGTCCATGGAAGGCCAGAACCTCGCGCGACTCGTCGCGTGCAGCGCCCGCACCACCTGGGATCAGGATCTGGGCGAGTGGAACGCTGCCATCCGCGAGCACGACGCCCAGTACCGCGTCCTCGCGATGGACTGCGGGGCCAAGCGAAATATCCTGCGCCACCTCGTCGAGCGAGGCTGCCGCGTCGAACTCGTGCCCTTCGATACGCCCGCCGACGAAATCCGCGCCCGCTTCGAGGCGGGCGAGTTCGACGGGCTGTTCATCTCCAACGGGCCGGGCGATCCCGCCGCCGTGGAAGAGACCATTACGACCCTCCGGCGCCTCGTCGGCCCCGACGCACCCGAGCCGTTCATCCCGACCTTCGGCATCTGCCTGGGCCATCAACTCCTGGCGCTGGCCCTCGGCGCCCACACCTACAAACTCAAGTTCGGACATCGCGGCGTGAACCAGCCCGTCGCAAGCGCCCTGAGCGGCCATGTCGAGATCACCAGCCAGAACCACGGATTCGCCGTCGAGATCGACAGCCTGCGATCCATCGCTGCCGAGCCGACCCATATCAACCTCAACGACCACACCCTCGCCGGTTTTCGCCTGAAGGATCGCCCCCTGCTGGCGGTTCAGCACCACCCGGAGGCTTCGCCGGGCCCTCACGATGCGGCCGCCATCTTTGACGAGTTCATCGCGATGATGGAGTCCGCCCGGGTTCCCGGATGAACGACTGGCGCATGATCCCGGAGGATGCGCGGCGTCAGATATGGCGTCTGGCGATCCTGCTGGCAGGCGACCGCCCGCGAGCCGTCATGGTCCTGCGATCGGCACTCGTGGATAGCCGCGATCCCGCCGCCATGGACCGATCGCACATCGATCGCCTGATGATCCAGCATGCCCGCAGGACGCTGGGCAACGACGCCGGCAGGCGGGAGCCGTCCCGCCATCCGGACCCGGGCGTTCGCCTGCTCCAATCGCTCCACGAACTCTCGCGTCAGAGCATGGAGGCGTGGCTCCTCACCCGCGTGGAGGGACGCCAGGATGTCGAGGTCGCCCACGCCATGGACTGCTCCAAGACAGCGGCGGGCCGATTCCTTGCCTCGGCAGACGAGTTCCTGCGCACCCGGATCGAAGACCCGAGCCACGCGATCTCCTGCCTCCACGATCTCCTGTCCCGCCTCGACGCCGACGCCGCATTTGCAGAAGCAGTGGCCAGCATCGAGCAGATGACACGGCGCAGGTTCGCAGACCGCTGGCTCCCCGCCCTCACAGTGCTGCTGTTTCTGATCTACACGGGGCTTCAACTGCTCTGATCGCCTTCCACGATCCGCATTCCGCTCCCCGTGCGTTCGTACCGCGCCAGACTCGGATCGATCGCAACCGCCCACAGATCAATCCCGCCGACGATCGAGCGGGCCTGCGGGAAACCAAGCTGCTGGAGTGCCAGGGCCGCCCGCTGGGATCGCACACCGTGATGGCAGATCACGAGCACGGGAGTGTCCTCGTCCGCCTCGATCTCGTCGGCTCGACGCTCGATCTCCGCCAGCGGGATCAGCTCCGCCCCCTCGATCCGGACGCACGCATATTCCTCGGGCGTGCGGCAGTCGATCAGCACGCACGAGCCCGACGCGAGCAGATCCCGGGCATCCTGAGGCCATATTTCGAAGGACGGGCGCAGACGATACCCGACCGGCAGGCCCGACGGGTCCAGTGTCCATTCGTGCACTCAGCAGCCTCCGTCGTCGCCGATCGCGTCCGCTTCCGGATCATCGGACGCATCCGCTTCGTCGTTCTCGCCCGCCTCGTCGTCCGGGGCCTTCGGCTCGTCCTCGGACATCAACTCCATATCACCCTCGCCGAGGTCCTCCTCGTCCGGACCGCTCTCCCAGAGCAGTGTCCCCGTGACCGGACCATCCGACACCTCGGGCGCAAGGCTCAACGCAAGCCACGCCGATGTCGGATGGCGTTCGTACGGCCACTGCGGACTCTGATTCCGCTCCCAGAAATAGTCCGACGCCAAGGCTCGCGGCACGATCATGACCGCGTCGAACACGGCGATCGCACCGTTCCCCACGCCCTCCATGACCCCCATCTCGTACCCCGCATTCCCGAGGTCCAGTGCCGACAGCGGCGTGGGCGATCGCCCGCTCGAGCGATGGTCGTAGCGAGGCGTCCACTGCCTCGTGTACGACGGAATGTGCCGGACCCCGTCGTAGGGCACCAGGAAGGTACGGGATTCCCACCCGCTGCGATCGAGCGTCACAGCCCTGGGGCGGAGCGTCGAGCCACGGGCGGGAATCGCCGGGGCCTCGTCACGCGATGCCATCTGCTCGGGATCGGTCCCCGCGATGCGCAGGTCCTCGCCCAGAGCCAGTCGCCCGTTACTCTCGACCCGGCAGGCTCCCAGAATCCCCGCAACCAAGCCAAGGACTACGGTCGTGCGCGCATGCGTGCGCTTCATGGAGTTCCTTCCTCGATATGGACGCCGAGCTCCGCCAACAGTCGCTCGATGGCCTCGATGCTCGTCTGCGTGTCGAAGCCCCGACGGGCAAGCAGCCCACGGGCCCGACCGATCATTCTTCGCCGGGCCGATGCGTCGTGCCAATCCCCCCCCTCGGAACGCTTGAATCGTTGCCGCAGGAGCATCATGGCGTCCTCGACGGGGTCGTGATCGCGGAGCAACTCATCCAGTATCCGTCTACGGATCTCCGGATCGATTCCCGCGCGTGCCAGGCGCGACTCGAAGAGGCGGCGCCCCCCTCCGCCCCGCCTGAGCATCTGCTCTGTCAGCCGTCGGGCGAACGCCTCGTCATCGATCAGCCCGGCGTTCCGGAGGCGACCGATCGTTTCTTCGGATATGTCCGGATCGAACCCCCGGGCCAGCAGGCGGGTTCGCAGTTCTTGTGCCGAGCGGGGTCGAACTCGCAGCAGGCGCAGCGCAGCCTCTCGCGCGCGCAGACGCTGATCCTCGGCCAGCAGCGTGCGCACATCCTCGTCCGTGAGCGATCTGCCCACACGCAGATCCAGCTCGTGCGCGCGCAGGGCATCGACCGTCGCGATCGATCGCTGGCCCACCATGACCCGCAGGCGTCCGTCCCGGGTGCCTTTCAAGGCGCTGATGATGGTGCCATCCTCAGTCACCCAGAGCCTCCAGCAGTGCACGGAGTTCATCACGGGCCTTCGGGTCGCTCTGGCAGTTCGGGTGCGCCAGTGCTTTGCGCAGCAGCGCGATCGCCTCGTCTGTGCGCCCGATCGCGTCCATCGAACGCGCGGCGTGATAGTGGGCATAGATCTGACTGTCGTCGTGCTCGATGCAGGCCAGATACGCCTCGATCGCCCGCTCGTGGTCGCCCTGCTTCTGGTGCTCCTGCGCAATCGCATACAGCAGGAACGGGTCCCCCGGTTCGGCGTCGAGCATCCGCTGGAGTTGTTCGAGCGAGGGCATGACACAAGTCTATCGGATTCGGTCCCTGATCGGGATTCGGAGGGGGCGGCGACCTACCATTTTGGCCCAAGACATGCCAGGAGGTGAGCCATGAGTGAGATCCAGCGCGTCGGTGTCATCGGTGCCGGACAGATGGGCGGCGGGATCGCCCAGGTCGCTGCCGTCAGCGGGTTTGCCACCAAGGTCTATGACGCATCGAGCGATGCCCTGGCCAGGTGTCGGGCGCTCCACGAGAAGCTGCTGGCGCGAGCGGTGGAGAAGGGTCGCATGTCACAGGAGGACGCCGAGGCGGCCAAGGGCAGGATCCAGTATGTGGACGATGCCTCGGGCGGGCTCGATGCTCTTTCGGACAGCGATGTCGTGATCGAGGCGATCGTCGAGGACGCGGAGGTCAAGCGAGACCTCTTCGCCCGCCTCTCGAAGATGTTCACGGGCGATCAGATCCTGGCGACGAACACGAGCTCGATCAGCATCACGGAGATCGCGGCTGCGACGGACTGTCCGGAGCGTGTGATCGGCATGCACTTCTTCAATCCCGTGCCGGTGATGAAACTTGTCGAAGTCATCAAGGGCCTTGCCACGAGCGAGGACACGACCGAGCGGACCATCGCTCTGGCAACGAAGATGGGGAAGACTCCCGTGCCCGCCAACGATCGGGCGGGTTTCGTCTCCAACCGGGTGCTGATGCCGATGATCAACGAGGCGTTCTACGCATGGATGGAAGGGGTCGCCGAGCCCGAGCACATCGACGAGATCATGAAGCTGGGTTGCAATCACCCGATGGGGCCTCTCCGTCTGGCGGACTTTATCGGACTCGACACATGTGTGCACATCATGGATGTGCTGGCCGACGGGCTCAACGACGAGCGCTATCGCGCGTGCCCGCTGCTGAAGCAGTTGGTGGCGGCGGGGCGCCTGGGCGACAAGAGCGGGCGAGGGGTCTACGAGCACGCGCGATAACCCGTCGATCGTGCGTCAAGCCGTGAGATTCCGTATTGGACGCCGAGGACGATCCGCTAGACTGCGTCAGGGCAAGGCTGCTTGCCGGTGGGATGTCATGCCCCGTTGCGGCGGGATTCGATTGAGAGGGAGAGACCCATGCGATACATCATCTCTGCGGTGGGCGTGTGTATGCTGGCGGGCTCGGCGTCGGCGCAACTCTTCGGTTCGGACAACCTGGGCAACTACTTCATGGTCGACGAGGCGACGGGTGCGGCGACGATCATCACCAACGACGACTCGACCTACAACTTCCTCGGCGGCGCGACGGAGATCGAGATCAATCCAGCGACGGGCGTGGGCTATGCCCAGAACCCGAACGGGATCCTCATGGGCAACCTGTTCGATGGCGTTACCGGTGCGTCCCTGAGTGGAAGCGTTCCGACCATCGGGGCGTTCGTGGGGCTCGAGTATGTCGGTGACGATCTGCTGGGCACCTATCACATCAATGCCGGGGGGCCGTCGACGCTGGCGATCCTCGACCCGACGACGGGTGTGCAGACGGACATCGGGCTGACCGGCATCGGACCGATCAATGGGCTTGCCTACGACGCGTCGAGCGGCGTGCTGTATGGGAGCACGGCTCGCAACGCGCTCGGCCCCACGAGCTGGCTCGTGACGATCGATCTGGGCACGGGAACGGCGACACCGGTCGGCGATATGGGTGTCGTCGTCGGCTCGATCGAGTTCGGGTCCAACGGGCTGCTGTATGCGGGCGGGGGAGCGCAGGATCAGGGCAACATCTTCACGATCGATCCGGGCACCGGCGCGGCCTCGCTGGTGGGGGCCACGGGGCTGGGGACGGTCGTGACAGGGCTGACGCTGCTCCCAGCGCCATCGAGCCTTGCGCTGCTGGGACTTGGCGGGCTGGTGGCGTCACGCCGCAGGCGCTGAACACATTCCACCGGATGCGGAGATACGGGACGGAGCGTGCAGGGCGCTCCGCCTTTTTCTTTTAGCGGGACTACCAAAGGAAGAAGAGTGCGATCGAGACGGCGAGTGTCGGCACCGACCATGCGAGGAGGCGGAGGGCAAGCCCGCGATCTCCCATGAACGCGACGATTGCAACCTTGACGAGCAGATTGACCATCGAGGCGAGCAGGATGCTCTGGATGGCGAGGTCGGTGGTCATCATGTCGCGGCTCGTCAGGCGAGCCGACGAGAGCGTGATCGCGTCCATGTCCGTCAGTCCGCTCAGGGCGGCCACGGTGAGGATCCCGGCGTCGCCGACGAGGTCGCGGGCGGCGGCGACGAGGAACATCACGGCGGCGTAGAGCGCCCCGAAGATCAGCGCCGCCTTCATCTGGGCGGGGTTGCTGTGAGGGGGCACATCGTCCGGCATCCTGTTGCGTGCGTGGGCAAGACACAGCAGGGCTGTGCCCAGCGTCACCACGAGCACAACCACGAACGGCGCGGTCAGGACGATGGCATTGGCACTTGCGACAACCGCGATGAGCACGATCACGCGTGCGTACATGACGGCGGTTGCCAGCAGGATGACGGGAAGGGCGGCCTGTTGCATGGCGGGCACGACCCGAGCCATGCGGGCGTAACTGACGGTGGTTGCGGTGCTGGAGATGACGCCGCCGAGGACGCCGGCCAAGAGCGTTCCCCGTCGTCCGCCGACCATGCGATAGACGACATAGCCCGCAAGGCTGATCCCGACGACCAGCACGACCATGAGCCAGATCCTGTAGGGATTGAGCACCTGGTACGGCCCGAAGGTCTCATCCGGCAGGATGGGCAGGACGACGAAGGTGATGAGACTGAAGCGGAGGATGGCGCGGATGTCCTTGTCGCTGAGGCGTCGGGCGAGATCGTGGAGCGTGGGCTTGAGTTGGAGCAGAAGGGCGACAACAACGGCGGTCGCGATGGCCAACTCACGCGGTCCGGTAACGACGAGGACGCCGACGGCGAACATGACGAGGATGGCCATCTCCGTCGTCAGGCCGGCGCTCATGGTGTTGCGTCGCAGGACATTGCCCGTGATGGTGAGTGCCGCCACGGCGACGAGCGCGGCGGGGACGATCCACGGCCCCAGCGTCGCAGCGAGCAGAGTAGAGATGGTGCCGAGCATCGTGATCAGCGGGAAAGTCCGGAAGCCTGCGAGGGCGTGGGCCGGTTCATCGCCGGCCTTGACTTGGGCCTGATGTTGTCGCTGGAGCCCGACGAGCAGGCCCAGGGCAATGGAGATCGCGAGCATCAGGAAGAGGTCCCCCTGCGTCGCGGGCTGGGTCGGCATCTGCGGCATATCAAGAGCCTAGCAGGGCGACAATCAGAGTGTCTTGCGTGCCGGGAGGATGACCGTGGCAAGCAGGAGCCCCATGACCAGGCTCGACGCGACGAGCACGGCGCCGACAACCCCTTCGACTCCCTGAACGGTGTGGCTCCCTGCGAGGGCGACGACGCCACGGAACCCCAATGCGCCCGGGACGAGCATGATGATGGCGGGCAGTGTGCAGACGGCGGCGGGCTTATCCGTGATGCGGGACCAGGCATTGGCTCCGAGACCGACGGTCATCGCGCCTATGCCGGCACCGAGTTCGCTGCCGAGGACCATGCCCGCGCCCTTGGCTGCGAGATATCCCGACGCTGCGATGAGCATGATCGGCAGCACCATGGGCACACGGATTCGAAAGAGCACGGTAAAGGAAAGGCAGGCGGGAACCAGCGTGGGCCACTGGAGCCACGAGGGCACGCCTGCGGGGGGCAGGTGCTCGCTCGCGGGCAGGACACGGTCCAGCTGGACGCCGATCGAGACGCCCAGGGCGACGGCTACAAGGATGGTGGCAGCGTGGGCCATGCGTGCGGTTCCGCTGACCAGGTGTCGCGTCGCCAGTTCATTGACCGCGAGGGTGAGGGTCAGACCGGGCAGCAGCACGATCAGGGCGCTGACGATGACAAGGGGCTGTGTCAGGGGAACGAGGCGATCGAGGAGGATCGTGAGCGCCGCGACGATCATGCCCGCGAGTGCCTCACTGACGCGTGCGAACCGCATGGACGAGCCGAGCGTGATGGCCAGGATGCCAACGAGCACACCCAGCATCCCGCCGACAGCCGAGTCCTGCCATGATCCTCCGAAGAAGACGCCCGCGCTTGCAGAGGCAACGCCAAAGCAGACCGCGATCAGCCACCGTGGATATCGAAGAGGCGTGCGCTCGATCTCACGCAACGCCCTGATACCCTCGTCCGGGTCAATCTGGCCGCGAGCGACGCGTGTGGCAGCGTCATCGACGCGGATCATCCGGTCCAGATCAACCTCGGACGGCTCGATTCGGAGCAGGTGTGTGCGCTGCGAGGTCTCAGGGCCGATCGCGAGGATCAGGCTCGTCGGCGTGCTGAAGAACTGGGCCTCGATGCCGAGTTGATCGGCGATCGCCTGGAGGGTCTCCTCGAGGCGGTGGGCGGGGGTGCCCGTCTGGTGCAGGTCTCGACCGAACTCGAGCAGGAAGGCGCTGACCTGCGGGCGGGTTGGCGTCCGGGAAGCGTCCATCAGGGCGGCAGGATAGGACAGCATGCGCGTCGCGCGACCCGGGATCGAGCGTGCGGTGTGTGTCGTACAATCGAGTGTCAGGAGATCATGCAATGACGACGAGCAGCACCATCAGCGGCCCGGGGCTGGATCAGGTCGATCCACACGCGGTGACGATCAGCGGCATCGTGCTGGATCCGAGTTACGGGCCCGGCTGCGTCGTGACCCCGGACCGGATCGTGTCGCTGAACCACATCGAACGCGATCTGCCGGCCCCGGGCACCTACCCGTACACCCGCGGGCTGTTTCCCGAGGGTTATCGGACACGCCTGTGGACGATGCGCCAGTTCGCGGGCTTTGGGTCCGCCGACGACACGAACCAGCGATTCAAGTACCTGCTGGAGGCAGCCAAGACCTCGACGGGTGCCAACACGGGCCTGAGCACGGCCTTCGACCTGCCCACACTGATGGGACGCGACAGCGACGATCCGCTGTGTGTGGGTGAGGTCGGCAAGTGCGGCGTGGCCATCGACACGATCGAGGACATGCACCGCCTGTATGCGGACATCCCGATCGACCGGGTCACGGTCAGCCAGACGATCAACGGGCCGGCGGCGGTGATCTGGGCGATGTACCTGGCGATGGCGATGCAGCGGGGGATCGACTGGGGCGCGCTGGGTGGCACGATCCAGAACGATATCCTCAAGGAGTTCCACGCGCAGAACGAGTTCATCTATCCGCCCGAGCCCAGCGTGAAACTCGTCGTGGACACGATCGAGTTCCAGACGGCGTGTGTTCCAAAGTGGCACAGCGTGTCCATCAGCGGGTACCACATCCGCGAGGCGGGGAGCACGGGCCCGCAGGAGCTCGCCTTCACCCTGCGCGACGGGATGGAGTATGTCGAGGCGTGCCTGGTGCGCGGGCTGGATGTGGACGCGTTCGGGCCGAGACTCTCCTTCTTCTTCAACAGCCACAACGAGTTCTTCGAGGAGATCGCCAAACTCCGGGCCGCACGCCGGATCTGGGCGAGACGCATGCGCGAGGTCTATGGCGCGAAGAAAGAAAAGTCGTGGTTCATGAAGACGCATGTGCAGACGGCCGGTTGCAGTCTGACCGAGCAGCAGCCACTGAACAACATCGTCCGTGTGGCCTATCAGGCGATGGCGGCGGTGCTGGGCGGGTGCCAG
Source organism: Phycisphaerales bacterium (assembly GCA_015492715.1). Taxonomy (GTDB): domain Bacteria; phylum Planctomycetota; class Phycisphaerae; order Phycisphaerales; family UBA1924; genus S146-42. The sequence goes on along the minus strand of WGEO01000091.1, from coordinate 1,565 downwards.
AGCCTGCACACGGACAGCATGGACGAGACGCTGGGCCTGCCGACGGAGCGGGCCGTGACCGTGGCGCTGCGAACCCAGCAGATCCTCGCGCACGAGACGGGCGTGACGCGCGTCGTCGATCCTCTGGGCGGCTCGTGGTTCATCGAACACCTGACGGATACCGTCGAGAGCGAGGCCCTGGAAATCATCGACGAGATCGATGAGATGGGCGGCGGGCGTTGGCAGGGTATGCGCGACGACGGCACACCGATCGGGGGGTACGGGGGCGTCGTCGAGGGCATCCATCGCGGGTATTTCCGCCGGAAGATCGCCGAGGCGAGTTACCGATTCGCCGAGGAGGTCGAGAGCGGCGATCGGATCATCGTCGGCGTCAACGAGTATGTCGAGGAGGACGAGCAGCGTCCGATCGACATCCTCATGATCCCCGACAGCGTGGAGACCGAGCAGGTCGAGCGTCTGGCACGATTCAAGAACGCCCGCGATCAGGACGAGGTGGCGCGGGCACTGGAACGCATCCGGACGACCTGCGCCCAGGGGGATCCGGGCGGCGGCAAGGGCTATCCGACGAGCGCGTCGGAGCTCGGACTGTTCAAGCAGAATGTGATGCCTGCGCTGGTCAACGGTGCCCTCGCCGGTTGCACGCTGGGCGAGATGACGCAGGCGATGGCGGATGTGTACGGGCGATACGCCGGCGGCCCCGAGTGGTAGCGTGCCGGTTATCCCGGGGGCGTCGAAGGTCTGTGATCCAAGGTAAGGTGATCATGCTATAAATGGTGCCCATGCCTGATGAGGAGGCGGTGCCGTGCCCCAGGGGCCTCTGGTCGGTGTCATCATGGGATCACGCTCGGACTGGGACACGATGCGCCCGGCGTGCGAGATCCTGCGCGATCTGGGGGTGCCCTACGAGTCTCGCATCGTGTCCGCTCATCGCACGCCGGACCTGCTCTTCGAGTATGCGTCCGGGGCCGAGGAGCGCGGCTTGGAGGTGATCATCGCGGGTGCGGGCGGGGCAGCCCACCTGCCGGGGATGTGCGCCGCCAAGACGCTGCTGCCGGTGCTGGGTGTGCCCGTCGAGTCCCGCACGCTGAAGGGGATCGATTCGCTGCTGTCGATCGCGCAGATGCCGGCGGGGGTGCCGGTGGGAACGCTCGCAATCAATGGGGCGAAGAACGCCGGGCTCCTGGCGGCGTCCATCGTCGCGCGGGCGCACCCGGAGTTTCGCGAGCCCCTCCGCAGATTCCGCGAGGCCCAGACGGCACGCGTGCTGAGCGACAGCGAGCAGGGTCTGGAGCCGTGACAAGCGAGGTGATCGCGGTCATGGGGGCGGGTCAGCTTGGTCTGATGCTGCACGAGGCGGCGCTTCGCATGGGGTATCGATGCCGCTTTCTCGACCCGGCGCCGGACGCGTGTGCCGGGCGCGTCGCCGAGCATATCGTGGCTCCCTTCGACGACGAGGAGGCGCTGGATCGTCTGATCGACGGCGCAACCGTCCTGACCTATGAGAACGAGCACATTCCAACCGAGGCGTTGGAGCGTGCCTCGGCCCGTGTATCGGTGGCCCCGTC
>WGEO01000090.1 GCA_015492715.1 Phycisphaerales bacterium | reverse complement strand
GTGCAAGATCCCGGATCAGCGGATCGTCCGTGTCGAGCATGGGCGACGCCCCGATCAGTCGCTCGTCGCCCTCGCGTGCCAGCCCGCCCGCGAATCGTCCGTTCCCGCGCACGATGACGCGCACCGTGCGCTCGTCGATCCGCTCCACGCGCTGGCTCGCGGTCTCCGGAAGGTCGGGGAGCGTGCCCTCGCGCACGCGCAGGATGTACGACGCGTCCGTGATCTGCCTCGGACGCTCGATCGCACGCGCCGTGCGCACGAAGGTCCGCGCCATCAGTTCCGGCGGGTCCAACTGGCTCTGAGCCAGTTCCCGGTCCGCCGCGACCGTCACGATGGTCATCCCCGCCAGCCCCACCTCGCTCCGCACGGTGCGCCCCTGATCGTCGATCCACACGGTCGTGGGCACACCGGGCAAGGCCGTGCTGGTCATGGTCGCCTTATGAGCGCTGATCGTCTTGCCCAGCACATCGACGCTCGTCGCCTCGATGCCGTCCAGACGCACATGGACGGGCGTGAGCCCCTGCGTCGGGTCCAGCGTGCTGTAGGAGATCGTGCGTGCCCCGGCTCCCAGCCGCAGCCGGAGCAACTCGCGCACCCCGCCGGGCGTCAGCCACCCATCCTCCAGCGCCGGACGCGTCTGACGCGATTCCCGCTGGCCCTCGTGCCGAACCACCTCGATCCCGTCGTCGCTGAAGGTAAAGGTCTGCTCGACCGGAGCCCCGCCCATCGAGACCACCGTGTGCCAGCGCAGCGGCTCGTGGGCTGGGGTCTCGACAAAGGTGCCCTCGACCGAGACCTCGATGCTCGCCGGTCCGCGACGCATGGACATCGACGAGCGCACGATCGTGGTGATCGTGCCGTCGCCTACCTCGACCTGCTCGAGCACATGCCCGGCACGCTGATCGTCGACCATCAGCACGGACCACAGTTCGTAGGACCCGTCGCGCTGCGCCCCTGCGGGCACGCTCGCCACCAGGCCCAGCACGAGGACAAGCAGGACTCTCCACGGTCGGCTGTATTGCATCGGGCTTCTCCTGAAGGTGAGTGTACCCGCCGAGAGCCTCGGGCCTACCGTCCGGCGCATGATCGACACCCACTGCCATCTGACTTTTCCGGACTTCGCAGGGCAGGTTGCGGCGACCATCGACGAGGCCCGGCAGGCCGGCGTCATGGGCATGATCACGGTCAGCACGACCAGCGCCAACGCGGGCGAGTGCCTGGCACTCGCCCGCGCCCACGACTGTGTCTGGTGCACGAGCGGCGTCCACCCCCTCTACGCCGATCAGGGCCCGCACGACTGGCAGGCGTTGGCCCGTGTCGCACGCGACGATCGCTGTGTCGCGTGGGGGGAACTGGGCCTGGACAACCACTACGACCGCCCGCCCCGCGAGATCCAGGACCGCGTGCTCAGCGAGCAGATCGCGATGATCGAGGCGCAACTGGATGAGGGCGTGGACCTGCCGGTCGTGCTCCACTGCCGCGAGGCCTTCGACGATCTGATCCCCATCCTGCGTGCCAGCCGGATCGATCCGTCCCGCTTCGTCTTCCACTGCTTTACGGGAGATGCGGGCGATGCGCGCACATGTCTGGACTTCGGCGCGATGATCTCGCTGACGGGGGTTGTCACCTATCCCAATGCGCGCGAGGTGCAGGAAGCCGCACGCCTCATCCCCGCCGATCGCATCATGGTCGAGACCGACGCTCCGTTCCTCAGCCCCGTCCCGCATCGGGGCAAGCGTCCGTGCAGGCCAGCGTGGGTCCGACACACCGCCGAGCATCTGGCCTCGATCCGCGGCGTGCCCTTCGAGGAGTTCCATCAAACCCTCAACGAGAACACCGAACGGTTCTTCGGGATCCGCCATCCCTCGTGACGACGGGCGAGCACGGGCCGCTTCATTCGGGCGGGTACACGCGGATGCGGATGCGCGCGCCGTCGGTTGCCGCCCTGCGGACCGCGTCCTGGACTCGCTGCGGGGTCATGGTCCGGTAGACATGCGGACCGACCAGCAGTTCGTCGAGATCGATCCGGAGGCGGTCGCGATCTGCGAGGATGGCCGCCCAGAACCCGCTGTCCTCGAGCGACTTGCGCAGGCGTTCGCTCCGCTCGGCGCCCAGCCTCGCGACCTCGTCGCCATCCCCCTCCTCATCCGCAAGACGCGACAGCGCCTCGTCGAGAACGGTCGGCGCGTCGGGTGGTCCGTCGATGACGGCGGCGTAGAAGATGGCATTGCGACCCGGACCCGCGTACCCCTCGAAGCGGGCCGCGACGCGCCCCGACGCGAGGGTACGCTCCAGGCGTGCCTCGAGCAGGTCGCCCGCGACGCGCAGCGCACGCGCCTGTGGACTGGTCAGCGAGGTGTTCAACGCATAGGCCACGAACACCGCCGGATGCTCGATGCCCTCGACCTGCTCGTCGACCTCGATGGGGACGATCGCGCCCGCGTCGGGCTGCAGGGGTGAGACCTCGGGGCGGGGCTCGAGCGCCGCGAGCGTGCGCTCGCACAGATCGACGACCTGCGCCCGCGAGAGCGGCGCGCACAGGCCCACCTCGACGGCGGCCCCCCGGACCGTCCGCTCCAGCGCCCCCTGGAGACCGTCGAGCGTCAGGGCGTCCAGATCGGATCGGTCGCCCTCGCGTTCCTCGCCAGCGAGAACCCGACGGGCCACACGCTGCAGCGCCCACTCGCTCGATGTCGCGTACTTGTCGTGTCGCTGCGCCGACTCGTCCTTGAACTGCTCGAGGCGTTCGGGGTCTGCCTGCGCGTCGGCCAGCAGCACGCCGAGCAGGTCGAGTGCCGGCGCGGCGTCCGGTGCGTCGATCCGGATCGTGATCACCCCCGAGCCGGCGCGCGCACGCAGACGGATCTCGTCTCGTTCGACCGCCTTGCCCAGCGCTTCGGGGACGACACGCCCCGGGGCGGGATGCGCGAGCGCATCGCCGACGGCCCGGCGCATCGCGGGCGTCAGGGCCTCGACCGCCGGTCCCGACAGCGTGGCCCGCACGCGTGCCTCGCCGCCCATCTCGCGGAAGTGCACGACGACGCCGCTGGAGAGCGTCAGCGACAGGACGCCCGAGTGCGCATGCTGGCGCATGGCGAGCACGGCACCCGCAGGGGCATCGTGAAGCGATGCCGGCTGCACCTGCACCCGGTCCGCGGGCGCACCGCTCAGCAGCATGCAGACACACGCGATCTGGGCCAGGGGCATGGGCAAACGCGTCGTCCTGTTCGTTCTCCGCCTCGATGGCAACCAACGGAACCCGTCGGTCGGCTCGTTCCCGGCCGGCGGTCCCCCGCTGGAGCCTACCGCTCAGGGGCGTACAGGTGCACCCCCATCCTCCCGTATTCGTGCGATTCGGGGCCGACGGCGCCCGCAATCGACAGGTCGATGGGCTCATATCGGTCCTGCCCCTCGTCGCCGGCGCCCGAAGCGGGCACACGACGCACCGGCGGGTGGGGTGTTCGCACGATCAGGTACCCCGTCTCGTCGAGCAGCCCGATCAGGCGGGCCAGCTGGTCCCGACAGCGCGCCCACGAGCGGGCGTCCCACACCATCGGGTACGGCGGATCGAACATGATGAGGTGGGCCGGTCTCGGCAGGCGGGCGATAAGCCCCGGCGAGAGGGCGTCGCCCCGCACGACCTCGCAGCGATCCTGCACCCCCAGCGCCTCGATGTTCTGCTCGATGGTCGCGACGGCACGCCGATCACGCTCGACCATCACACAGCGGGTCGCTCCCCGGCTGATCGCCTCCAGCCCGACGGCGCCCGACCCGCTGAACAGATCCAGCACGAGCGCGCCCTCGCTGTGCCCCCGCAGGAGGTTGAACAGCGCCTCACGCACCAGATCGGGCATGGGGCGCGTCGTCCGGTCCGGCGGAGAGGCCAGCCGACGCCGTCGATACTCGCCCCCGATGATCCGCATGCGCACAGCAAAGCCACGATCGGGCGCACAATCAAGGCGGACGCCGATCTCAGCCGTACAGCGCGTCGATCGCCAGACGCTGCGTGCGGGGACGGTCGATGCCCGTCACCAACTGCCAGAAGGGCTCGCCCTGCCCGTCGGTGTACCAGCACTGGAGTTGCCCGTTGGGGTCGTCGGCGTAGACATCCAGCAGGCTCGAACCGATGAACACGCTCCGGTGGATCAGCAAAGCGTCGTCGTCGACATACTCGGCCTCGGCGGCGACGCCCGCCAGCGCATCGACCAGCCGACCGAACAGGACATGATCGGCACGCACGAGTTCGTCCGCGTCGTGCCAGATGTAGTAGCGGAACCGACTGGGCGGCCGGCCCGGGAAGGTCTGGCGGGTGCGCAGCAGGGCGGTCACGCTGCGAGGCCCCGTGATACGCCGCTCCAGCGGCTCGCCCGGGATCGCCCGCTCGAGCTGATGGCAGAACGAGTCCAGATCACGGATGAACTGCCCGTAGAAGACGCATACCTCGGTGTCGCGCATCGAATCGAGGAAGTGCGCCAGCGACGCGGCAAAGTGCAGACGCCGTCTCGGCGTGCTGCTGGTGGCGACCAGATGATGCTCGTCCATCATCTGCAGCACATCCGGCTGCCAGTGCGTCAGGAGCAGCGGTTGCTCGGAATGTCTCGACAGCGCGCTCATACGGCCCCCGCGCGGTCGACCAGGCCGACCTCACGAATCTCAACTCTCGGGCTCCGCTGGGGGATACCCCACTGGTCAGGGGCTCGTCCCCCGACGCCCTCTAGTGTGCCGCGCCTTTCGCGCCGGACCACATCAGACCACGGATTGATTCGCAGAATTTGCCCAGATTGCCAAGAAAAACGGCAGCATTCCGGAAACGCCCCGTCTGCTCACCCCTCACGCCCACGCATGACGGGTGTCGGTGGCTGTCGGGTCTCGACCTGCAGGCGTTTTTCCCCCGAGCCGGCGACCTTCGGTCGGGCGTGCTCCGCAGCTCCGCGACCATCCGCCGTCGTCCGATAAACGATCCCGATCGTCTGCTCGGGGGTTCCCTCCAGCAGGCGGTCCACACACTCGACCCCCTGCATCAGCGTGTGGTCGGTGTTGGCGACCTCGTACTTCCACATCCCGAAGCGTCCCCGGCTGTAGATGTCCCGCGCTTCCAGCCAGGGGATGACGGTCGAGAGAATCTGATCCCGCTCGACGCTGGGCGTGGGGTAGCTGTATTCCACACGCTTGTGCCAGATGCTCACGATGTCGTTGCGCTCGCCCGGCTCGAGTAGCCCGCTGGCTTCCAGCCCGCGGATCGTGTCCTCGACGATGGCCTCGTGATCGACCGGCTTGCAGGGGCTTTCACTGGTCTCGCAGAGGAGGGAATAGTACTGATCGTTGCGCCCGGACTGGTCGGGGGTCATGTAGGGCGAGTAGTTGCTCAGGTAGGTCACGCGATAGAAGGGGCAGTTGTCGTCGGGGAAGTACATCCAGCACTTGGTGCTGGGGCAGGGGCGCCGGATGCCCACGCCCACCATGTGTCCGGCAGAGTGCAGCAGCGACCCGGCGGCCTGGGCGATCTCCGGGGGCACCGAGCCTGTCAGCGTGCGGGTGACGAGCAGGTCCAGGGGCATGGCGCTGATGAGCGCGTCGTAGGGCTCCTGTGTGCCGTCGGCGCAGTGGACGATGTGTCGCTCGTGGTCGATGGACGCGACGGCGGTGTCATAGCGGATGAACCCGTCGAGGCTGCGGGCGATGCGCTCGTAGAAGGCGCCCGTCCCCCCCTTGAGCGGGTACTTGAACCGGTTGTTCGGCCCCCACCCGAAGTCGTCCTCTTCGAGGATGACATTGCGCAGGGCGCGATCGACATCGAGGACGGCGACACGCTCGCCGATCCAGGTCTTGTTCATCATCTCGGGGGGATAGGCCCAGACCTTGAAGTTGTAGGGGCGCATGAAGTGGCGGGCGATGCCCTCGCCGAAGACCAGATCGATGAACTCCCCGAAGTGCCGCGCCTCGCGGGGGTCCTTCTCCCGCCGGAGTTGGGCGTGCATCAGGCCCCGCAGGCACTCGTAGGCGGCCTGCTTCGGGAGATACCGGATGTTGTTCTGGAAGGGGTAGGGGACCCATCGATCCATGATGCGGACCCAGCTCTCCCGGTCGTTGAGCGTGAACGCGTCGCCCATCATGGTCTCGAAGAGGCGGTCGTAGTAGTCGTAGTGGCTGAACATGACATGCCCGCCGACATCCCAGGTGAACCCGGCGTCGTCGACGAAGCTCGCCGCGAGCCCACCGGCGTGCGACGCCTTCTCGAGGACCACGAAGTCCTCGTGACCGAGCTCGCGCAGGCGGTAGGCGGCACCCAGGCCCGTCGGGCCGGCCCCGATGATGACAATCCGCATGAGACTCCTCCGTGCGTGTGCGGGGTCGTGGCAGACAGGTTAGGGGCGATGCCGTCCACGGGCAGCAGACGAGAGGGCGTCGGCGTCCGATTCCACAGGTCTGAGGGATCGGATCTCCCCCCGGCACGGATCTGGGCGACGCTGATAGGTGTTCTGCCCTATTTGCGTCAGACCCCCGAGAAACACTGGGATTTTCAGGCGTGCATATGCCGAATAGTGATCAGATTAGGACGATATACCTATGGCGTGGGGATGTGTCATGAGGGCAATGCGATGAGCGCGTCGCTTGCTGGACGGACACCCGGGGGTGGAGCCTGGGAGAAGCAGGTCGAGCGTTGGGCTCGTGTGCTCGAAGGGGTGTGGTCGCTGCCCGGTGTCCCGAGGGAGGACTGGTGCGCACTGGCCTGCCGCACGCTCGCGGGTGTGTGGAGCGAAGGGGTCTGCGTGCAACTCGTCGGGTGTGACGCGCACGGCGTGGTCTGTGAGCAGGTCCAGGAAGGGATGATCGACTGGCCCCGGCAGGAGGATGCGGCCCCGGTCGGTCTCCTCGAGCGTCTGCCCGGGCATGAGCCCGCGGACTCGTCGGCGTGGTATCAGCACGCGATCCGCTCGGGGGATTCGCTGCAGTTGCATGCCCGTCCGGTCCTGCTCGCCTACACCCCGCTTGTTCGGAGTGAGCCGGCGACCCATCTGCTGTGCGCCGCCCGGAGCATCGAGGGCGATGAGGGCGAGCGAGCGTGCTTTCTCGCGGTCGTGCGCCGGCTGGGGCGCAGGGCCTCACGGGCGTTCGGCGGCATGCGGGGCGATGTCCTCTCGACCAGCGAGATCCGCGTGCTGGATCTGCTCGTGCAGGGCTTGAGCATTCCGCAGATCGCCGCGAGGCTCTCGCGCAGCCCGCACACGGTGCATGATCATGTCAAGAGCATGCATCGCAAACTGGGCGCCCATCGACGCGGGGACCTGATCCTGCGGGCGATCGGGTACGAGGAGCTCGACCGGCCTTCGTCGGTGGATGCCGACGGCGAATAGGCTCGCACGCCGGGTGCGGGGAAACCACATCTGAGATCGCCGCTCTCCGGGTGGATCGCCCCGTATGGTGGGTGCGTGTATCCTGCGGCGTGCCTCAGCGCAGGTACTGCTGGATGCGGGCGCTGAGACGACGGGCGAGATCCGGATCTTCGCGGATCGGGACCCAGGCGACGGGCAGCATCTGGCGAGCGCCCAAGGTGGGGTCGACGAAGCGGTTGCTGCGCCGGATCGATGCCGGCTCGATCGTCCGCCCGGGCGTGAGGCGCCGTTCGATCACGACCCGGATGCGTGCCTCGAACTCGTCGCCATCGATCGGGGCGACGGCGACGGGAGCCCCCGGGGGCAATCCCTCGTCCTCGCGTGTGTCGGTCGATGGCACGAACTCGATCCGGACTCGACGGCGCTGGTCGTTGACGAAGTCGTCGAGTTCATCGGCAAGCGACGACTGCTGTGTGTCCCAGGGAGACAGGAGACCCGCCGAGCCCCTCGGCGCCGTCGTGATGACGCCCTCGCCGGCATCCACGCGTTCGAGGTCGAAGCCCGCCTGCAGGAGCGTCTCGCGGGCGGCATCGAAGGCACGCGGATAGTCGTCGCGGGCGATGGTGAAGGTCGGCTCGCTGCTTCCGCCGACACACCCTGCCAGCCCCGCCATCAGCGCCGGCAGCAGGATTCCGGCCCGAATCGCCAAGAGCATCGCGCGTCCGTGCATGGACCACAGGATATCAGTCCTGCCACGGTCCGGTGATGGCGACGGTCCATCCGCCATGGCGGTTGTCGCCAAAGGACGCCGAACCGAGTACGGGCGACCGGGTGGAAGGTGGCGGCGTGTTCCGGATGGCCTCGTGGGGTGGGACCGGCTCGCGGGTCAGTCCCGAGCCCGGCATTCTTCGAGAAACGCGACGGCCCGGCGCAGGTGGGGGATCACGATGGATCCGCCGACGATCAGGGCCACATCGAACGCCTCGGACATCTCCTCGTCGGAGACGCCCGCCTTCACACACTGGTCGATGTGGTACGCGATGCAGTCGTCGCAGCGCAGGACCATGCTCGCGACGAGCCCGAGCAGCTCCTTCGTGCGTGCGTCGAGGGCGCCGTCCTCATAGATCTTCGTGTCGAGCGTGAAGAAGCGCTTGGTATGCGTCGTCGCACGCGCGAGGATCATCTCGTTCAACTCGCCGCGGAATCGCTGGAACTCGTCGTATCGGCTCATGGGCCAAGGGTAGCGACGCGCCGGCCCACTACAATGGATCGTGGACCTCGTCGTCAGCCCATATCACCTGGTCCTGCGACAGGCACCGGCCATGGTCGCGCTCCAGATCGCCGACCGTGTGGCGACGCTGCTGCCCGAGCCGGCGCGTCTGGCCGGCGCCGCCGATCTGCGTCGGGCCGCACGCATGGCTCCGCAGTATCAGACGCTGCTGGACGAGTTCGAGTGGCTGACCGCGTTGTGGCGTGCGGGTGTGGTCGCCGGCGATCTCGACGGGCGATCGGCCCTGGGCGCCGTGCGCGACGCCCTGGCGCGCGTGGAACGCGAGGAGGCGTGGGGACCCCTGCGAAGATTCATCGATGTCGATCGGTTTACCGGGGATGTGCGCGCGCTCGATGCGCTCGCCGGCGACATCCTGCGAGCCGGCCCGGACCCGGCGATGGCGATCCCGATGGCCGCGGGCCTCGATGCCTTTGCCCTGGCAGGCGGTGCGCTGGCCGCGCGTGGGCCGGCCGAGAGCCTCGCCCAGCGGGCGGAACTCGCCCTGGGGCGCCTGTGTGCGCAGGTCGCCATTCCCGCCGTCGTCCAGGGCGAGTTCAGCCCGCTGGGCGAGGCTCTCGGCCGGCCCACGCGCGGCCAGCGCACCGCCTGCCAGGGCAAAGGCATCGAGGCCCGCGGCCATCGGGATCGCCATCGCCGGGTC
>WGEO01000089.1 GCA_015492715.1 Phycisphaerales bacterium | reverse complement strand
GCCATCTGGACATCGCGGGGACGCACGCGGTGGAGAAGGACACGGGTCCGTTCGTGCCCGGGCCGACGGGCTTCGGCGCCCGCCTGCTGGCGCGCGTGGCGCAGGAGGTGTGAGAAAGGCACGCTGTGGATAGGCATCCGGCCCGGGTCTATCCTGCGACCAGAGTTGGCGACCCACGGGGGGTGCTCCGTTGATGACGCCCCGACTGGAAATCGGAGCCGGCGAGCACACCCTCGCGACAAACCGGGTTTTCCCGAACCAACCAGCGACCACGGCGTGTGCTCTGCAGAACCCTGGTCGGAGGGATGGCAATGTCTGAGCGGATCGAGTATGTCGTAGCAACGACCGGCAGGACAGGGAGCAACCTGCTCCAGCGACTGCTGCGGAATAATAGCCTTGGAAACCCTGATGAGTGGTTTCACCAGGACTTGTTCGGCTTTGGCAAGGCGGTCGCCGATGGTGTCTCCAGTGAGGCCTGGCTGGAACGGATGCGCCGGGAGAAGACCCAGGACGGGTGTTTCGGCACCAAGATGATGGCGACCCATGTGCGTGAGATTCGGCATGCCATGGAGCAGGAGGTCGAGTGGGATTTCGGCGTCCTTCCGGTGCTCTATCCAGATGCCAAGTACATCTACCTGTGGCGTGAGGATGTGGACCGTCAGGCCCTGAGTTTCTTCCGGGCCAAGACCTCAGGGAGGTGGCTGCGCTGGCGTGACGAGGAGGGCGTGGAGCACGAGCAGCCGCCGGCGCTGGATGTGGCGTTCGTCGAGCGTGATGTCGCGGCGATCCGGCGTCTGAACCGCCAATGGGAGCGTTTCTTCGAGCGGGAGGGGATCGAGCCGTATCGCCTGACCTATGAGCGACTGGATGCCAATCGCGCCGAGGTCGTCAGGGAGATCGGTGAGTTCCTGGGCAAACCTCTGGAGGGAGACCCCGTGCTGGAGGTGGAGATCGTTCGCCAGGCGGACGAGCTGACCGAGCGTTACCTGCGCGAGTTGCACGAGCATCGGCGCCTGGCGTCGACCGGAGCCTGAGTCATCGAGATGCACGAGGTGGCGGTCAGCGCCGTGAATCGGAGCGGCCCCGTGCGTCTGGATCTTGCGGGCGCGCCGGTGCGTCTGCTGCGCATGCTGATCGAGCGGCGGGATCTGATCCGCCAGTTCGTGCGTCGAGATCTGCGTCATCGCACGCGCGGGACGCACTTCGGGATGCTGTGGGACCTGCTGAACCCACTGATGATGCTGTGCGTCTACACGCTGGTCTTCAGCTCGATCCTGAAGGTGCGTCTGTCGCATCATCCGGACGAGGGGCCGCTGCAGTACGCGATCTATCTGTTCGCGGGGCTGACGGCGTTCCAGGTGTTCGCCGAGCCGCTGGGCAGGTCGGGCTCGCTGATCACGAGCAAGCGGAACTTCGTGAAGAAGATGGCGTTTCCGCTGGAGATCTTCGCGATCGTCAGCGCGTTGACGGCGCTGGTGCACGCGTCGCTGGGCCTTGCGATCGTGCTGCTGGCGGCGCTGGTGCTGAGCGGGGGCGTGGGGTGGACGGCCCTGCTGCTGCCGGCGGTGCTGCTGCCGGGTGTGCTGATGGGAATCGCCGTGGGCTGGGCGTTCGGGGCGATCGGGGTGTACTTCCGGGACATCCAGCAGTTTCTGGGCTCGACGGTGACGCGTCTGCTGTTCTTCCTGACGCCGATCATCTACTCGATCGACGCGGTGCCGGCGCACCTGCGCTGGGTGCTGCACCTGAACCCGCTGACGGTGGTGGTCGACGGGGTGCGTCGGGTGGTGCTCCAGGGTCGCCAGCCCGACTGGGGGATGCTGGGGATCTGGATCGTCGGATCGAGTATCCTTGTGGTGCTGTCGTACGCCCTGTTCATGCGGGTCCGCCGAGGGTTTGCCGATGTCATCTGACACGCTGACGCCTGCGAGGCCCGAGGTTCAGGCGGAGGTTCGGGCGGCGCCGGCGGAGCCCGTGGACGCCGACATCGTGGTCGACATCCGCGATCTGGCCAAGTGCTACAGGGTCTTTCCGCGTCCCTCGGACCGGGTTCGTCAGGCGCTGCTGGGATGGCGCAAGCGCTATCACCGGGAGTTCTGGGCCCTTCGCGGGGTGAACCTCCAGGTGCGCCGGGGCGAGGCGATCGGGATCATCGGGCGCAACGGCTCGGGCAAGAGCACGCTGATGCAGTTGATCGCCGGGGTGCTCACGCCGACACAGGGAGAGATCCGCGTGCGCGGGCGCGTCGATGCGCTGCTGGAGTTGGGCAGCGCGTTCAACCCGGAGTTCACGGGGCGCGAGAACATCTACCTGTACGGGTCGATCCTCGGGCTTCGTCGGCGGGAGGTGGACGAGCGGTTCGACGACATCGCGGGGTTCGCGGATATCGGGGACTTCCTCGACCAGCCGGTGAAGACCTACTCGTCGGGGATGAAGGTGCGTCTGGCCTTCAGCGTGCAGGTGCAGCTGGACCCGGAGATCCTGGTGATCGACGAGGCCCTGAGCGTGGGGGACAACCTGTTCCAGAAGCGCTGTCACCAGCGTCTGAAGCAGCTCCGCGAGGACGACGGGGTCACGCTGCTGTTCGTGAGCCACCAGCAGGAGGTGATCCGGACGATCACGACGCGTGCGGTGCTGCTGCACGAGGGTCTGGTGCGTGCCGTGGGCCCGCCGGGCGATGTCGTGCTGGAGTATCGCAGGCTGCTGCACGAGGAGGAGAAGCGCTGGTCGCGCGGGCAGGCCCGCACGCTCGCGTCGCAGAGTTCGATCGCGCGGACGGCGAAGAAGGCGACGACGGGCGGGCAGGGCGGTCGGGACCTGAGTTTCGGCGACGAGGACGCGATCATCGAGAGCGTCGAGGTGCTCGACGATGTGGGCGATCCCTGCTCGCTGCTGCGCAGCGGCGACCCGCTGCGGATCCGCGTGCGCGGGCGCGTGCGCAGGGACCTGACGCACCTGAATGTCGCCATCCGCATCCGCAACAAGGAGGGCGTCAAGATCTACTCGTGGGGCACGCTGAACCAGGACATCGAGACCTGGGCGAGCGAGGAGCCCGCCTTGCGCCCGCCGGTGTTCTGGGATCGCGAGTTCTCGGCGGGCGAGGCGTTCTGCGTGGACTTCTGCTGCGATTGTCGCCTCGGGGCGGGGTTCTACGAGGTGCAGGCGATGGTCGCCGAGGAACGCGATCGATACTACGAGGACGAGCGCATGCTGCACTGGCTGGATGAGGCGGCGTTCTTCACGGTGCGCGTCGTACGCGACGAGCACTTCTTCGGCGGGGTGTGCGACCTGGGAATGGAAGCCCGCTTCGATGACGATGTCTGACGCACAGCAACCCGGGGCGGTCGACTACGCACGCTGGTATGAGGAATACTGGTCGCGCGAGGACCGCTGGGGCTCGCACTCCTTCGAAGACGCCGACGAACTGAGCAATCAGATCCTGTCCACCTGCGGGGCGGGACGCACGCTGGATGTCGGGTGCGGGATGGGGCTGCTCGTGCGCACGCTGCTCCGGCGGGGTGTGGACGCACGCGGCGTAGACATCGCACAGGCGCCGGTCGAGGAGGCCAACCGCCTCGCACCCGAACGCTTCTCGGTGGCCTCGATCCTCGACCTGCCGTTCGAGGACGGCGCGTTTGCGACGGTCGTGAGCACGGATGTGCTCGAGCATATCGCCGAGGAGGATGTGGATCGGGCGATCACGGAACTGGCCCGCGTCTGCTCGGGTGCGTGCTTCGTGCGGATCGCCACGACACCCGACCGCGATCGGCGGTGGCACCTGACGATCCGCGATCGCGCGTGGTGGCTCGAGCGATTCCTCTCGTCGGGCTTCCGCCGACACCCGCTGGCCCATCGCGTCGTGGACTTCGACCGCCTCGACAGCGAGGGCTGGCAGATCACGCTCGTGCTCGAGCGATGCCCCACGCAGGGCGCGATCGCGGACGACCCGCTGCACGCGCCCGACGCGCAGAGCGAGGCACAGGTCGCGCGATGTGCGCGATGCCTCGGGCTGATCCGCCCGAACGAACTCGTGCTGGATGCCTCGGGATCGACCGGGTGGAGCGCGGCGATGGTGGACCGTGCCACCCTCGCGTCGCGGATCGTCGCCGTCGTGCGCGACGACGAGGCTGCCAGCCGGCTGCGAGCATCGACGCCGGACGCACGCATCGAGGCCGTCGCCAACGAGACGGGGCTCCTGGATGCGGACGAGATCGCCGGCGTGCCCGTCGGCGGCTTCCACGCCCTGCTCGCGATGGGACGGTACGGCTCGCCCGGGCAGGTACGATCGGCGCTACCTTCACTGGCACGCTGGGTGTGCCCCGGCGGGCGGATCGTGCTGGACCTGCCCTGCAGCGCATCGCACGACGCGCTGGAGACGCCCGGGTTCCTGATCGAGTCCCTCGCCGTCCAGCAGGACGGGAGCGAGGACCCGGAGAACGAAGCGGGCAGGCAGCGAGGATTCGTCGAGGTGCATCCCGGGGACGAGGCTCCGGAAGGTTCCTGGTCCGTCGTGGTCCTGATGCGGGATCCCTCGACGGGTGCGGATGTCCCCTATCAGGAGCGTGATTTTCCGGACCACCTGCATCGCCCGGGGTTCCATGTCGCGAACTTCGAGCGGGACCTCGACAACCCGTGGCTCGCCCGCTCGATGATCGCCCGGGGACTGCGCTCGTCGAATCGGGAGGTGGTCGCGGAGATTGCATCGCGCACACTGGAGACGGCA
This sequence comes from Phycisphaerales bacterium, assembly GCA_015492715.1. Taxonomy (GTDB): domain Bacteria; phylum Planctomycetota; class Phycisphaerae; order Phycisphaerales; family UBA1924; genus S146-42. The sequence continues at coordinate 11,424 of WGEO01000089.1, read as the reverse complement.
CGCCCGGGGTCTTCGGACGAGGGAGCCGCCCTGTGCGTGCTGGGCTATCGCCTGCTCGAGAGCGACACGCCCGATCCGGAACGGGTCGATGATCTCCTCCGCCGCATCGAGCAGTACCAGAAGCGGGCGGACGACACGCCCTATGCCCATCGCTGGCGGATCAGCACGGAATATGTTGCCGGACGCCTGCTGATGGCCCGCGGGCGGATGGACGAGGCCTATCGCAGGCTGTGCGCGTGTGCGAAACTGGACCCGCTCGTCTTCAGCCCGCTGCTTGCGAGCAAAACGGTCGACGCGCTGTTCCACGCGGGGCTGATCCGGCGCTATGCGGGCGATCCGGAAGCGGCCCGCGATCACTGGCAGCACGCCCTCGGACAGTTCGAGCAGGCCATCAAGAGCGACTGGCTCAATGTGTGGGGATCGCCCAGCAAGCCCCTGCGGTTCGCCCACGCCGACCTGATCGCGCTCGTGGACGCGGCTGGGCGCTGTATCGGCGCGCTCCACGCGCTGGAGACCTGCCGCGAGCGTCCCGGACTGGCGTGGACTCTGACGAACCCGCAGACGACGGCGAACATGCGCTCGTGGATCGAGCGCATGGAGCGCGCCCGACGCTGGCTCGCGCGACAGGCCGGCTGGCACCAGCGCCACGCGAGCGAACTCCAGCGCCAACTCCACGCCGCCCGCGCGAGGATCGAAACGCTCCAGGAGCAGGCACAGCGCACGAAGGACGAGCATGCGCGCCGGATCGAGGACATGCGCCGGCGGCTCGGCGAGCAACGCGAGGTCATTCAGCGCCAGCGTGAGACCCTTCAGCATCAGCGGGAGGTCATCCAGCGTCAGCGTGAGACCCTTCAGCGTGAGCGTGGGCGGGTCGAGGCCCTTCGAAAGCGCGTCGCGGAACTGCGCCGCTGGAGCGCAAGCCTGACCAAGGCCCGGGAGTTTCTCCAGGGGCAGGTTGCCTACCACAGGGATCAGCGGGCCATCGCCGAGCAGCGTGCCCAGCAGGCCCATGCGCGTGCAACGGAGCAGATCGAACGCCTGAAGCGGGCCAACGCATGGCTCCGGGATCAGGTGGAGCATCTTCGCGTCGCGCGCGATCGTGCGCGCGAGCGGAGCGAGAAGATCGAGGCATGGGCCCGGCAGAACCGCGAGGCCGTCGCGTTCTGGCGGGGGCAGCATCAGGCCGCACGGACCCGCCTCGAGTCGGTCCGACGCGACATCGCCCGCCTGCGCGAGGAGAAGGACCGCGCGATCGGCTCGCTGCGTGAGCGCCTCGCGTCGATGCGATCTGCCAAGGAGTTCTGGGAGGACGCCTGTGCACGGACCCGCAAGCGGGCGAACTGGCTGGAACAGCAGATCGGACGGCTGCGCGAGTCGCGGGACCGACAGGTGGCGTGGCTGGAGGCCCGCGATGAACGCCGGCGTGCCCAGATCGAGGCGCTTTTGACGCACATGCGTCGCCTGGAGCGTGGGCTGGCGTTCCACAAGGCCCAGAGCCAGCACTGGCGCGAGCGGGCCATGGGGAAAACCGACAGGGTGGAGGACACCCCCAAGGATCTCCGGGCTTCCGGGAAGGCTGCTACGATGGGCGACCAGGGCTCGCCGTCAACCCCGGCGGCGCCCGACCCCGACGGCCCGCCCGAGGTCGACGGCAAGCCCCCCACGAGCCAGTCGTGAGCCCAAGACCGGTTGCAGGACACGGATGAACCCGCATGATCAACCCACGCGAGCCAGACTTCGAGAATCACCCGGCACACGAGGGTCGTCCATCGTTCCGATATGCCCCGGCGGCGCCATTCGATGAGCCGCTGGTCACGGTCCTGACGCCCTTTTACAACGCGGATCCCGGGGAGTTCGAGCAGACGGCCCGCTGCGTCATGGGTCAGAGCCTGCAGCGGTTCGAGTGGATCATCGTCAACGACGCGAGCACGGACCCCTCGTCGCTGGAGGCGCTGGCCCGCTGGCGCGATGCGGATCCTCGCGTGCGCGTCATCGACCTGGATGTGAACTCCGGGCCGTCGGCGGCACGCAATCGGGGCTTTCGCGAGGCACGCTGCGAGCTCGTCTTCCAGCTCGATGCGGACGATCTGATCGAGGCGACGGCGCTGGAAAAATGCGTCTGGCACGCCCTGACGCACGAGAATGTCGGGTTCATCAACACTTGGGAAGTGGGCTTCGGCGCCCAGGGATATCTGTGGCGTCATGGCTTCCACGAGCCCAGGCGATTCCTCGAGCAGAGCATCGTCGGAGCTCACGCGGTGCTCGTGCGAAGGAGCGTGCACGAGCGCATCGGGGGTTACGACGAGTCGATCCGAGGCGGGATGGAGGACTGGGAGTTCTGGCTGCGCTGTGCCTCGCACGGGATCTGGGGGCACACGCTGCCCGAGTTCCTGACATGGTACCGCAGACGCGAGGACCACTCCGACCGCTGGGAGAACTGGGACCGGGGCGATCGCCAGCGCATGTTCCGCGACGCGCTCCGGCGACGCTATGCGGACCTGGTCAGCGGCGGGATGCCCGGCGTGCCCTATCGCGTCCACCACCAGCTGGCGAGGCTTCCCGATGCGCCTCCCATGGAGAACCCGCTTCCCAAGGAGTCGCGCAGGGTCCTGATGATCCTGCCCTGGATGCGCATGGGCGGGGCGGACAAGTTCAATCTGGACCTGCTGGAACAGCTGACGGCGCGGGGATGGGAGGTCTCGATCGCGACGACGATCCGCAACGAGAACTCCTGGCAGCACGCGTTCGCCCGCTCGACGCCGGACATCTTCCCCCTGCACGCGTTCTGCTTCCACGCGGACCATCCGCTGTTCCTTCGATACCTGATCGAGTCGCGTCGTCCGGATGTCGTGCTCATCAGCAACTCCGACGCGGGGTATCTGTTCCTGCCGTATCTCAAGAGCGTCTGTCCGCTGCCGGCGTATGTGGACTACAACCACATGGAGGAGATGTACTGGCGTCAGGGCGGGCATCCTCGCAGCGGGGCGGGGATGGCCGACCTGCTGGATCTCCAGATCACCTCCTCCTCGCATCTGCGCTCATGGATGATCGAGCACGGATCGGATCCCGAGCGGATCGAGGTTGCGACGACCAATATCGATCCCGACGCGTGGACACCCGACAGCGAGCGACGCAAGCGCGTTCGCGAGCGTCTGGGGATCGACGAGGACATGCCGGTGATCCTGTACGCCGGCAGGATCTGCGACCAGAAGCAGCCGGGCGTGATGGCGCGCGCGATCAACGACCTTGCCACACGGGCGGCCTTCAGCGGGCAGGACTTCCGGTTCCTCGTCGCCGGCGATGGCGAGCTGCGTGCCCAGTTCGAGCGGGATCTGGACCGCTTCCGTCTGCGCCGCCATGTGAAGATGCTGGGGGAGGTCTCCAACGAGGAGATCAACGACCTGATGTGCGCCGCGGACATCCTCTTCCTGCCGTCGCGCTGGGAGGGAATCGCGCTGGTCGTCTACGAGGCGATGGCGGCGGGTGTCGTCGTCGTCGGGGCGGATGTCGGCGGGCAGCGCGAGCTGGTCACGCCCGAGTGCGGGTATCTGCTGCCCAAGAGCGAGGAAGGTCGTGAGCTCGAGGAAGAGCCGGGGCCGTACGCCGAGGTTCTGTTCGAACTCATCAGCGATGCGGAGAAGCGTCGGTCGATGGCCCGGGCCGCCCGAAGGCGCGTGATCGAGTCGTTCACGCTGGACCGGATGGGCGATCGTATGGAGCACCTGCTGCTGCGGGCGATCGAGCATCGCCTGCGCGAGCCGCGTCCGCCCTTGCCCGCGGGGCTTGCTCTGGAGAGCGCGACGCGTGCCGTCGATCTGCTGCGCATCCAGAGCATCTGCAATCGCCTGTGGATGCAGTCTCGCCAGCAGGCCCAGCGGCAGCACGAGAAGTCTCCGGAGCCATCCAAGGGCAAGCGTTCCCCGAAGAGACACGGCACCCGCGCTCCGAAACGCCAGCGGCATGCTCGCCGGGAACTCCGGCGGATCGAGCGATCGCGATCATGGCGGCTGGTGCAGCGCCTGAAGCACAATCCGATCTACGGCCTGCTGGCCCGCGTGCGCTGGGGGCCGAACTGGCGGGATCTCGAGCGGGTAGGCACGCCCGTGGAGCGGCTTGCACGCATCCGCGCCAGCCGTTCGTATCGCATGATTCAGTTCGTCAAGCGCACGCCCGCATACCGCCTGCTCCGACGGCCTGCACCCGGCGTGCCATCGCGCCCGGCGCGCCCCGCGACGCTGGAAGACCTGCCGATCGTGCGCACGACGCTCAACGGCACCGCCCACCGCCTGAACGGGCATGCACGCAGCCGCGAACACGAGACCGTCGAGTCGCGCTAGCACACCTCTGACGATGCCAGGCTCACGAGCAGGCGCATCGCGTCCGGGTGTGCAAGAACCGGGTGTTTGGCGAGGATGCGTGCGTGCAGCACATCGTGCAGTCTCGCAGCCCTGGTCTTCATGAGCGAGCCCGGACGCTGGCGATAGCGGATCAGAAACTCGGGCACGACCTCCCCCCGCATCCCCTTCTCCAGCATGGCGCAGTAGAGGTCCCAGTCCTCGTAGGCGGGCATCTGCTCGTCATACCCGCCCGCCTGCTCCAGAGCCGAGCGACGCATCAGCACGCCCGTGCCGGACCCGGCGACATTGATCGCACCGAGCATCGACCGCTCCAGCCCGATCGGGACCCACCCGCCTGTCGGGTGTGTGGGGTCGTCTTCGAAGTCGGCGATGAGCGGCGAGGCGTATGCCGCGTCCGGATGACGACGCAGACACCGCTCCAGTTTCTCGAGCAGCGTGCTGTCGGCGATGTCGTCGGCGTCGATCATGCAGACCAGTTCCCCGCCCGCCGCCTCGATCCCCCGGTTGCGGGCGTTCGAGACCCCGCCGTGCCGCCCGCGCAGCACGCGGGCATCGCCGGCTCCCTCGATCTGCTCCAGCACACGCAGCGAGGCGGGATCATCCGAACCGTCGTCAACGACGAGCACCTCGTCGGGGGTTCGCGTCTGGGCCTTGATGCTCGATATCGTCTGGCGGATCGTCCCGCCGGCGTTGTAGAAGGGAACGACGACGCTGATGCGCTCGCGCGCCGAACGGACTGTCCCGACTCGATGAGCCGGCCCCTGACGCATCGCCTCGATCCATCGGCGGGCAGACTCGCGCGGATCCATGCACGCACGCACACGCTCGCGCGCCTGCCTGCCCAGCGACGCGCGAAGATCCGCGTCCGCCATCGCTCGCCCCAGCGTGGCGGCGAGATCCTCGGCGTCACCGGCCCGAAAGAGCAGCCCATCCCTGCCCGATCGGATCAGATCGGGCGTCCCGCCGGCATCGCTCGCCACGACACACGCGCCGCAGGCCATCGCCTCGGCGATCGCGTACGACTGGTTCTCATAGCGCGAGGGGACCACCACGATCGCGCATCGCCGAATCGCGTCCATCACCTCCGATCGCGGACAGGCGCCCTCGAAGATGACGCGCCCCCGCAGCGAGTCGGGGATCATCCTGCGAAGCAGGCGACGCATGGGCAGGCCCAGGGGTGTGCTGCGCGTGCCCCGCCCAAAGCAACGCAGGATGATCGCTGGATTCTGTTCCATCATCGGCACGATGGCCCGCACGAGCAGGTCCTGTCCCTTGAGCCACTCCAGCCGACCGACACAGACGACCTCATAGCCGTTCCGCTCGCCATCGCCGACATGCTCATCGCATCGAAGCGGGTTCGGGATGATCCCATCGCGAGCCTGCTCGCCATCGTCATGGATTGCGCCTTTGTCCGGTCGGAGCAGATGCCGCTCGATCGCCCGCCGGGCCGCCCGCGTCGGCGTCGTGACGACATCGGCGTGCGTCAGGCAGAACCGCTCCATGTGCTCGACGAGAAGATCGCTCCGCGTCAGGCGTGCACCGCCGCCGAAGTGCCGGCACACGCTGATGGGCGTGTGGCATCGGACTGCGAGACATACATCCTCGAACTCGCCCAGCGATCGCCGGGCGCGCATCGTGAAGTAACCCTCGCCCCCGAAATCCGGAAACTCGATCACATCGAACCGATGGGCGTCATGCAGGCGGCGCAGCGCCTCGAGCACGCCCATGCTGTGCCGAAGCGCCCGGCAGTTGTATGCGGGCACGCCCGCCTGCCCGCTGCTCAGGTCGAGCCCGTGGATCTGCACGCCGGGAAGGTGCGGGTCGCTGGGCATGCGCATCCCCTCGCGGGGGTATGTGAGCACATGCACCTGGCACCCGGCATCGGCCAGCGCCAGCGCCATCTCGCGGGCGTAGGTCCCCGCCCCGCCGGCGAAAAAAGGGGCAAGCTCGGCACTGACCAGACACACACGCATGGCCCCAGCGTAGCCCCTGTCGCCGGCCAGAAACGGGGTTTGACACCTCCGGAGTATCCCGGTAGACTGCCCACACGGTCGCACGAGGCCGCGATGCCCGTCCATGACGGGATCGGCGTGGGCGCACTGCAACGGTGCGCCGGCGGCAGACCGCCGCCGCAGACCACGGCGCTGCACGAGCAGCCATCGACGGGAACAAGCCAGCGGTGGAGCCACGCGCGCACCGCCCAGAGGACGATCATCGATGCCCGCATGCGTGCGGTCCTGCATAACGAATACGCGCCCGACGAGCGCATCGCCGCCATCCGCCGCCCGGGAGCGCACAGACGATCTTCCGGTCTGGATTCTCATGCTCGCTGCGTGCGTGATCCTGTCGGCTCTCCCCGCACGCGGGAAGTACAGCGACGACTACGCCGCGTCGTTGATCGACCCTGCCAGCGGCAGGGCCGTCTGGCCTGATTCGCCCCTCGACCTCGTCGATCATTTCGGACGACCACTCCATCTCATGCTCACGCCCGTGCTCCAGACCCTGCTCTGGAACCACGACTGGGTGTACCACCTGCTCAACGGGATCGCCCATCTTCTCTGCGTCGCGCTGCTCGCATCCCTGCTGCGCACCCTCGGGGCGTCGTGGGCGGGCACCTCGGCGGGGATCGCCGCTTTCTGCTTCTTCCCCTTCCATCACGAGGTCATCTTCTGGTCCATGTCCCTGGTCATCGCCCTGGCCACCGCCCTGATGCTGGCAAGCATGCTGGTTGCCATGCGGTTCGTTCGCATGGACCCGGGCGAGAGAATGAGCTGGGCGCTGCTTCCGCTGCTGGCCCTGCTCGCGTTCATCGTTCCCTGCTTCTATGAACACCCCAGTGCCGCTCTGGGCGTCCTGCCGATCCTTGTCCTCGCCCTGCCCGCAGGCTCGGCGGGCTGGCGGCGGCGCCTGATCCGCACGGCTCTTATGTGTGGCGTCGCCTGGGGTGCCACGCTCGTGTATGTCGCGCTCAAGGTCGCCACCGCCCCGCCCCTTGCCAGAGGCTCCAGCGAGACGCTCGTCGACCCGGCGGACCTGCCGGCCCGGTTTCTTGCCATCCACGCGCAGGCAGGGCGCTGGATCCTGGCTCGCATCGAGCGCGCCTTCCCCGGCGCGATCGAGACCGGGCTCTCCATGCTGCGCGATCCGCTGACCCTGGCAGGCATGGCTCTTGCCGTCGCAGGCATGGCCATGTTCGTGCGTGCAGCGATCCGCTCGTCCGCGGCTTCGAAAGGCGACACCCCCTCGCGACGCTCGCTCGCGCTCGTCGTCGCCGGCGCAGGCATCGTCTCGCTTGCGCTGCTTCCGTACAGCCTCGTTCATTTGGCGTCGCTGGCTGCCAGGGCGTGGTATCTGCCGGCCATCGGCGGCGGGATAGCACTGGCAGGGCTCGTCGACCTCCTGCTGGCCTCGACCCGCAACCTCCCGATCGCACGATGGATCGACGCGGGCGTTGCCCTGCTCACGGTGATGATGGGCCTGACGGGCGCGCTGGCCCAGATCGGCTACGGCGAGGCGATGCGCCGCCAGTCGCAGGCGGACATCGACCAGAGCGCCCGCCTGGCTGCGATGCTCGATCGGCCGGACCCATGGGTCGTGCTCGTCCCCATGCACAGCGCCTTCCGCCCGACGCACACGGGGGCCGACCTGTTCGACGCAGAGTTGATCGCCTGGCATCGCGTGGTCTGGGCGATCCGCTCGCTGATGCGCTTCCAGATGCAGCGCAACGACCTCCACGCGATCGAATGGGGGCCCTGGAACCCCGCCGGCCCCCTGCGCGATGTCGATGACGACGGCTGGTCCTACCCGGGCTGGCTTCCCCCGCACCCCGTCACACCGCAGCGACTCTCGCGCGTGTCTTGGTCGGACACGATCCCGTTCACGATCGACGCCGACGGCGGGATCCGCCTCGTCGACGAGATCATCCTCGAAAGCCCCGACGGACGCGATCGCCGGATCAGCCTCGACCATGTGCGCACATGGTCCGCCCCGGGCGCACGATTCAGGTCGTTTGCCTATCAGACGCCCAGCAGCCTGCGCCCTGCCCCGGGACGACCGGTTGCCCGATGGCGTGTCGCGCACGGCGAGCGCCCACGCCCGGACGCCCGCATCGGCGGGCTGAAGCTCTGGCAGCGGGTCTACGAGTGCGTCCGCCTCGATCTGGCGCCCAAGAGCAGAGCTCCGCGAGCCATCGCGACACGCCTCGCCCCCGGGAAGAACCCGCGGGAACTCCTTCTGCGTGTGACGGTCCCACGCCAGCACCTGCAGGCTCTGAACGACGCGGGGGTGATCGCGCTTCGTGTGCGCCTCGAGGGAGAACGACATGCCCTGGGCGCCCTCCTGCTGGACGCACGGACCCTCGGGCGCGAACGCCGCTGGCTGCCACTGGTCGTCTCCATTCCCGCACTCGACGCCCCCCGACGCCTCATCGTCGAACTCGCGGGCGAGCGGCAGGAACGGGCGGTGCCCGTCTTCGTCTCGCGTGGCCGGCTGCGCACGGAGGGCCCGTCATGAGCGCCCAACCCGAGATCTCCGTCGTCGTCCCCGCGTTGAACGAGGCCCCCACGCTGGCGCGTCTGTGCGATGAGATCCGGCGCGTCCTCGAACCCGTCTGCTCCTACGAGATCGTGATCGTCGACGACGGAAGCACCGACGGCACACTCGCCGAACTCGAACGCCTGCACGAACGGGACCCTCGCATCCGGTTCGTGAGCCTGAGTCGCAACTTCGGGCATCAGGCGGCCCTGCGGGCGGGGATCGAACACGCACGCGGGCGGTGCGTCGCGACGATGGATGCCGACCTCCAGCACCCGCCGGATCTGCTGCCCATGATGCTCGATCGCTGGCGTGCGGGCGACCGGATCGTCACGACCCTGCGAGCGGAAGATCCCCACCTGCCGCTGGGCAAGCGCCTGACCTCGCGTGCCTTCTACGGGCTGATCAATCTCCTGGGCGATGTGCGGATCGAGCCCGGCAGTGCGGACTTCTTCCTGATCGATCGCAGCGTGGTCGAGGTCATCCGGCGTCTGCCCGATCGCGAGGTATTCTTCCGCGGGCTCCTGCCGTGGCTCGGCTTTGCGCGTTCGACGATCCGCTACGAGCCGCGCGCACGGGCCGAGGGCTCGTCGCGATACTCGCTCCGCCGGATGCTGCGCCTGGGCGTCTCGGGCGTGATCGCCCACAGCCTGCACCCGCTGCGCATCGCGACGATCCTCGCCCTGATGCTGGCGTCCATGGCCATCGTCTACATGGCGTACTCGATCGTCGTGCACTTCGTCAGCGATCGCGTCGTGCCCGGCTGGACGAGCGTGATCGTCGTCGTCACGCTCATCGGCGCCCTCCAGCTGCTCGTGCTGGGGATCATCGGCGAGTATGTGGGGCGCTCGCTGCGCCAGGTGCAGGGACGCCCGCCGTATGTCGTCGCACGCAGCGAGCGCGATCGGGCGCACACGGACGCACCTGCGCCCGCGGACGAGCGGACGCCGATTCCAACCATCCCCACACGGAGGACACCCCATGCCGGCAGCCCGGATCCGCGAGTCTGAGGCGGTCCGCGTCGATGCGATCGAGCGCCAGGAACGCCACTTCAGCGCCATCGCCGACCGCTACCACGAGGCCCGACGCGGACAGACGCACCTGCTCCTGAAACATCTCATGTGGTCGGCGTTCTTCCGACGGGCACGCCCGCTGCTGGGCGGCTCGCTCGATGTGCTGGACGCGATGTGCGGCTACTGCGATGCGCGGGACATCCTGCGCGAGCACCTGGGCGAGGGTGCGATCCGTTCCTACCGGGCCTTCGATTACAGCCGGCGGGTGGTCGAAACCGTCCGAGAAACGCACCCACAGATCGCGATCGAGCGGCGCGACGCGACGACCTTTCAGCCCGAGGCCGATTCGTGCGACCTCGTCGTGCTGCTGGGCGGGCTGCACCATGTGCCCGATCGTGCGGGTGCCGTCGTCGACGCGCTGGCCCGGGCCCTGCGAGCGGGCGGCGCGTTCCTCAGCCTCGAGCCGACGCACGCCAACCCGCTGACCCGGGCCGTCCGTGATCGGATCTACCGGCGCAATGCGCTCTTCGACGAGCAGACGGAGCGGGCGTTTTCTGTTCGAGACTTGTTCGGAATGTTCGAGGCCGCCGGTCTTCGGAGGCGGGTGGTCATGTACCCGGGCCTGCTCGCCTATGTCCTGTACTACAACCCGGATGCGTTCCCGGGACTCGATCGGGGCGGGGCTGCGGGGGTGCGTCTTGCGTGGACGCTGGACCGCCCGCTGATCGGCACGGCGCTGGGGCGGCTGCTGTCGTTCTGCACGCTGAGCCTGTGGGAGCGCCCGGGCTGAGCCGGCGTCGCTCCCGGGGTCGGAGAGGGCAGAGCCCGGGTATCGCACCTACGATCGGCCATGCCGTTTACGATCAAGCCCGCCGAGACCTTCGATGTCGATGCCGACACGCCCGAGTACATCGAGCAGCATGTCGATACGGGCGATCGCTGGGTTCTGAACTTCGGCCCGCAGCACCCGGCGACGCACACGACCCTCCGCCTCGTGCTGGAACTCGACGGCGAGCGGGTCGCGCGCTGCACGCCGCACATCGGCTACCTGCACTCGGGCTTCGAGAAACTCGCCGAGCACCACGACTACAACCAGTATGTCACGGTCGTCAGCCGGATGAACTATCTGAGCCCGATCAGCAACGACATCGCCTGGCATGGGGCGGTCGAGACGCTGTTCGGCATCGACATCACACCCCGCTGCAAGGTCCTGCGGACGATCATGGCCGAGCTCGGGCGCATCCAGGACCATCTGCTGAACATCGGTGCGGCGGCGCTCGACCTGGGCGCGTTCACGGGCTTTCTCTATGGCTTCAACCCGCGCGAGAAGATCTACGACCTGTGCGACTATGTCTCGGGGCAGCGTTTCCACCCGGACTGGACGCGCGTGGGCGGGCTGATGAAGGACCTGCCCGATGAGGAAGTCTTCAAGCGGATGGTCAAGGACTTCATCCGCAACGATCTTCCCGGGGCGATCCGCGATATCGAGAAACTCCTCGAACGCAACCGCATCTTCGTCG
>WGEO01000088.1 GCA_015492715.1 Phycisphaerales bacterium | reverse complement strand
GTGGTGTGCCCTCTGCGCCGCCGAGCCGTCCGCCTCCCAGGCCTCACACTGACGACGCAGCCTCCCGCCGACACACCCACCCCAAAACCCCGACCGCCGGACGCACCTGTGCGCAGGCCTGCCGCCCGATCGCGAGCAGGCCGTGCTCGATGCGTAGTAAGGATCGCTAGCAGCAGGCAGCGATGACCTCGATCGCCCGATCGATATCCTCGCGGGAGACATCCAGATGCGTCACGGCCCGCACCCGGTCGGGGCCCATGGGCAGCATCCAGACGCCCCGCGACCGCAGACGCTCGCACAGCGCAGGCGCCCCGCCGCCCTCGACCCCGAACACCACGATGTTCGTCTGCACGCGGGCTGGGTCGATACTCAAACCAGCCACCTGCGCGATGCCCTCGCCCAGACGACGCGCATTGGCGTGATCTTCCGCGAGGCGCTCGATGTGATGCTCCAGCGCGTAGATCGCCGCCCCGCCGAGCACCCCCGCCTGACGCATCGAGCCCCCGAGCATCTTGCGCAGGCGACGGGCCCGCTCGATCGTCGCCGACGACCCGCAGATCGCCGAGCCCACGGGCGCCCCCAGCCCCTTGCTGAAACAGACACTCACCGTGTCGAAGCCCTCGCACAACGCCCGCGGATGCTCCCCGCTCGCCACCGCGGCGTTCCAGAGCCTCGCCCCATACAGATGCACCAGCAGCCCCAGATCATGGGCCTGCTCGCACACCCGACGCGCCAGATCCATGGGCCACACCGTCCCACCCCCGGCGTTGGAGGTGTTCTCCACCACCACCAGGCGCGAACGCGCAAAGTGGCTCGCTCGCGGACGCACACGCACCGCCACCGCCTCCGGGCCGAAGGTCCCGTCCTCGCTGGGCACGCCCCGGCCGGCACACCCGCCGATCCCGGCGAACGCCCCCGTCTCGTAGTTGATGACATGCCCGCCCTCGTGGATGATGATCTCGTCGCCCCGCTCGCACTGACTCAGAACCGCCAGCAGGTTCGCCATCGTCCCGCTGGGCACGAACAACGCCCGCTCCAACCCGAGCAGATCCGCGACCCGCTCCTCCAGGGCCCGCACCGTCGGGTCGTCCCCCAGCACATCGTCGCCCAGCGGTGCCCGTGCCATCGCCTCGTACATCCCCGCCGTCGGGCGCGTCACCGTGTCGCTTCGAAGATCGACGATGCGTTCGTGCTCCATGCGATGAGTCTACCGCCCCGGCAGCCTGCCACCTTGGCAACCTGCCTCCCCCGCATTCGCCATCTTGACAACGCACCGCGCCGCCTCGACCCCGCCCCACGCCCCCGTCGCGGAAGAGCCGCTGGCACGCCGCTTGCAAATAGGACCAGCGACCCGACCGGGTCCAGACCGAGGAAGAACGAACAAGGAGGAATCGCCATGACCATGCTGACCAGAAGGAATGTGGGACTGCCCGCCGAGCTCGACGAGTTCTTCAACTCGTTCCTGCGGGCACCGAGCATGCTGACCACCCCCGTCGTCGATGAGGGGGCGCTGGCCGTCGATGTCTCGGAGAACGACAAGGAGATCATCGTCCGCGCCTCGCTGCCCGGCTTCCGCAAGGAGGATGTCGAGGTCGAGGTCCACGACGGCATCCTGTCGATCAAGGCAACCCACCAGGAAGAGTCCGAGGAGAAGAACGAACGCTTCTATCGCCGCGAGCGCCGCATCGGCTCCGTGAGCCGGCGCATCGCGCTGCCCGGCACCGTCGACGAGACCAAGGCCGACGCCACGCTCCGCGACGGCGTCCTCGAGGTGCGCGTGCCCAAGAGCTCCGAGGCCATGCCGCGCAAGCTCAGCATCAAATAACACACGACTCTTCCCAGCCAAACCGTCCGTGCCACGACACGGGCGTGCGCAGGACCCGGGCTCGTCCCCGGGTCCGTGTGCGCGCGCCCATAGGCCGCTAACCTGCCCTCGCCAAGGCCCGCGATCCCCCAATCGCCCGCTACAACCCCGCCCGGCTCACCGGCGTCGTCTCCACATCCTCGTGCCGACGCGCCAGCCGATCACGCACGACGCGTTCGAGCACGACGAAGCCGCCCACACCCACCAGGCACAAGATCATCGAAAGCCCCAGCACACCCCCACGCGGCAGAATCCCCGCATGCACGAGCGTCCCGTCCAACGCCACGCCCAGGAACGGCGCCAATACACCACGAACGCCCGTCAGCGTGACATGCACGCCCATGTACTGGCTCGCCCGATGCGGGGGCGCAAAGTCCAGATGCCCCAGCGTCCACGCCAGGGCGCCCCCGCCGAACGCCGACCCCTGCACCGCCGCCGCCACGAACATCAGCCACTCCAGATGCAGCATCGCCGCCAGAAAGAACAGCCCGTTGGCCAGCGCAAAGACCTGCGCGTGATAGATCCGGAACCGGATCACATGCATCCGGCTCAGCAGACGCGCCCACACCGGCACCATGATCGGCATCGCCAGAAACGGGATCGTGTTCGTCACCAGCATCCCGCGCAGATAGTCCATGTCGAACCGCTCGACGACCGTGATCGCCAGGATCGGCGGCACCATCAGATTCCCCATCCCCAGCGCGAACATGCACGCCATGTATCCCGCAAACGCCCGGTCCTCGCGCAGGATCCCCACCATCCGCAGCGGATTGAAACTCGGACGCGATGCCCCCTCGTCACGACGCTCACGCTCGATCAACGCGCGATGCCCACGCACACGCAGGCGACGCCACGCCAGCACACCGAC
>WGEO01000087.1 GCA_015492715.1 Phycisphaerales bacterium | reverse complement strand
CGCCAGCACCCACTGGCTCGTGTCCACGCCCAGGCTCGTCGCGAAGAACATCGCCTCACGCCGATCCGGCGGATACAGCGGGTTCTCGTAGCCCGGGGGCGTATCGATCTCACGCGAGAAGTTCGCCGCCACCCACAGGCCCCACGCGGGGTTGCGCGTCGCGCGATGACGGATCGACCGCTCGCTCGTCCGCATCGCCATCGCCTCGTGATACACCTCCGTCCGCACGGGCGTCGCGGCAAGCCCCGAGCCCGGGATCGCCGGGTTGAAGTCCCACACGAGCTGGTACTCCTCGCCCGGGAAGGCGGTCACCTCGCGCGTCTCGCCGTAGAAACGCTCGGCAAGGTCGTAGAACCACGACGCCACATCGCCGTCGATCGTGCGATCGCCCAGACGCATCCGGATCGCCCGCGCACAGGCCCGACGCACATCCTCCGAATCCGTCGCCTCCTGCAACTCGCGCACATACGGCAGCCAGGTGTCGTACTCGATCTGCGCCAGCACATTGACGACCAGCTCCTGACGCGGTGCATCGAGCTGCGGAAGGGCCGCCACGAGCGGCATCACCGCCTGCTGGCCCATCTCGAGCATCACCCGACGGGCCGCATTGCGCAGCGCCAGGCTGTCGGTCTGAAGAAATGCCTCGAGCAACTGGGGCATGGCGTACTCGCCCGCGGCCACCAGACGCTCGCGTCCGAGGATGATCTGGCGGAGCGTGCCCGTGAGCAGCTCGATGTTGCGGGCGATCTCCTGCGGATCGCGTGCCCGTGCCCGACGGCCTTCCTCATACAAGCGGTCCAGTTCGTCGGCGACCCGGCGCAACTCCGCATTGATCGCCGGCCGTCGGGCGATCACCACCGCCTGGACGAACTCGTCGCCTCGGAGGGCATCCTCGACCAGCGCGACGAACGCACGCGGCTCGAGATTGCGATCCAGCAGTTGCTGGCCCATGTCCGCCGCCAGCTCGTACTGGTCGATGCGGACATAGTGGACGAAGTCCTGCAGGAGTTCCGTCTCGCTCGGCTCGTTGCCCTGGGCCAGCGCCGGACTCGGCGCGAGGGCCAGAGTGAGCACGGCGAGCACCCCGATCAACCGCTGAATCCACGCTTGCTGCACAGCCGACTCCCGATTCTGCGTCGGAGCCGGGTGCTTCGCACATGCCCGGCCCCTGCTGTTTCCCAAGTGGAAGGCGAACCCCGCCCGCATGCCCCTGCGGGTATCCATTCCATACGCCCGCGATCCCGCGCCTGATCCATCGGCGCCCGCGATCAACCTCGCGGACGCTAAGCGTAGCAGGATCCAAGGGGCAAACAAGCCGACACCACCACCCGAGATACCACAACATGTCCCAAACACCGGCTGTGTCCGAGAATGCGAACTTCTCCGCCTGCCCCGCCCCTCGCATCAAGACGCCCCGCGGGGCGTCCGATGGAGCATCGGTACCGGCGGGTGGCGCATGCGTCCGCCATTCCTTGTGTGTGTGTTCCGAGGGCCGACCATGCCGCTAGACAAGGATGTCCTGACCACCGGAGAGGTCGCCAAGATCTGCAATGTCGCCCCGCGCACCGTCTCCAAGTGGTTCGATTCCGGACAACTCAAGGGCTATCGCATCCCCGGCTCGAAGGACCGACGCATCCCCGTCGACGAACTCCACCGCTTCATGCGCTCGCATGGCATCCCCATGCACGGGCTGACCTCGGGAAAGACCCGGGTCCTCATCGTCGACGCCGATACGGAAGTCCTCGACACCCTCCAACAGGTGCTCGCCTCGCAGACGAACTATGAGATCGAGACCGCCTCGTGCGGCTTCGAGGCCGGGCTCTGCTGCGAACGCTTCAAGCCCCATGTCGTCATTCTGGACATCCACCTCCCGGATGCCGACGGCAAGACGATCGCCCAGATCATCCGCAGCCAGGATTCGCTCCAGGGCACCCGCCTGATCGCCATGAGCGCCAAACTGACCGACGGGCAGGCCTACGCCCTTCGCCCCGCCGGCTTCAGCGACTTCCTCAAGAAGCCCTTCCAGGTCCGGCAGGTCGTCGAGGCGATCGAGAAGGCGACCAACATCGCCGCCTGACTGCCCATCCATGACCGCCGATCTCCGCGACGGGCGATGCGGGCGATGCATCGCCCGATGGCATCGCGGGCTTGTCTCATGGACATGCGCGCCTATAGTTTAGAACCATTCTAAACAAGGAGCCGCCATGAGCCTGGCACTGAACGAGAACACACGCGAGCATGTCGCCTCGATCCTGCAGGATCTATTGACCGACGCCATCGACCTCGCCCTGAACCTCAAGCAGGCCCACTGGAACATCCGGGGCCCGCAGTTCCGGGCGCTCCATCTGCACCTGGACGAGGCCGACACACAGGTCCGCGAGATCGCCGACGGTCTGGCCGAGCGGATGGTGGCGCTGGACATGCCCGCCGACGGTCGGGCACGAACGGTCGCCGATGATTCGTCTCTGGCTCCCTTCCCACCGGGCATGATCTCCTGTGAGGAGGCGATCCGCCATCTGGTGGATCAGTTCGACGGCGCCATCGCGGCCTCTCGCAAGGCTCGCGAGCGTCTGTCGGAGATCGATGCGGTCAGCGAGGACCTCGTCATTCAGGGCCTGCATGTCCTCGAGAAGCAGCGATGGATGCTCGCCGCCCAACTCGAGCATACGCGTTCGTCCTGAGTCACGAACAGGACGCGAGATAGCGGGCCAGTACATCACGGGCCGCGACCAGATCGCTGCGATCGATCATCTCGGTCACGGTATGGATATACCGCGTGCCGACGGTGATCCCCACGGCGCGGGCACCGGCGGCGGCCTGCTGGGCGGCGGCCCCGTCCTGCCCGCCGCGAGCCAGGATGCACCGCTGATACGCAATCCCGTGCTCTTTGGCGATCTGTTCGACCTGCTCGGCGAGCGCATGGTCGGCGATGAACGACGAGTCCTTGATGTGCAGGCCGAACCCCTGCCCCTGTACGGTCACGCGTTCGTTCTCCGGCACGCCGGGCGTATCACATGAGAGCGTGACATCGATGCCCAGGCCGATATCGGGCTTGACGGCGAACGAGGCCGTGCGGGCGCCGCGCAGGCCGACCTCCTCCTGCACGGTGAAGGCGACGACGATCTCGCAGGCGTGCGTGCCGCCCAGGCGGTCCAGTTCGCGGATGCTCTCGATCCCCAGCCAGCAGGCGACGCGGTTGTCCAGAGCCTTGGAGACGATCTTCGAGCCGACCTCGCGCAGCGGCTCGTCCATGACGACATAGTCCCCCACGCGGACCTTCTGCGAGGCTTCCTCCGGGCTCAGCCCGAGATCCACGAAGAACTCCTTGACCTCGGGCACCTTCTTGCGGTCCTCGTCGCTGGCGATATGGACCGGACGCCCGCCCGGATTCATGACGCCGGGCAGATCGCCCTCGCGCGTCACGACCGTCACCCGTCGGCTGAACAGGTTTCTTGTGTCGAACCCGCCCGCAGCATTGATCCAGACGAAGCCCTTGTCATCCACATGGCTGACATAGAACCCGATCTCGTCCATGTGGCACAGGAGCATGACGCGCGGGGCGCCCTCGCGGGCGGGCCGGGGCGAGCGACGGCAGATCAGGTTCCCCATGGGATCCGTCTCGCAGGTGTCAAAGAGGCCCTCGACCTCCTTTTCGATCAGCGCCCGCACGCGTTCTTCGCGTCCCGGCACGCCGGGAGTCTCGCACAGACGCCGGAGCAGATCCACATTCATGTTCACCCTCGCTTTCAGCCCGCGGGCTCGTCCCTCGCGGGAACCTGAGCGTAGCGCTGCGATCCCCTGCGCGCCAAGGATGCAGCGTGAGCGCACCATCGCCCGTCGAACCCGTCCTCTCCGACCTCGGTGCCGTGCTGGAGGTCTATGGCGACCCCTCGCTGCGGGCGAGCCTCGCCCAGACCATCGAGGGCATGGAACTGGAGTATGCCTCTCTCCGCCGGGGTGCGGCTGTCTTCGATGAGCCGCACGCGGCGATCCTGGAGTTGACCGGAAGCGATCGCCTGGACTTTCTCAACCGGATGCTGACGCAGGATCTCCGGGATATGGCCCCGGGGGATCTGCGGGCGGGATTCTGGCTCAACCGCAAGGGGCGGATCGTCGCGGACCTACGCGTGATGCACTTCGATGTACGCACATGGCTGGAGATGGATATCCATGTCGCCGAGACGACGCGTGCGACGCTCGAGGAGTTCCTCTTTACGGAGGATGTCTCGATTTCGCTCCGCCCGGACCTGCACCGCCTGAGCGTGCATGGTCCCGATGCATCGCGCATCGTGGCGCAGGCGCTGGGGTGTGCCGAGGGCGACATGCCCGGGCCTGCCCAGTGCCGGGAGATCCAGACGCCCGAAGGCGGGGTCGTCGTCGCTCATGAATCGCTGACGGGCGAGGCGGGGCTGGCACTCGTCATGGCACGCGAGGCCGCAACCGCGATCCACGCACGCCTGCGCGAGGGCGGGGCGCGACCGGCAGGCTGGCAGGCGTTGAACATCGCACGGATCGAGGCGGGCGTGCCCCGGTTCCTGATCGACTTCGCCCAGGACGCCCTTCCCGCGGAGACGGGGTTCCTCGACGAACGCGTCAGTTTCACCAAGGGCTGCTACCTCGGGCAGGAGGTCGTCGCCCGCATGCACGCGCTGGGACATCCCAGACGCGTCCTGCGAGCCCTGCGACTGGCGTCGGACAATCCGGACGCGCTCCTGCTGCCCGATGCGGGCACGCCCCTGACACGAGACGGCAAGGAGGTCGGGCACATCACCAGTGCCACGCTCAGCCCCATGCTCTCACGGGCGCCGATCGCCCTGGGCATGGTCCGCTGGGGCGCCCATGAGCCCGCGACCGTGCTGGACCTCGATATCGACGGGCAGCCCGCCCGCGCCACGGTGCAGGAGAACCTCGCGTTCTGGCTGCCCTGACTCAGCCGCCCTCGCCCGCTCCGGGTGCTCCGGCGCCCGCTTCGGGAGCGGCGTCTGCCTCGTCCTGCTGCTCGTACTTGAGCAGGTCCATCCGCTCCATGAGCTGGTCGGTGATGTCGTCCTCGACTGGAGCCATCAGCACCGGGCGGGCCAGCAGCTCCTGGATGATCTGGCTGGTCGTCTGGCTGGTCGCGCCGTCCTCGCTCATGAGGTTGCTCGTGTCCAGTCGCGTCGCGAGCAGGTGCGTGTAGCCCAACTCCTTCGCAAGAGCCGTGGCCTGCGCGTGCACCTCGAGGAACGCCCGCGTGCTCTGATCGATCGCGAGCCCCTGGGCCATCATCTGGGCCGTCTGCTGGAACTCGCGGTAGGCCTGCGTGTCGGCCTGGAGCGCCGCCTGTGTCGTCGCGAGCTCCGGATCGTTGGGCGTCAGCAACTGGAGTTTCTGCTGGTTCTGCTGGATCCGCGTCCGCAACTCGGCCTCGCGGGCGACGAGCTGGTCGGTCTGGGCCTGGCGGGCCTGCTCGTACTCCGGACGCTGCATGTACGCCTGGAGCGCCCGGAAGACATCCACCGTTGCAAAGCGGGCGTCGACCTGCGTCTGTGCATGCCCGCCGGCAGCGCTCAGCGCCGATCCTGCGCCGACCAGCAGCGCCCCGCAAAGCCCCAGCGTCGCCATCGTTCGTGTCCGCATGCCTTCATCCTCGTCTGCAAGTCTCCGGTTCGTCTCCGGGGGCAACCCCGGGGCAGGGGCAAGTGTAGCATCGCCCCGTGGACGCCCCGCCGCGCCCATCGAAGGAGGCCGCCATGCGTGATCAGCGACTCGACAGACTCGCAGATGTCCTCGTCCGTTATTCCACGAAGGTCCGCCCTGGCGATCTGGTCGGCATCAGCGCCGATCCCATCGCCATGCCGTTGATCGAGGCGACCTACGAGGCCATCCTGCGGGCAGGCGGACACCCGATCTACCGCCCGCGTTGCGAATCGCTCGAGGAGATCCGCCTGAGCGTCGCCAGCGACGAACAACTCGCCTTCCTGCCTCCGACCGACATGGACTACATCCGCGCGGTCGATGTCCACATCGCCTTCTGGGCGGAGGTCAACACACGGGCGAAGACCACCGTCGACCCCAGGCGGCTGGCCATCGCCCAGCAGAGCACACGCCCGCACATGCGGGCATTTCTGGAGCGTGTGGCGGCGGGCGAACTGCGATGGGTCGGCACGCTCTTCCCCACGCAGGCCAGCGCCCAGGACGCCGAGATGAGCCTGCGAGACTACGAGGCCTTCGTCTTCGGCGCAGGCTGCCTGCACCTGGACGACCCGGCGTCGCACTGGCAGCGGCTGCGTGAGCAGCAGCAGCGCGTCTGCGACTGGCTCGCCTCCAGGCGGGAACTGCACTTCTTCGTCCCTCCGCACGACGGACACGACGGCACGGACCTGCGCGTCGATGTCGACCCGGCACGATCGACATGGATCAACTGCGCCGGCGACCAGAACTTCCCCGACGGCGAGGTCTTCACCGGCCCGCAGTCCGTCAGCGGGCATGTCAACTACACATTCCCCGCCGTCTATCGCGGCAGAGAGGTCACGGGCGTCCGCCTGGCCTTCCGCGACGGTCGCGTCGTCGACGCCTCGGCGACCAAGAACGAGGACTTCCTCATCGAGATGCTCGACCAGGACGAGGGGGCACGCAATCTCGGCGAGATCGCCATCGGCACGAACTACGCCATCCGACGGTTCACACGCAACACGCTCTTCGACGAGAAGATCGGCGGCACCTTCCACGCCGCCGTCGGCGCGGGATACCCCGAATCCGGCAACGCCAACGAGTCCGCCCTCCACTGGGACATGGTCTGCGATCTGCGCCCGCGTGAGGGCCTCCCGGGCGGCACCATCAGCGCCGACGGCGAGGTCTTCCATCGGGACGGACGCTTCACCCTCGACGGCGCACCGGGGCCGGCCTGAGCCGCGATTCAAAGAGACTTGAACAACCCCCGAACCACCGTCGCAACGATCAGCAGGATCATGAGCACGAGGACCAGGATCGCGACCCGACTCATGAAGGATGACCCGCGTCCGGAAATCTCCGATGCCCCCTCACTCTCGAGGCCTTCGAGGCTCTCCAGATCCATCTGCTCGAGTTCCTGCCTGCGTGCTTCGAGGGCCTCTCGGGCTCGCTCCAGATCTCGCCTGCGAACCTGCACGCGGATGGGGCGGCTGGGCGCGATCATCCATGACAGGGTGCGGGCCGTGGCGCTGAAGACATGGGCCTCGATGCCCGCGGCCTCCAGCGTGCGCACCACGAGTTCACCCTCGAAGTCGCTGGAGACGCTCATCAGATCGACCAGGATGTCCGGATCATCGCCCGTCGGGCACCTCCTTGGGGAGAATCCTAGGGCGAATGAGGGCAGAAACCGCGACACGATCGCGCGCGGACGATAGCCTCCGGCGACCCATGCAACGCGACGAAGACCGCATCTGGCTCGATCTGGCGGCACGCCTCGCCCTGCGGGGGCGGGGGCTTGTCGAGCCCAACCCCTGCGTCGGTTGCGTCATCGTGCGCGACGGCAGGGTCCTCGGGCTCGGGCATCATCGTCGCGTGGGTGATCTGCACGCCGAACGCGAGGCCCTGGAATCGTGCCGGCGTCAGGGGCACGATCCGCGCGGCGCGACGATGTATGTCACGCTGGAGCCGTGCGCCCATGTCGGGCGCCAGCCGCCCTGCACCGAGGCCATCTTCCGTGCGGGGATCGCGCGTGTGGTCTATGCACGCCCCGATCCGCATCCCGTCAGCGGACGCGGCGCGCAGGTTCTGCAGGATGCCGGCGTCAGGTGCGAGCGTTCGCTGGCAAGCCCCGCAGCCGTCCGTGTCTCGGACCCGTTCGTCAAGAAGACCACCACGGGCCTGCCCTGGGTCATCGCCAAGTGGGCCCAGACCATCGACGGGAGGATCGCCACCCGGACCGGCCAGAGCCAGTGGATCTCCAACGAACGCTCGCGCCATCGCGTGCATCGCCTGCGGGGGCGGGTGGATTGCATCCTGACGGCCCTGGGCACCGTGATGGCAGACGACCCCCTGCTGACCGCACGAGGCGTGCCCGCCCGTCGAACGCCCGCCCGCGTCGTCTGCGACACACACCTGGAGATCCCCGAGGACCGCCGCATCCTCCAGCACGCCCGCGAGATCCCCACCATCATCGCCTGCGACAAGGAGTTGGCCGTCGCGCACATCGCGATGGAGAAGCGCATGCGTCTGGAAGATCGCGGCGTCCAGATCTGGGGCATTCCCTCACCCATCAACGGGCGTGTGAACCTCGAACTCCTCCTGCGCGCCCTGGTACACCAGCGCGACGCGACGACCGTCCTCGTCGAGGCCGGCCCGGGGCTTCTGGGGACACTCTTTGCCCACGACCTCGTCGATGAGGCGGTCGTCTACCTCGCTCCGATGCTCCTGGCCGACGAGCAGGCGCCCGCGGCCGCCGTGGGACGAGCTGTCCCCACGCTCGACGAGGGGCGGCACCTGCGCCTCTTGCAGGTCAAGCGCCTGGGCGACGATCTCGAACTCACCTATCGCCGAGATGCTCTGCCAGAACCTCCCCCAGACGCTCCCTGACCTCGCCCATCGACGGACATCGGTCGCCAATCTCACGCTCCAGGCTGGTCACGGGGCGGTGCAGCCCGCACGGCACGATCAGCCCGAAATGGTCCAGGTTCGTGCGCACATTCAGCGCCAGTCCGTGGAGCGTCGCCCAACGCGAGACACGCACGCCGATGGCGCAGATCTTCGCATGGGGATCATCCGGCGGTCCAGCAGGATCGGGCACCCAGACGCCCGTTGCCGACGCATCGCGCAGCCCGCGCACACCCCAGCAGGCCAGTGTCTCGATCACACACTGCTCCAGCAAGCGGAGATAGGCGTGCAGGCGGATGCCCAGTCGTTGGAGATCGACGATCGGGTAGCAGACGAGTTGTCCGGGGCCGTGATAGGTAATATCCCCGCCGCGATCAGTCTCCACGACCCGCACGCCGTGGGCCCGCAGATGCGTCTCGTCCGCCAGGAGGTTCCCGGTCCGTCGGGCCTTCGCGCTCATCGTGATCACGGGGTCGTGCTCGACGAAGAGGATGTGCGCAGCGGGTCCGCTGCTGTCTCGGGCGGCGAGCACACACGCATGAACCTCACGCTGGCGCGCGTAGGCGTCCTCGTATCGCATGTGCCCGAGATCCTCGATGACCACATCATCGCGGCTCATGGGGAGAATCCTACGGGTGACGGGAAGCGATTCCGTCCCGCCGAGCCCCGCTACGATCCCGTCCCATGGCGACGATCCACGACAGCGCCATCGTCGATCCGCAGGCGGACCTCGCCGAGGATGTCCAGATCGGCCCCTGGTGCGTGCTGGAGGGTCCGGTTCGTCTGGCCCCGGGCGTGCGACTCATCGCCCATGTGTATCTCAAGGGGCCTCTCGAGATCGGCGAGGGCACGATCGTCTGGCCCTTTGCGGCACTGGGCGCCGAGCCGCAGGACTTCAAGTTCCGCCCGGGCGATCCCTCGGCGGGCGTGCGGATCGGTCCGGGCTGCCTGATCCGCGAGCACGCCACGGTCCATGCCGCCACCAGCCGCGAGCACCCGACGCGCGTGGGAGCGGGCGTCTTCATGATGCAGAACTCCCATGTGGGACACGACGCGAGCGTCGCCGACCATGCCATCCTCGTCAACGGGGCCCTGGTCGCCGGGCACGCCCAGGTCGGCGAGCGCGCGAACATCAGCGGCAACGCGTCCATCCATCAGTTCGGGCGTGTGGGGCGCCTGGCCATGCTCAGCGGCAATGTGGGCATCAGCCTCGACCTGCCTCCGTTCTGTGTCAGCCGCCTGCGCAACACCATCGCGGGCGTCAATGTCATCGGCATGCGTCGTGCGGGCTTCAGCCCGGAGGAGATCCGGGCCCTGCGCGAGGCTTTCCGACGGGTGCTGCGCCCCGTCCTGCCTCGCCGGCGCGTCCTCGATGAACTGCGGGCGCGGGCGCGCGACAGCATCGCCGTCGCCGAGCTGGCGGAGTTTGTCGCCTCCAGCAAGCGCGGCATATGTCCCGCCGAACGCCGGGCCTCCATCGAGCCGATAGCGGAGGATGCATGAGTGACGGCTCCCTTCGCCTGTGTGTGCTCGCCAGCGGCTCTCGCGGCAACGCCTCCGTCGTCGAGGTCCGTAGCGGCGACGGACCTCGTCAGATCCTGCTGATCGATCTGGGGCTCAGCCCCCGCCGTCTCCAGCAGTCCCTGCACGCACGCGGCATCAGCCTCAGCGAGGTTCGCTGCGCCCTGATCACGCACTTCGATCGCGACCATTTTCATACCGCCTGGGCATCGCGCGACCTGCCGTTTCCGCTTCTCGTCCGCGAGGAGCACGAGACATGGGCGTTCCAGTGCGGTGCCGACGCACGGACCATCCGGACCTTCGCAGGAAGCGTCCAGCCCGTCCCCGGCGTGCGCGTCAGCTCCAGCCTCGAGTTTCACGACGAGATGGGGGTCTGTGCCCTGCGACTCGATACCCGCTCGGGCGACAGCATGGCCTACTGCACGGATCTGGGCTCGATCACCAGCGATCTGGTGGACCTCTGCCACGAGGTCCGCGTGCTGGCGATCGAGTCGAACTACTGCCCGAGGATGCAGGAGGCATCGGCACGCCCGGCGTTCCTCAAGCGCCGGATCATGGGACCGGCGGGGCACCTGTCCAACGAGCAGGCGGCGCGGGCGTGCGACCTCATCGAGCCGCGAGACCATGTCGTGCTCTTGCACCTGTCGCAGGACTGCAACCGCCCGGCGTTGGCGCGTGCCGCCCACGAGGGACGCCCCTATCGCGTCACGGTCTCCAGCCAGCACGAGCCGACCGACTGGATCTCTCCCCGTACGAACACCCATGTCCCGGCCTGAGGCGCCACCCCGCAGCCTGATCGTCTCGGGCGTGCGGTATCTCCGCAGGCACGCCCTGCTGGCACGCCGGGACCCGACCTACGAGGTGCGATTCGCCGATGGGCATCGCATGCGGATCCGCCCGACGCCCGCCCGACGGTTCCAGGACCTCACGGGCGATGCGCTGGAGATTCCCATCGACCTGCTCGCACGCCTCGTGCGCCCGGGTGCCCGTGTCTGCGCTCTGGGTGCGGGAACGGGTTTTCTCGGCGCCGTGCTGTCGCGCCTGGCGGGCGAGAGCGGGCAGATCGTGACGATCGAGAACGACGGCGAATCGGTGCGCTACGCACGCAGACGCTACCCCCTGCCCAATGTCGCTCAGGAACTGGGCGGGCTTGCTCTGCTCGATGGAGAGCCCCCAGGCGCGTTCGATCGCGTGATCGTCGCCCGTCCGCTGGCCCTCCTCGACGATGCATGCGAGGAACATCATGTGCAGCGGCTGCTCCGCGTGCTCGCCCCCACGGGTCTGCTCCTGGCACACGCCGAGGACCTGGCACACGGGCACGGTCATGCCCATGTCGTGCCCGTGGAGCACACGCCATGGGCTCTTGCTCGTCCGGGCGTGCGGGGGCAGGACGCGAGCGGCCTATCCTGAGGCGATGACCAGCGAACGCCCCAAGCCCGGCAGGTCGCCCGAGGCCCTGAGCAGGGCTCGCGACTTTGCCGTCGAGGCCGCACGCTCGCTCCACGACGACAAGTGCCTCGATGTGCTCGTGCTCGATGTCTCCGGGCTCTCGCAGGTGACCGACTTCATCGTCATCGCCAGCGGCACGAGCGGCAGGCAGATGGCCAGCGCCCTGGATCATGTCGTGGAACTTGCCGAGGAGCACGGGATGGCGGCATTCGGAACCAGCACGGATGACAACGCCGAGTGGTTCCTTGCCGACCTCGTCGATGTCGTCGTCCATGTCTTCGAGCCCAACACGCGGGCCCACTACGACCTGGAGATGATGTGGGGCGACGCCGAGCAGGTCCCCTGGAAGCGCAGCGCATGAGCGACCATCGCACCGTTCCCGTCCGCCTGGGCTCCCGTGCCTATGAAGTTCGTATCGGGTGCGACACACTTCCCGCTCTGGGCGAGCAGGTCCGCGCCCTGGTCGGGGGGATGCATGCGTTCGTCGTCGCCGACACGGGACTCCCGCAGCGTCAGATGGACCATGCACGCGAGTCGCTCGCAGGGGCAGGGTACGAGGTGGCCTTCCGCACCCTGACGCCCAGCGAACGACGCAAGTCGATGGCGACACTCGCCGAACTACTCGAGGAAATAGACGAGACGCTCCATGAGCGCACGGATCCGGTGATCGCATTGGGTGGGGGTGTGGTAGGCGATATCGCCGGGCTCGTCGCCGCCCTCTACCGACGGGGTGTGCCCGTCATCCAGTGCCCGACGACGCTCCTGGCGATGGTCGATGCGTCGGTCGGCGGCAAGACGGCGGTCAACCTCGCGACGCACACCGCCGGCCCGCTGCGCAAGAACATGGCCGGGGCGTTCCACCAGCCCAGCCTCGTGCACATCGACCTTCGCACGCTGGACTCGCTGGATGATCGGGAGTTCCGCTGCGGGCTCGCCGAGTGCGTCAAGCACGCGATGATCGGTGCGTGCGCGGGCGATGCGGACCTGATGTCCTGGCTGCGATCGCACATCGACACCATCTGCTCGCGCGATCCGGAACCTCTGATCGAACTGGTGGCCCGCAATGTCGCCGTCAAGGCCCGCATCGTCGAGGGCGACGAGCGCGAGCGGGATGTGCACGCCGGTCGTGCCCTGCTGAATCTCGGGCACACCTTCGCCCACGCCATCGAACCGATCGCGGGCCTGACCCCGACGGACGATCCGCGCGATGCCCCGCTCCGGCACGGTGAGGCCGTCGCCCTGGGGCTGGTCTGTGCCGCGTCTCTGGCGGGCGAGATGGGGCTGCTCCAGACGGACGAGGTCGAGACCCTGCGCACCCTGCTGGAACGGATCGGGCTGCCCACGAGCGTCCAGAGCCTGCCCGACGACGAGACGCTGCTGGCACAGATGGCCCACGACAAGAAGGTGGCCGGCGGACGGGTCCGGGTGGTCATCCCCGAGGACGGCTGGCGGGCTCGCGTGCACGACGACATCCCGCGCGAGCAGATTGCCCGCGCGATCGGGGCGATCCGGCGGGCTTGAGAATCGCGTCGATAGGGCGCGCGATCCTGCCCTTCAAGCAAAAACCGCGCTCCATCCGATAACTGCAATCGGGCAGGGTGTCGTGCGTGCCCTGCCCCAGCAGGAGGCAGCCCGCCGTGCGCACCATCGCGATCATCAATCAGAAGGGCGGGTGCGGGAAGACCACGACCGCCCTGAATCTCGCGTCCCTGTTCGCCCAGCGGTCGCTACGCACGCTGCTGGTGGATCTGGACCCGCAATCGCACTGCGCGGCGGGGCTGGCGATCCCCGACGAGCGGATCGACTACGACATCGGTGATGCGATGATCGCGGGTGATCGACCCAACAGCGAACGCCTGCTCTGGCGGATCTCTCGCCATCTGGACCTGGCCCCAAGCCGGATGCGTCTGGCGGCGATGGAGGCTGCCCGGGGCAGGCTTGCGGAACTCGAGCGGCGCGAGCACCGACTGGCCATGGTGCTGGAGCACTTCAGGGAGGCATACGACGCGTGCGTGATCGACTGCTCGCCCTCGATCGGGCTGCTGGCGTTCAACGCGATCGTCGCCGCCGACGGCGTGCTGATTCCCGTCGAGACCTCGTTCTTCTCCCTGCGTGGTGCTCAGAAGCAGGTGGCCGCGATCCGGGCACTGGCCCGACGCCTGGGTGCGGAGATCCCCTGGTGGGTGCTGCCCACGCTCTACGAGCCGGACGAGCCGCACGCAAAGGACCTGCTGGCGGAACTCCGGCGGGCGTTCGGCGAGCGCGTCGCCCCCCGCCCCATCCGTCGGGATGTCACGCTCAAGGAGGCCATCGCCTTCGGCAAGCCCGCCGTCGAGTACGCCAAGGATGCTCCCGGGTGTCAGGACTATGCAGCACTGGGCGACTGGCTCTGTGACGAGTTGGGAGTTGGTACACGCAGCACCGGGACCGGTCGCCCCGAGCAGGTCGAGGGGGATATTCCGACGATCGCGACCTCGAGCGAGGCCAGCCGGGCGTTTCTGGGGCAATCGCCCGATCATGTGGAGGCGGGTGTGTCCAATCCTGCCCCGCCTGCGACATCCCCGACGGGCCCGGCATCATCCGCGGGTGAGTCGAGTGCCGCTCCGAGTCCTTCGATCGATCGCGCCAGCGACATCGCGCTACGGGCGCAGGCACTCCGGCGGGCCCTGCTGGAGCGGGGCGGGGCGAAGGTGGTTCTGGACGAGGAGAAGCCCACGCCTTCCAGGAGCGAGCCGGCTCCGAATGTCCGATCGATTCTCGGTGCTCGATCGACGGGGACGCGTGGGGTGTTCGTCTATCCGCTGTCGATCGGTCGTCGGGTGGAGGTGGTCGGATCGTTCAACGAATGGCAGCCCGGGCGGAGCGTGTGCATCGTCAACGAGGAGTTGGGGGTGCATGAACTGTCGATTCCCCTTGCGCCGGGGCGCTACTGCTATCGATTGGTGATCGACGGGTCGTGGCGGATCGACCCGTACAACCCGGTGAGCGAGCCCAACCCGTTCGGAGAGCGCAACAGCGTGCTGGTCGTGCGTCCGCGGGCGGTGCAGCAGGCCGGGGGAAGGCCCTAGCCAGGATGGCGACCCATGAGCGATACTCACGCCCCGACGAGCAATCAGCCTCCCACGCCGATCGACCCGGCCCAGGCGCGTCAGTCGCCGCCACGCCTGACGCTGACGGGTGATGCGCACTTCGAGGACGAGTTCGACGCACTGGCGGACCTGTTCCTCGAGGAGGACGAGCTTGTGCGCACGGAGTCGCCCATGGGCGATCCGGACCGTCTGCCGATCGAGGGGCTGATCCTCGGGCATCTTCCGGTCAGCGCGTCGAGCTGGGTCAAGACCTATGCGGCGATGCGGGCACG
The DNA here is from genome assembly GCA_015492715.1 of Phycisphaerales bacterium. Classification (GTDB taxonomy): domain Bacteria; phylum Planctomycetota; class Phycisphaerae; order Phycisphaerales; family UBA1924; genus S146-42. Next base: position 6,651 of record WGEO01000087.1, on the reverse strand, counting down.
GGCGCTGGGAGGGCCCGTGGGGCTGGTGCGCGTCATGGGTGATTCCATGGCGATCGATCTGGTTGGGGTCGACAGCCGGGGTGGCGTCGAGGCGCTGACGCTGGACGAGGCGATCGAGGCGTTGCGTCGTCGGGCGGTGAGCGTGGTGGTGCGAACGGACGAGATTCGTGAGCCTGAACTCGCCCGCCACGGCGTGGGCGGGCTGGTGGTGCTCTCGGGGGCGGACGAGGCGGCGATCGCCGGCGCGTTCCGAACCATCCGGAGCGTCGTCGAGGAGGCGACCCGGCATGGGGAGATTCCCGCGATTCGCTGTGCGATCTTCGGGGACGCTCGCGAGCGCGCGCAGGAGGCGTTTGATCGCCTGGCCCGTTCCGTCCGGCACAGCCTGTCCTGCGATCTTGCGTTCGGCGGGAGTGTGCAGCGTCTGGCAAGCGAGGTCAGCGCGACCCTCTATGCGGGACCGGCGACCATCTCCTGTGCGGACCTGATTCAGCGTCTGCATGGGGAGTCCGCTGTCGGCGAGGCGGGCGAGGTGATCTCCAAGCAGACACCCGTTGCGCCGACGGCCCCGGACGCATCCGAGATTGCACCTCCGGCAAGTGTCGATAGCGAGAAGGCAGACGCACCTCTCCCGGCGACCAGCGTCGAAGCGGTCGAGCCCGAGGCAAGCCCTGCCCCCGGCGCTACGGACGGTGCCTGCGACGATGCGGGCCCGTCGCGTGCCGGCCCGGTCCGTGGCGGGATCGCCTCGTTGCTGGCGGGTGTGATCGAGGGCCTGCGACCGACGGAGATCCGCTCGCCGTACGCCCCCGAGATCGAGATCGTGCTCGACGGCGAGGGGTACTTGCGTGCGGTGTCGGACATGGACGGCTTTGGGCGCGCGATGGGCGTGCTTGCGTGGGCGCGGGATCACGAGGCCCTGCTTCGGCTCGCCGAGCCCTCGGCGTGCGGCGTGCGGGAGAGCCTGATCGTGGTCTGCGACGATGCCCGGCAGGGCAGGCCGTTGCTCGACACGGCGCACCGTGTCGTGCTGCGGGTGCGTGTGGGTGATCAGGAGACCTGTGTGCCCCTGAACTGAGGCACTCTGGGCCATTCATTCCGGCCAAGAAAACGCCGACCTGCGCTGAGCGGGCCGGCGTCGTGTGCATGATGCGGGCAAAGGCGCCCCTTCGCGTGCTCAGGCGGATTCCTTGCGCTTGCGCCTGAGTTGCTGGAGGGGTCGGGGGTTCTCGATGGCCTCCTCGTCGATGACATACTCGGCGCCCTCGTTGTCATGGTCGGGCAGTTCGTACATGAGGTCGAGCATAACCTCTTCCATGACGGCGCGCAGGGCGCGGGCTCCGGTGGCCCGCTTCATGGCCTTGCGGGCGATGGCCTTGAGGGCCTCGTCCGTGAACTGGAGCGTGGCGCCCTCGAGCTGGAACATGTGCTGGAACTGGCGGACGATGGCGTTCTTGGGCTCGGTGAGGACCTGCACGAGGCCGGACTCGCCCAGCGGCATGAGGGGGGTGATGATGGGCAGGCGTCCGACGAGCTCGGGGATCATGCCGAACTCGACGATGTCCTGGGCCGTGATCTGGGCGAGCAGCTGCTCGCGCTCGAGTTCTGCGCTGTGGGGCCTGTCGTCCTGATCGACGCTGAAGCCGATGCGGGTCTTGCCCAGTCGTCTGCGGATGACATCCTCGATGCCGACGAAGGTCCCGCCGCAGATGAAGAGGATGTTCTTGGTGTCGATCTGGATGTACTGCTGCTCGGGGTGCTTTCTGCCGCCCTGTGGGGGGACATTGGCGACGGTGCCTTCGAGCATCTTGAGGAGGGACTGCTGGACGCCCTCGCCGGAGACATCGCGGGTGATGCTGACATTGCCGGAGGTCTTGCCGACCTTGTCGATCTCGTCGATGTAGATGATGCCCCGCTGGGCGGCCTCGACATCGTAATCGGCTGCCTGGAGGAGTTTGAGGAGGAGGTTCTCGACATCCTCACCGACATAGCCGGCCTCTGTGAGCGTGGTGGCGTCGCCGATAGCGAAGGGAACCTTGAGGATGCGGGCGAGGGTTCGGGCCATGAGGGTCTTGCCCGAGCCGGTTGGTCCGACGAAGAGGATGTTGGACTTGTCGAGTTCGACGCCGGCGTTCTCCTCGGACTCGGCGTGGAGGAGTCGCTTGTAGTGTGCGTGGACGGCGACGGACAGTGCTCGCTTGGCGATGTCCTGTCCGATGACATACTGATCGAGGAATCCCTTGATCTCGCGGGGTGTGGGGACTTCCTGGAGGGCGCTGGACACGCTGGAGACGCGTCTGCGTTCCTGTCGGAAGATGTTCTGGCAGAGGTCGACGCAGTTTGCGCAGATGTAGACCTCGTTGGGTCCTTCGACCATGGGTCCGACCTCGCGGCTGGTCTTGCCGCAGAATGAGCAGGTCGTGACCTTTCGTCCGCGGAAGCCGCCGCCTGCGTTCCCGCCCTCGTCCTCTCGGCTCTTTGCCATGGGTCCCTCACATCTTGCCCGAAGCCGGGCGTACGGATCCGTGCTGACTGTATCGGCCCGTCGGCCCGGCGTCTTTGTGCAAAGCGGGGCACGGGCGATGGATTGGCGAGTACAAGGTATCCGCTGATGGGTGCGGACAAAAGGCCCTGCCCGTCATGATCTTGCATGGTGTTGGGGTTATGCGGGTTCGTGCGGGTCCTGATCGGGCTTTGCGGATGGGTCGGTCCCTTGATTGCGGGGGTTCTCGCGAGGAATCGGGAGCGGATCTCCTGTGAGGTCGAAGCCTCTGCGTGCGGCGATCGTGCCGTCTTCGAAGACCTCGCCCTTGAGCATGGCCCTGCGGGCCTTTCGGGACGAGCCGGTGAGCAGGGAGTCGCGGGCCCGGCGGAACTCCTCGTCGCTCATCCGGCCCGAATCCCGGGCGCGGCGGAGTTGCTGCAGGAGCGAGGCACGGGGATCTGCGGCGTCGTCTTCCCGGAGCATGCGCTGGCGGATCCACAGGGCGACGAAGGCTGCCGCCACGGCGAGGAGGACGAGGATGATCACCCATGTGACGACGGCGGCGGCGGCCTTGGGAGCCGAGGCCGGGGCGCCGGCCGGCAGAATGATGCAAATGCCCTGCATGTCGGGCATTATGCGCCGCTGAGGCCGATGGCGTCGCGGATGGGACGGAGGAGTTTGGGAACGATGCTGTTGGCGACCAGCGATTCGCCCTGCTCTGCAAGGTCATCGGTGAGCGTGTGCAGATCGCGGATGTCCTCGAACGGTCCGAGCCGGCGGACGGTGAGGTAGACGCTGATGGGCTCGGGGGATTCGAGATGGGTTCTGCCGGGGGATCGGCTCTTGACCTCGACCTGGACCTCGTGCTCGGCCCGCTCGCCGAAGGCATAGGCAAGGACCGGCTGGCAATCGACGGGGACGACGCCCTGAAGGTCGAAGAGGTCGCCCAGTTCGGTCGGGGCATAGAGGGCCTCGTGGATGATGCGATCGTGGGCGCAGGGACACTCGAGGTCGAAGCCGAAGAGGAGTTCGACGAACTCGATGTCCAGCGGGCTGATCGAGAGGAAGTAGGGTGCGATCTCGAGGACCTGCCGGTGAAGGGCGTACGCCTGATCGTCGCTGTCGGGGTTGACGACGCCGGTGCGGATGTTGGTATCGCGGACGGCGAGCCAGCGGTTGGGGGTGGTTCCGGGGGCGGATTCGAGGGCGAGTTCGTCGTCGTATCGCTTGAGTTGGTCCATGGAGGGGAACGCCCGTCGGAAGCGCTCGAACATGTCGAGGACGGTGCCCCGGGAGCGTGGGAGTTCGAGTTTTACGCTGACCTTCTGGTTGACATAGAAGTCCGAGCAGAGGGCGCGGAATCCTTCTCCCATCGTCTCCGACTCCCTTCGCATGGCGGCTGCGTCCGTGCCGAGACCGGATTGTATGAGGGGTGTGGGCGGAGGCGGAGGCGACAGGGGATCAGAAGGCGATCCTGAAGTCCTGCTCGGATGCGACCGGGGGAATCTCGGTGCTGTCGGCCCGCTGGATGTTGGGTGCCATCGCACGGGCGATGCGGTCGAGGAGGTCCTGGACGGCTCCGGGTGGCCCCTGGGCTTCGAGGGTGACGGTGCCGTCGGGCTCGTTGCGGACAAAGCCGGTGACGGGCAGATCGCGGGCCAGCCGTTGGCAGGTGGCACGGAAACCGACCCCCTGGACGCGTCCGCCGTATCGCACGCGGATTCTCATCATGGGAGAACCGTAGCCCGTCGGTCGGATGGCGTGGGGGTGGGGGTTCCTACGATGCGGTTGTCGTGCCGGATGACCGAGAGCGCGTGCGGGAGGCGTCGGATATCGTCGAGGTGATCGGCGAGTGCGTGCAGCTGCGCCCGCGGGGGCGGGAGTTCGTCGGGCTGTGCCCCTTTCACGACGACCACAAGCCTTCGATGTGCGTGGTGCCGAGCAAGCAGATCTTCCATTGCTTCAGTTGCGGCACGGGCGGGGATGTGTTTTCGTTCGTGCAGCGGTTCCACGGGATGGAGTTCTGCGAGGCATTGGAGTTTCTTGCCCAGCGCGCGGGCATCGAGCTCGAGCGGGTTCCCCGTGAGCGATCGGAGGATGGATTCAGGCGACGGGAGTTGCTGAACGCGGTCGCGATGGCACGCGACTTCTACCGGCTGATGCTTCGGCGCGAGGATATCGGGTGCGCGGCTCGCGAGGCCATCGCGGCGCGGGGTATCAGCGAGGAGATGGTCGAGCGGTTCGAGTTGGGATGCGCCCCGGACCGAGCCGACGGCCTGCTTGTTACGGCCCGGCGCAAGGGTCTGAGTGAGGCATTGCTGCGCGAGGCGCGTCTGGTCCGGCGCGACGGCGGGCGTGACCTGTTCCGCCATCGCCTGATCTTCCCGATCCACGATCAGGTCGGCAGGGTGATCGCCTTCGGAGCGAGGCGGCTGCGCGAGGATGACGAGCCCAAGTACCTGAACTCGCCGGAGTCGCGGATCTTCGACAAGTCGGCGACGCTGTACGGGCTGGCGCAGGCGTCGCGGAGCATCCAGCGTGAGCGGGCGGTGATCGTCACGGAGGGCTATACGGATGTGATCGCGTGCCATCAGGCGGGATTCACCAACTGTGTGGCGACGCTGGGCACGGCGCTCACGGCTCGGCACGCGCAGATCCTCCGGCGTCTGTGCGACACGATCGTGTTGCTGTTTGATTCAGACGAGGCGGGGATGCGAGCCGCGGACCGGGCGGCGGAGGTGCTGTTCAGCCAGCCGGTGGATGTGCGTGTGGCGTCGCTGGGGGATGAGGGCGGGGCGAAGGACCCCGACGAGGTCCTTCGCAGCCCGGGGGGTGTCGAGGCGTTTCGGCGGGCGATCGACCGGAGTACGGATCTGCTGGTGTTCCGCTACGAGCGGCTGCGCGAACGCCTGCGCGGAGCGGGCATCGCCGCCCAGCAGCGGGCGCTGGAGGAGGAGGTTCGGCGTCTGGGCGAGCTCGGGCTCGGACGGGTCGAGCCGACTCGCCGGCAGTTCGTGGTTCGGCGTCTGAGCGAGATCATGGGCCTGCCCGGGCATGTCATCGGGACGGTCCTTCGGCGTGCGCCCGTGCGGGTGCGGGGCGAGGAAGATCGGGTCGATCGCGCGGCGGTCGATCTGCACGATCCGCTCGTGCTGGCGTTGGGGTGCGTGCTGGGTGATCCGTCGCTGGATGTGTCGCGGGTGGGCGGGGCGGACGCCTATGCTCATCCCCTGATGCGTGAGATCGCGCGGGGCGTCGAACGGCTGGTTTCGGAGGGGGCGGAGGTCTCGCTCCGGGCGGTGCTCGGAAGGATCGAGAATCCGGAGGCGTCGTCGCTGGCGGTCCGCATCGAACGCCAGGTCGAAGCGATGTGCGGCGACGACCGCGAGGCTCGGCGCCGGTTGTTCGAGGACTGCCTGGGCGTCGCGACTCGCCGCCGGACCGCCGTGGAGAACGACGACCCGATCGCGCGGATTCGGCGGGTGCAGGCCATCCACCGGTCGCTCGGGGGGAATCCGTCTGCCCTGCCGCGGGCGGGTGGTGGAGGCGGGGCGTCATGACGATCGACCTGAATCCCGCCATGCAGCAGTTGCTGGAACTCTCGCGCACGCGCGGGTGGCTGAGTTATGAGGAGATCACGACCACGCTTCCCGATGAGATGGTCTGCCAGCGGGGCATCGATGCGCTGCTGACGCTGCTGGACGCCGACGGGATCGAGTTGATCGACGAGCTGGAGTATCGCGCGCGTCTGCATCGGGACGCGATCGCGCGGGGCGAGGAGCCCGGGCACGACCCACTGGGCGAGCATCTGCGCAAGGCGGCTCAGCAGCGGGGCACGGGGGGCAAGCCCGTTCGTGCGATGAGCGTCGCGGGGGGCGAGCGATCGGCCGAGCGTGCGGAACTGCGGGCCCGTCTCGCGTCGTCGAGGGGCGACGACGAGGACGACGAGGGCACGGAGTACGACGAGGAACGCATCACGCGCGAGTTCGAGGAGGCGGTCGCCGAGGAGAGCTCATCGCGTCGCACCGACGATCCCGTGCGGATGTATCTGGCGCAGATGGGGACGATCCCGCTGCTGACGCGCGAGGAGGAGATCCGCCTTGCGAAGAAGATCGAGATCACGCGGATGATCTTCCGTCGGCGCTGCCTGGAGTGCGACTACATCG
>WGEO01000086.1 GCA_015492715.1 Phycisphaerales bacterium | reverse complement strand
TGGTAGGCCTGTGTCTCACCTTCGACATACACGAAGCCGTTGGTGGGCAGACGCTGGAAAGTGTCCTCGTCGATCGTCCACTTGCGCCCCGGCGCCTCGCCCGTCTTGTCGCGCAGGAGGCATCGCAGGTAGGGCTTGTCGTTGCGCGTGCGCCCGAGTTGGGCGTTGGCGATGGTGAAGACGCCGCTGATCCGCTGTGAGGGCTGGAGGTCGGCGATGAATGTGCGCTCGGTGCTGGTGTTCATGGCGAAGGGTAGGGGGTGTCAGTCCCGCTGATCGGGCGGGACCTCGCCGCGGGTGGCGACGATGGTGCTGCGGATGCCGCCCCGCCCCCTCCAGTCGGTCCGCACGACGAGCCAGACGGGGTTCATGAGTGCTGCAAGGTCGTCCCGGATCAGGTTCGTGACCTTCTCGTAGAACACGCCCTCGTTCCGGAAACTCTGGAGGTAGAGTTTGAGGCTCTTGAGTTCGACGCAGGTGCCACCGGCGGATCTCGCCCGAGGGCAGAATCGGACCGTCACGGTGCCGAAGTCCGGATGCCCCGTCTTCGGACACAGGCTCGTGAACTCCTCGGCGACATGCTCGATGACGAAGGGCGTGTCGCTGGGCGTCTCGAACGCTTCGAGCAGAGATGGATCGGGCATGCGCTGAGGGTATGCCCGGCGAGGTCCCGCGTGACCGGCCTTGCGACGCTAGTTGTACCGGCGCAGCAGTTCGATGATGCGCGGCTGGTTGGGCTCGATCTGAAGGCTTCGACGGAGCAGACGCACCGCCTCGTCCTTGCTCATCGTGTCCGTCTCACCCGACCAGAGATACGCGTTGAGCCGGCAGACGGCAAGGCCGTTGAGTGCCGGGTAGTGATTCGGGTCCAGGTCCAGGGCGAGTTCGAAGGACTCCTGGGCTGTTTCGTAGTCGCGCATGCGGAACGCCGCCGCTCCCAGACGCTCGTACGCGATCGCGTTGGGCTTGATCCGGATGACCTGATCCAGCGTGCTCATGGCCTCCTCGTGGCGTCCGGTCCGCGAGAGGCTGTCGGCCAGATTCAGCAGCAGTTCCGGCGTCAGTTCCATGAGCTCGGCGGCCTGCTGGTACTCAGCCACCGCAGCCTCGTGCTGTCCCAGAGCCGCATAGATCGCGCCAAGATTGGCACGCGCAGGCCCGTTGGCCCCATCGATCCGCACGGCTCGGAGGCCGTAGACGAGAGCCTGTCGCGGCTCGCCGATCTGCAGATACGCCGTTGCGATATTGAGATTGGCTTCCAGATTGTTCGGGCGAATGGCCAGCGCGCGCAGGTATGCCCGGATTGCCTCGGCGAGACGATCGAGGAGCTGGAGCGTCAGGCCGTGCAGGTACTGGGCATCGAAGTTCCGAGGCTCGATCTCGGCGGCCCTGGCGTATTGCTGCTCGGCACTGACATAGTCGCCACGCTTGCGGTAGATGTCGCCCGCACCGAGATACGCGATGGTCAGTTCCGGATTGAACTCGATCGCCCGCTCGAACATCTTTAGGGCGCCGTCGAGATCGCCCGCACGCTCGAGTTTGCGGGCACGCTCGACCTGGCTGAAGCCCGCGGGTCGCCGGGGGACACCGACGGGATCCTCCGCGACCGGACCCGTCGTCAGGATGGGCTGGCTCGATGAACACCCCGAAAGACCCGCCAGACCCATGACGAGAGCAGACAGACCCGGAATGAGATACGTAGTAATACGCATACAGGATTCCCAACGCGGGGCACCGGGATCGGTACCCGTTCGTCTGCACAACGAGCGACGCCCGCCGGGGGTTCGTCCCGGAGAGCACACACAGGGTTCTATCGGACCGATCGCCCCGCGACTCTCGACCGAATCGGGCGGGGTCATGCGATGCGTTTGAGGCGTCGGAGGTTGATGGTGTCCATGGGTGTGCCCGCCTTGGTGGTTTCCTTGGGGGTCTCGAGAATCTTGGGGATAGTCCGGAATGCGGGATGGTGGAGCACGCTAGCGAATCCGGAGCGGGCTAGGCGGGCGCGGGTCGTGCCGCGACCGATCGTGCCCTCTCCGATGTGGGCGTGCCGGTCGCGTCTGGAGCCGACCTCGCCCTTGGAGTCGTTGAGATGGACGACCCGCACATGCTCGATGCCGCAGTGCTCGTCGAAGAGTTCGAGGGCGAAGTCGGCGAGCGTCGTGCTGGACAGGTCATAGCCGCCCGCATGGGCGTGGCAGGTGTCGAAGCAGTAGGCGACGCGGCCCGGCTCGCCGGTTTGTTCGATGATGTCCGCCCGCAGGAGCGCCAGTTCCTCGAAGGTTCTGCCGAGATTGGAGCCCGAGCCGACGGTGTTCTCGAGGCAGAGGATGGTGCGCATCCCGCGCGTGCGCCTCAGGAGTTCCTTGTAGGCTCTGGCGATGCGCTTGAGCCCCCGTTCGCGGGTGCTCGCGGTGAATGCACCGGGGTGATGGACGAGGTAGGGAATCGACAGCGCCTCGCAGCGTTCGATCTCGATCTGCATCAGATCGACGGACTTCTTCCACAGGTCGTCGTCCGGGCTGGCGAGATTGATCAGGTACGAGGCGTGGCTGACCGTCCGGCCCTGCCAGCCCAGGCGGCGCAGATGCCCGAGCCAGTCGGCGATCGCACGGTCATCCAGCGGGCGGACCTTCCACTGCTGCTGGTTCTTGGTGAACACCTGGACGGTGTCGAAGCCCAGACGCTCCGCCTGGATGAGCGCCCGCTCCATGCCGCCGGCGATGGACAGGTGGGAACCGAACATGGACTGACGGTAGGGCCGGCGGAGACTTCGCTGATACGATCGCCCATGGAAACACCACTGTCGGATCGGATCGCCGTGGTCTCGGGCGCAAGCGCAGGCATCGGCAGGGCGATCGCGCTGGACCTGGCCCGTCTGGGCGCACGCGTCGTCCTCAACGCACGCAGGCAGGATCGCTTGGAGCGTCTCCGTGAGGAGATCGGGCCGGCTCGCAGTGCCCTCGCCCCCGGCGACGCGGCGGACCCGAAGACCGTCGACGGCATGCTCGATGTCGCCCGCACACAGTTCGGGCGCGACGCCGACCTCGTCGTCGTCAACGCGGGTCGTGGGCTGGCGGGGTCGGTCTTCACCAGCGACACGAGTCAGTGGGAGGAGATGATCCGGACGAACCTGCTCGGGGCGGCGCTGCTGATGCGGTCAGCGGCACAGCGCATGGTCGAGGCCGGTCCTGATCCCGAGCGGGGCGACGACTGGCTCCGCTCGCCGCGCGACATCATCGTGCTGGGATCGACCGTCGGACGCCATATCTCGCCGTTCAGCTCGATGTACGGCAGCACGAAGTTTGCCGTCAACTCGCTCGCCGAGGCGCTCCGGCGCGAGATGGCCCCGCGGGGCATCCGGGTCTCGCTCATCGAGCCGGGCGTCGTCCGCAGCGAGTTCCAGCAGGTCGCGGGCTATGACCCGGAAGGCTTCGGTGCCTTCATGCGTCGCATCGCGCCCGTGCTCGAGCCCGAGGATATCGCCCGCCTCGTGTCGTTCATCGTGTCCCAGCCGGCGCATGTCCACATCAACGACGCGATGATCCGGGCTGTCCGACAGGAATATCCCTGAATCGGGCGAAGGCTCACCCGGCCCATATACTCGCCGTATGACGCACGCCGCCCGCATCATGTGCATGGGACTTGCGATGCTCTTGTGTGCCTGTGGGGGGGGCAAGGACGGTGCCGGCGGCGCCATGGCTGAGGAGATTCAGGAAGCCAAGCGTCAGTTGTACGAGATCGCCAATCTTTACAACGCCTACACGATCGAGCACACCGCCCGCCTGCCGACCTCCATGGATGAACTGGCGGCGTTCGCCAAGAGCCGGGGCAAGCCCGATCCACGCGAGTTTGTCTCTCCGTTTGCATCGGGCGAGGGCCCGCAGGGGTACGCGCTGCTCAAGCGCGACGAGGTCGATATCTCGAAGGTCTGGGACGACACCGTCGTCGCATGGGACGCGGCCGCTGAGCACGCGGGCTATCCGGGCGTCGTCGTGCTGTTTGCCTCGGGTGCGGCGATGGTGGTGGATCTGGTCGAGCTCCGGCGCGTGCTGCGCGAGCACGGCGTTACGGTCTCCGATGCCCGCCTCGATGTGCCGGGTCTCGAGGGCGAGCCCGGCGCAAAGAAAATGTACCCGCTGCGCTGAGCGGGTACATGATCGTCAGTCATGCAGGTGTTCCTTACGGGAAGATGCCCCGCACCTTGTAGACATCGCCGAGGTGCTCCAGCGCCGAGCAGTACGCAGCCTTGCGCAGCGGCACACCGTACTTCTGGCGTGCCAGCAGGGTGCGCCGGGCCGCCATCACCATGTAGCGGTTCAGCTCGGCATCGACGAACTCTTCCGTCCAACTGTGGTTGGTCTTGTTCTGGACCCACTCGAAGTGGCTGACCGTCACGCCGCCGGCATTGGCGAGGATGTCCGGGATGACCGGGATGCCGCGACGCTCGAGCACCTCGTCGCCGTCCGGGGTCACCGGGCCGTTGGCGCCCTCGATGATGACCTTGCACTGGAGCATCTCGGCCTCGCGGGCCTTGACCATCTGCTCCAGAGCGGCGGGGATGAAGACATCGACCGGCTGCTGGTAGAACTCGTCCAGCGTGATCGCCTCGCCCCCGATGCCCTTGTTGCTCCCGCCGGACTGCTTCTCGAACCCCGCGATGCCCCCGTGCTCGACGCAGTACGCCGTCAGGGCATCGCAGTCGAAGCCGTGCTCGTTGCGCAGGATGGCCGAGTGGTCCATCACGGCGGTGATCTTGGCGCCCTTCTTCTCGAGGATGCGTCCGGCCCACGAGCCGACATTGCCCCAGCCCTGCACGCTCGCCGTCAGGTCGGTCATGGGCAGGTCCAGCGCGGGCAGCATCTCGATCAGCACATCGACGACGCCCTGTCCCGTCGCCTTGTTGCGTCCCAGTGAGCCGCCGATCTCCACGGGCTTACCCGTGACGACACGCATCGCGTCGGTGCTCGTGCGGTTGTTCGTGGACATCTGGTAGGTGTCGGCGATCCACGCCATGACCTGGGCGTTCGTGCCGACATCCGGCGCGGGGATGTCGTAGTCCGGGCCGATGTCGTTCAGGATCGCCGCGGTGAAACGCCGTGTAACACGCTGGAGTTCGCCCTCGCTCAACGCACGCGGGTCGCACTTGACGCCGCCCTTGGCCCCGCCCAGCGGCAGACGCACGAGCGAGCACTTGATCGTCATCATCAGGGCCAGGCTCTTGACATCGTCCAGGTGCACATCCGGATGGAATCGCAGGCCGCCCTTGTAGGGCCCCAGCGCGTTGTTGTGCTGGACGCGATAGCCCTTGAACAGTTTGTGGTGCCCGTCGTCCATGCGGACCGGGAAGTGCACCATGATCTCGTTCTTCGGCTGGGCGAGAATGATCTTCACACGGTGCTTCAGGTCGACCGTCTCGGCGCTCTCGAGCATGGTCGCGACCGTCTGCAGATACAGGTTGTCCGGGTCGCGCGGAAACCCGAGTTCATCGAAGACCGGATCCCAGCGGACACCCTTCATGCTGGACGATGCCGTTGTCGTGGCGGTGCTCATGGCGGGGACTCACATGCTGTGGGAGGGACTCGCGGGATTCGTCCCGCAACGCACCCAGCCCGGAACTCAACCATTGTCGTGAGAAACCACTCTCCGTCGCTTGAGCAGGTATCGGCACAGCAGGACCCACGCCCCAGTCTGTCCACACTCAAGCACTCCCAAGCGGATATGCTAGGCCCGGAGGTCGTGGTGATTCTCTATCTCGCAAGCGATCTCATGTGGGCGACACGCATCCGCCGATCCGCGGAAGATCTCGCCGTCCCGGTGTGTGCCATGACCCATCCGAAGGCCGATATCACCCGGGCGTCCCGCCTCATCGTGGACCTGCTGGCCCCCGATGCCGTCGCCACTGTCGAGAAGGCCCGAGCAGCCAATCCGGACCTCGCGATCGTCTGCTTTGCGCCCCATGTCCGCGAGGATCTGCTCGAAGCCGCCCGTCGTGCCGGGGCAGATGTCGTGCTGCCCCGCGGGGCCTTCGATCGCAGGATCGCCGAACTGCTGGCGGGTGAGGTCCGAAAAGATCATGCGTGCGATTCCTGAGCCTGTCCGTTCTCCCGGATGGGCGCTAGAATCTCCGCCACTTCGTCCTCGATCGGGGGCTCGGTGTCGTCGACGGTCGACGACGGAGCCCGAGGAGGGAACCCGTTTGCCGCCCCAGAGGGGCCGGCGGCGTGTCGCACGCCGCTGAACATGTGCCGCCAGTCCACGCCGTCCGATCCGCCCGGACTCGACGGGGCATGAGGAAAAGAACGCATGGTTGACGAAACACTGATCGCGTCCCTGGGCGAGGCCGATGCCGAAGCCGAGCAACTCATCGCAGAGGCGCTGGGCAAGGAAGCCGCCGAGGGAGGCATGGACGATCTCCTGAGTGCCGAGGTCCAGGAGGCGACCCCGGGCAAACTCCTCAAGGGACGCGTCATGGGCTACGCGGGCGACGATGTCGTCATCGAGGTCGGCCTCAAGAGCGAGGGGCTGGTCCCCAAGCAGGAGTTCGAGGAGTCCGGCCAGCCGTACAACATCGGCGACACCGTCGATGTCCTGCTCGAGGAGATCGAGGGCGAGGGTGGGCTCGTCCAACTCAGCCACCGCAAGGCCCTGCGCATCATCAACTGGCAGCGCATCGTCGACACGACCCACGAGGGCGATGTCGTCGAGGGCACCGTCATGCGCAAGATCAAGGGCGGGCTGCTGGTCGATATCGGCGTCCCCGTCTTCCTGCCCGCCAGCCAGGTCGATATCCGCAGGCCCAGCGACATCGGCGAGTTCATCGGACGCAAGATCCGGGCCCAGATCCTCAAGATCGACGAGGACCGACGGAACATCGTCATCAGCCGGCGCAAACTCATCGAGTCCGAGCGGGAGGAGGCCAAGGACCGCCTGCTCAGCACGCTCGAGGAGGGGCAGATCGTCGAGGGAACCGTCAAGAACATCGCCGAGTTCGGCGCGTTCGTCGACCTGGGCGGCATCGACGGTCTGCTGCACATCACCGACATGAGCTGGGGGCGGGTCAATCACCCATCCGAGATCGTCAAGATCGACCAACGCATCAAGGTCAAGGTCCTCGACATCAACCGCGAGAAAGAGAAGATCGCCCTGGGCCTCAAGCAGCTCGAGCCCAGCCCGTGGGACGAGATCGAGGCCCGCTATCCCGTCGGCTCACGCATCAAGGGCGAGGTCGTCAGCCTCATGTCCTACGGCGCCTTCATCAAACTCGAGGAGGGCATCGAGGGGCTCGTCCATATCTCCGAGATGTCCTGGACGCGACGGGTCAACCACCCGTCCGAGGTCGTCAGCGTCGGCGACGAGGTCGAGGTCGTGGTCCTCGACATCGACAAGAACAAGAACGAGATCAGCCTCGGGATGAAGCAGGTCGAGGTCAACCCGTGGGAACTCGTCAGCGAGAAGTATCCCCCGGGCACCGTCATCGAGGGGACCGTCCGGAACCTCGCCAACTACGGTGCCTTCGTCGAGATCGAGCCGGGCATCGACGGCCTGCTCCATGTCTCCGACATGTCCTGGACCAAGAAGATCACGCATCCCAACGAGATGGTCAAGAAGGGCGACACGATCGAGTGCGTCGTCCTCGAGGTCGACCAGGAGAAGCAGCGCATCAGCCTGGGCGTCAAGCAACTCACCGAGGACCCCTGGCTCCACGCCATCCCCGAGGCCTACAAGCCCGGCATGGTCGTTCGGGGCACGGTCACCAAGATCACCAACTTCGGCGTCTTCGTGGAGCTGGAGGGAGACCTCGAGGGGCTCCTGCACATCTCCGAACTGGCCGACCACAAGGTCGAGAACCCGCAGGAGGTCGTCAAGCCGGGCGACGAGATCGATGTCAAGATCCTGCGCGTCGATATCGCCGACCGCAAGATCGGGCTGAGCCTCAAGCGCGCCCAGTGGGGCGATTCCTCGGGCATGGAAGGTGGCGATCAGGACACCGGCCCACGCCCGTCCAAGCCGACACCAAGTTCGGGCGGCATGGGCGACCATGGCTCGCTCGGTACGGACAAGATCTCTTTCTGACGCGATGACGCGCTGGAAACCTTTTTCCACGCCCCGTGCGGATGTGCGGGGCGTGTCTTTTCGCCATGTGGGCGATCAGCGGGGCATGCGATGGATCGGGCCCCGCTCGACTCGCGGCACGGCGCGAACCGTCCGCACACGGGTCCGAACAATCGGACTCAGCACATCGCCAGGAAGGTGAGGAGGCTCAGGATGACGACCTTCTTCTGGTGGCTGGTCAGCGTCAGGAGGTTCTTCATGGTTCACCCTTGTCTGGAGTTGTCGAATGACTCCATTCAAAGGGCGTGCCGGGCCTCCTTCCCGGACTCCGATCGCCCCTCAGGGCCGCGTGAGAGGCGTTGGGGCGGGTTTGCATGGTACCGCGCCGTTCATGCTGCGCCAAGGGCGCTGCGTGCGTGCATCGTGCGCTGTCGCGCCCGCACCACATCGTTCCTGCTGATTGCCATGATTCTCGGACCCTGGAGCCTCCCCAGGCGGGCGCAGGGGCAGGACGGGCTGATCTCTCCGGCTCGGGCCATCGAACTTTTCAATGAGGCCGAGGCGGCGCTGGAAGGTTGGGACGCCTCGCGTGCACCCCTTGATCCCGCCGCCCACGGGGCACGCGTCGTCCTGCGCGGCTCGGGCATGATTCTCGGACGAGGTCAGAGCGTCGCCGATGACGGCTCCTGCGTCCGTCGAGCCCTCGCGGCTGCCCTGCGGGATGCGGAGGAATCGCTCGGCGTCGCCCCGGGCTCGCAGCCGCAGGATCGCATGGCCCGGATCGGGCAGAGCCTGAGCCTCAGCCTCGAGATTGCCGGTCCCTGGACCCCCTTCGTGCCGGAGCATCTGCATGACGCGTCGCTGGAGATCAGTCCGGGGCTGGAGGGAGTGGCAGCGCGCCTGGGTGAGCGCACAGATGCGGTCTTTCCCTCGACCCTGCTGGCGATCGGGGGTTCGCCCGCAGGGGCTCTACGCTCGCTGGTGGCGTCGCTCAGCGGTGATGCCGGCAACGCCCTGCTCCCCGCCGCACACCTGCGCGACGAACTGGGGTTCGTGTTCTACCGCTTCGAGGTTCGCCATATGGCCCAGGCGAGTCCGAATGCCGGTCCGGTCTTCCTGACGCGTGGCGGACGAGTCGTGCCGACCAGCGAGATCACGACGCGAACGCTCGAGCGACTCGCCGTCTCGATCAGCGACTACCTGGTCCGCCAGAGCCACCCCGATGCGCCGGGGCGCACCATGGCTCACGAATATCACCCGCCGAGCAATCGGGCCGATGAGCGCGAGGCTTCCCCGCCCCAGCGGGCGGTCGCGGCCCTGGCGCTGGCGCGCTTTGCCCGCTGCGACTGGGGCGATCCCGATGCACGAGGGCGGGCCCAAGCGACGGCGGACGCCCTGATGCTCCATCTGGGCGACGAGCATCGCGCCCGCGCGATCGCGCAGGACCTGACGACCGCCTCGCTCGTCCTGCTCGCCCATGATGCCGGCGCGGGCGGCGAGGATCAGCGAGTGGCGCAGATGGTCGCCGATGCACGCTCACTCCTGCGGGCCTCCCTGCTGACCGAGGGCAGCGTGCCCGACGCCATCCGAGGGCTGGTGGCCTGTGCACTGAGCACGCTGGATGACACCGGCGACGATCGCGAGCGGATTCGTGCGTTCATCACGGACGCGTTTGCGCGCACGGAGCCGGCGATGCTGGTCTCGCAGATGCCATGGCTGGGGTGGGCGCAACTCCGCATCGACGACGGGCGGGAGCAGGTTGCCTCTGCGGTTGCCCTGCGCCAGATGCGTCGCCTGATCCAGACGCACCAACTCCAGTATCGAGATACGGGAGAAGAAGCACGCGATCTGATCGGGGGGATCGTGTTCACCGCCTCGCGCACGCCGCTGCCCACCTGGCATACGACGCGGGCGGCGGCAATCTGTGCCACCATGCTCGGCGATGAACGCCTGACGCTGCCCTCGGAGCGTCCGCAGGAGATCGCCTCGATCGTGCGCACGATGCGATTCATTCGCCAGTTGGCCTGTGATGCATCCTGCGGGATGCTCTACCCGGACCCGGATCGGGCCATGGGGGGCGTCCGTCTTGCGTTATGGGACCAGACGGTGACGCCCGAATCCTCGGCGATGGCCCTGCTGGCGGTGGTCGAGTGTGTCCAGAGCCTGCACGCGATCGTGGGCGATCGGGGGGCCGACCAGATGCCTTGAGGGCCTGTCGGAAGGGACTTTGGGGCCGTGACAGCCTAATATAAAGGTGTATATGAAATCCCCGGCGGGTTCGTCGTCGGGGCACGGAGCAACCCCGTATGGCAGATGGAATGGATGGCCCCTCCGAGCAGCCTGTGCAGGGCGGCCGGATCGTGGACCTCGAGATCGAGCGGGAACTGCAGGACAGTTACCTGACCTACGCGATGAGCACGATCATGGATCGGGCGCTGCCCGATGTCCGTGACGGGCTCAAGCCCAGCCAGCGGCGCATCCTGGTGGCGTTCAACGATCTGAACCTGCGCCCCGGGCGCAAGCCGCTGAAGTGTGCGAAGATCTGCGGCGACACGAGCGGCAACTATCACCCGCACGGCGAGAGCGTGATCTATCCCACCCTCGTCGGGATGGCGCAGAAATGGAAGATGCGCGTCCCACTCGTTGATCCGCAGGGCAACTTCGGCTCGATCGAGGGCGATCCGCCGGCGGCGATGCGATACACCGAAGCCCGCCTCACGCAGGCGGCGGTCGATCTGCTGGAGGATCTGAAACTCGACACGGTCGACTTCGTGCCCAACTACGACGACCGCCTGCAGGAACCCACGGTGCTTCCCGGCAGGTTCCCGAATCTGCTGATCAACGGCGGGATGGGGATCGCGGTGGGGATGGCCACGAGCCTTCCGCCGCACAATCCGGTCGAGGTGCTCGACGCGATCGTGCGGGTCGTGGAGCATCCGGAGATCACGCTCGGCGAGCTCATGGAGGATGTGCTGGATG
>WGEO01000085.1 GCA_015492715.1 Phycisphaerales bacterium | reverse complement strand
CGCTGAGCCCCTCGATCCGCCCGACCTCAGCAATGCGGATCGCCCGCGGGGCAAGGCCGCCGAAATCACCGGCCCCCATGCGGGCACCACCGAGCCGTGCCATCAGAGACGCGATCAGCGCGTCCCCCTTGTCGGCACTGAGCATCGGATGGCGAATCTGCACGCCCATCTGCACGCGCGTACCGCCCTCGCCACAAACCCGCACGAACGCCGCAGGCCCGAACTCGCTCAGGCCGGGCTGATCCTCGCGCGTCCGCACGACCCCAGGCACGCCCAGCACACCCTCGAACTGCCGCATGTCCACGAACGCCGCAAGCCCGAGCAGCGCATCCGCCCCGCTCGGCAGGTCGGGCAGGCCCCCGCCTCCCGCCGGGATCCCCGCAAGCAGATGCCTCACGCCCGCCCCTGCCAGCGACGCCTCGACCCGGGCGCCCTGAGCCGTGGCTTTGACATCACAAACGAGATCGGCATCGAATCCGTCCAGCCCGCGCACCCGCAGATGCACGCCGCCCGCACGCTCGACGCGACCGCGCTGGGGGGCCCTCGCCCGCGCCACAACCGCCTGAAACAACGCCGTGTCCGTTCGTTCACCGAGCACCAGCAGCGCTGTCCGCCCCTGACCGATCACCGCCGCGTGAACCCGCCCCGATTCGATCGCAACGACCGGCACACCCTCGACGGCGCTCTTGGGAACGCTGCGCAGCCCCGAAAGCACCCGTCGGGCCGTCTTCTGAGATACCCGACTGAGCACCACCCAGGTGCCCTCCGACCCGAGCGAGTCACGCACCAGCCCACAACTGCTGCCCAGCAGCGCATCGAACGCCTCATCCTGCTCCATCCCCATCTGACGGGCAAACTCCCGCCAGCGCCTCCCCAGGTCGTCGAAACGCGAGATTCCACCCCCCAACTCCAGCAGAAAACGCCCGCACCGCGTGCTCCGCAGGTGCGCGCCGTCCTCGATATGGACCATGAGCGCGGCGTCCTCGACCGACGAGAGAATCTCATACGGGCCGGCCTGCGCCCCCGATGTGCCGCGCGCACAAAGACCCACCAGCACGCTCGCCACAACTCGAACAACACGCGCCAGGGAACTCACGGCTCGTCGCGCACCGACTCGAGGCGGAACTCGCTGGCACGCCCTACGACAGGCCGAGCCATCGGCACCACCGGCTCCAGTCGCACCACACGCGACCGTCGACCCATCACCCAGACGCCCCGCCCGCCGCCATCGACCATCGCCGACGACGCGAGAGACGGATCCGCATCCTCGAAGGTGAATGTCGACACGAACACGCTGGCAGGCACATCACCAGCACCGCCGCTCATCGCTGATGACGACGAATCGACCTCCCAGCGGATCTCCTGCTCCACCTGCCGACGCCCCATCCCGAGCCCGGCCATGATGAAACCCGCATCACCGCTCCGCGCAAGACGACGCCCCAGACGATCGGCAGGCTCGGCAAGGTCCTCACGCACCACCTGACGGGTCTGCCCCATCAGATCGCGCACCGACCCGCCCAGATCCTCCTGCGCCGCATCGACCACCCGCGTCATGGGGCTTGCCCCTCCCGCCACGACCAGCTCGGGATGGGCGTGCTGCACCAGTGCGATCACACCGACACCCGCAAGCAATGCCAGGCAAGCCGCCACCTGCGCCACGAGCCCGATCCGTCGAAGCCTGCCGCCAAGGAACCCGCGCCGGCGACCAACCTCCACGAGGATCGACGCGCTCAGATCCGGCGCCTCCGCCACATCATGGTCCATCTGCGCCAGCAGCCCGCGAAGACACGCATACTCGCGGGCAAGATCGGGATGCGCCGACAACGCCCGCAAAGCCCGCGCACGATCCTCACCCGTCAGCGAGCCGTCCAGGAGCGCGTTCAGCAAAGCGTCCCCCGAACCCTGGCCCGTGCCCCGCGGCGATTCCCCACGCCCGTCGCTCACAGTCCGACCTCCCACACATGCGTCTCGCTGTGATCCTGACGCATCAGAAACTCACGCATCCGACGACGACCCCGATGCAGATGACTCTTGACCGTCCCCTCGGGCATCCCCACATGCTGAGCGATCAGCGCGATCGGCCAGTCCAGCTGATGGAACAGCACGATGATCTCACGCTGCTGCGGACTCAGGTGCGCAAGCGCCGCTTCCAACTGCGCCCGCGTGCTGCGCCGGGCCTCGAGCCCATCGACCGCTCGCTCCGGACCGTGCTGATCGCCCTCCCACGAGCCCACGATGTCGCTGTCATAGGCCGGCTTGTGCTTCTGGCATGCATTCACATATAGCCGCCGCGCGATCGTGAATAACCAGGTGCTGAACCGGTACTTCGGATCGAACCGCTCCAGATTCGTCAGCACCCGGACGAATGCCTCCTGCGTCACATCCTCCGCAATGTCCGGACGACCAGAAAGACGCAGCAGATACGCGTAGACCGACTTCTGATGCGCCCGGATGATGGCACCGGCGGCGTCGCGATCCCCACGAACCGCCCGCCGAATCAGCCGTTGCTCCTCGCTGCGCTCCATGATCACAGTCTCCCCTACCCGCCCCCGGTCCGCAAGTTGCCGATTCTCTGTACGACGCCCAACCCTCCTTCGGGTGCCCGATCCCCGGATTTCCTGAGACACCCCAATACGAACAAAGCCCAGCCCCATCAGGGCCGGGCTCGGAAAACCACGCAGAACCTCGTGTCCCTACGCCGCCTTCGCCCGTCGCGAACGACCAACCGTCCGCTGCTCGGGCGTCGCCCGTCGATCCGGCTGGGCCAGCATCTCGTCCACCAGTTCCAGCGGATCGCTCGCCCACAGGTCCGCCCCGATCTCCTCGGCGAGCCCCTCGGCACGATTG
>WGEO01000084.1 GCA_015492715.1 Phycisphaerales bacterium | reverse complement strand
GGGTGGGTGGCGTTGAGCCGGAGTTTCGGGGCGCTGGCGTTTGCGGAGTTGTGCGAGCCTGCGATCCGCTATGCGCGGGGCGGTGCGCAGGTGCCGATCCAGATCGCGTATTACTGGGGGCTGTCGGCGCGTCGGTATGCGCGCAGCGACGATCCGCGATTCCGTGGATGGGTGGAGACCTTTGCGCCCGAGGGTCGGGGGCCGGAGGCGGGCGAGGTCGTGCGTCTTCCCGATCATGCGCGCACGCTGGAGTTGATCGCCCAGAGCGAGGGCGAGGCGTTCTATCGGGGCGAGCTGGCGGCGAAGATCGACGCGCAGTCGCGGCGCGACGGGGGTTTTCTGCGGGCGGAGGACCTGGCGGGGCATCGTCCGGAGTGGGTGAGGCCGATCCATGTGGACTATCGCGGGTATCGCCTGCACGAGATCCCGCCCAACGGGCAGGGGCTGGTGGCGCTGATCGCGCTGGGGATTCTGCATCAGTTCGATCTGTCGGGGCTGGAGCCAGATTCCGTGGAGAGCCTGCACCTGCAGATCGAGGCGATGAAACTGGCGTTCGCCGACGGGCATCGGTACATCGCCGATCCTGCGTTCATGGATGTGGCGGTGCGTGATCTGCTGGACGAGGGATATCTGCGCGAGCGTGCGGGGCTGATCGATCGCGCGCGGGCGCAGGACTTCGGGCACGGGACGCCGAAGGAGGGCGGGACGGTCTATCTGACGGCGGCGGACAACGAGGGCAACATGGTCTCGTTCATCCAGAGCAACTACACGGGGTTCGGATCGGGGATCGTGGTCGAGGGTACGGGGATCAGCCTGCAGAATCGCGGGTGCTGCTTCACGCTCGAGGAGGGGCATCCGAATGTGGCTGCGCCGGGCAAGCGTCCGTATCACACGATCATTCCGGGGTTCCTGACGAGGCCTCGGGCGGACGGGGCGGGTGATGATGAGCCCGTGATGAGTTTCGGCGTGATGGGCGGGTTCATGCAGCCGCAGGGACACGCGCAGGTGGTGGTGCGGATCGCGGACTTCGGTCAGAATCCGCAGGCGGCGCTGGATGCGCCGCGCTGGCAGGTGAGCGAGGGGCTTCGGGTGAGCATCGAGCCGGGCTTCGACGCGGGCGTGTACGACGGGCTGCGGGCGCTGGGGCACGATGTGCGCGTGACGCGCCGGCGCGGGGCGAGCCACGGACGCGGGCAGGCGATCTGGCTGCTGGAGGACGGGTATCTGGCGGCGAGCGACCTGCGCAGCGACGGGCAGGCCGTGGGGTTCTGATCTCGGCTCGGGGGCAGGAATCGGCGTGGGGACGGGCGGCTCGGGCGGTCGTTGCACGCGATGGTGAATAAGTGCTGGTAGTTTTTCCGCAGTGTCCGTGTGGGTGCGTGCGGGGCGCGGTAGGCTGGGGCATCTGGAGCGGCGGATGTGAGCCCGGGGGGCATCATGACGCGGACGAGTTGGACGGTGCTGCTGTGCGGGTTTGCGGCGGGCGGCGCGCAGGCGCAGATAGACCCAAATCTCGGGGCGGCGAGCTCGATCGTGTAGTCGATGCGTGCGGGCGAGCCGGGCAGCGCCCTGCAGGTGCGCCAGCCGATCGTCGCGAGCCTGAGCTATGACGGCACGAGCAGCTGGGGCGCGGCGGGGCAGGACTTCGAGAGCGCGTTCGATATCTACGACATCTTCGTGGTCGAGCGGTTCGGGATCGTCGACGAGGCTCGCCTGACGGAGTTCCGCTCGGTGGGCTTCGGCACGAGCAATCCGTTCGGGATGACGGATGTGCGGGTGGAGATCTACGGCGGGGACCGTCGCGACGAGATCTGCGACGACGGAACGCTGCCGAGTCCGCTGATGACGAGCGTGGATGGAGCCGGGTTTTATGACGGCACGAGCGCGCTGAGCGATTTCGGGGGCCAGTGCCTCGGTCCGGGAGAGTATTACATCCGCTGGGGCGCGGAGATGAACTTCACGACCTTCGGGCA
The DNA here is from genome assembly GCA_015492715.1 of Phycisphaerales bacterium. GTDB lineage: Bacteria > Planctomycetota > Phycisphaerae > Phycisphaerales > UBA1924 > S146-42. The sequence continues at coordinate 201 of WGEO01000084.1, read as the reverse complement.
GATCTTCTTCTTCGTGCAGCGCGGTCCGCACGATCACGGCCTGGGATCGGCCAACGACGCGTTCCAGTCCAACCCGGGCAACGGATTCGGGATGGGCGTGTGCTTCATCGTCTTCGACGGTGATCTCGGGACGGGCGTGAACTTCGTGCTCTGCGGGGATGTCGGGGACTGCGGCGCGCCGTGCCCGGATCCGGATGGATG
>WGEO01000083.1 GCA_015492715.1 Phycisphaerales bacterium | reverse complement strand
GTCCAGCAGCGCGAGTGCGGGGCTGTTTCGCGTCGCGGACGTGCCCCGGGCGGCGCGGAACTGGCTCAGAAAGTCGCGCTGGTAGCGGGCGCGATAGCGCTTGTATTCGGGGTTGTTCTGGGTGTAGGCGTACTGCTCGCGGATGAGACGGCGCAAGCGGTCGATTCTGGTCCGGGGTGCGGGGTGGGTGCTGAGCCACTCGGGGGTCGTCTGCGGGCCGCTGGCGGCCTTGAGCACCTTCATGACATCGACCTGTCCCATGGGGTCGTACTTGGCGCGGGTCATGTATCGGACGCCGAGCATGTCGGCCTCGGACTCCTCGTCGCGTCCATACTTGAGCAGGACGACATTGCCTCCGATGGTCAGGGCGGGCACGGCATACTGCCCGTATTTGCGCAGGTCGGAGTCCTCGTCTGCTACGCCGACGGCCAGGGCGGCGCCGGCGAGCACGAGATTGAACCCGAGTTGCTTGCTGATCCGCTGGTTGCTGTGGCGTGCGGTAACATGGCCGATCTCGTGTCCGATGACGCCGGCGAGTTCGGCCTCGTCGTCGAGGCGTTGGGCCAGGCCCCGGGAGACGAATACCTTGCCCCCGGGGAGGGCGAAGGCGTTGATGACATCGCTGTCCAGCAGCGTGAACTCCCATTCGAGGTCGTCGGGGACCCCCTCTTCGATGCCCTCGAGCAGAGCGGCACCGATACGATCGACATAGGCGTTGACGATGGGGTTCTCGACCTCTCCGCCGTACTCCTGCGTGAACTGGGCGGCGGCCTCGGCTCCGAGTTGTTTTTCCTGCTCCCAGGACAGGAGCGTGAAGGAGCGAGCGCCGGTTGCCGGGTTGGTCGAGCATGCGCCGAGCGGGGCGATCAGGCAGCACAGGGCGATCAGGATTCGTCGCATGGCGGACCTCCTCACGGGGTGAACGCTCCAGATCCTACCATTGTTTCGTGGCGATACGGGCCGAAGAGATGAGGGGTGGGACGCGGGCGTGGGACGACGCCCACCTGCGCGATCCGCACGAGGCCGAGGACAAGAGCGAGCGGGTGCGGGCGATGTTTGCGGCGATCGCCCGTCGGTACGACCTGAACAACCGGGTGCACTCGCTGTGGCGTGATCAGGCGTGGCGTCGCTGCGCGGTGCGGATGGCGGGGGTGCGGGCCGGCGATCGTGTGCTCGATGTCGCCTGCGGGACGGGGGATCTGACGCAGCTCTTTGCGCGGACCGAGGCGTCGGAGGTGGTGGGCGTGGACTTCACGCCCGAGATGCTCGATCTGGCGTGTGCCAAGCGGGAGCGTCTGGAGCCGCGCGTGCGTGCGCGTGTGTCCTACGAGGTCGGCGATGCCATGGATCTGCGGTTCGAGGACGCGTCGTTCGACATCGTGTCGATCGCGTTCGGGATCCGCAATGTGCAGGATCCGGGCAGGGCGCTGCGGGAGTTCGTGCGGGTGCTGCGTCCGGGTGGGCGTCTGGTGATTCTGGAGTTCACGACGCCGCGGCTGGCTCCGGTCCGCTGGTTCAACCGCTTCTACAGCGGGTGGGTGATGCCCCGGACGGCGACCTGGCTCAGTGGTGATACGAGTGGGGCGTATCGCTATCTGCCCCGCTCGGTCGAGACCTTCCGGTCGCGCGAGCAGATGGTGCGCGAGATGGAGGATGCGGGCGCCGGGCGGGTGCGTGTGCGGGACCTCTCGCTGGGGATCTGCGCGTGTTATCGGGGCCTGCGGGTCTGAGGCGTGCGCCTTTGCGTGTCGTCTGCGAGTTATTGGACCTGCGTGGCGTCGGTTGCTGCGCCATGGTCCGTCGGGTGTTCTCGTGTGGTGGGTGTCGCGTGCGTGAGCCGATCGTGGGCTTGCCGGCGACGGGGTGTCGCGGGTGCGGGCGGGGGTTCGCCCGGAAGGGGTCTTCGGCGGAGCCGGTGTTGTTGCGTGAGGTGCGCCAATGAATCTGGAACTGCTGCAGGACGCCTTCTTCGAGGCGCTGGTGGAGGGGAACCGTCCGAGGGCGCGTCGTCTGATCGAGGAGACGATGCGTGAGGGCTGGTCGCCCGAGGAGATCATCGTCGACATCTACTGGAGCGTGTACGAGCGGATCGAGAGGCTCTTTCGGAGCGATGCGATGACCTCGATGCAGCACCGGATCGCGACGCGGCTGCTCCGGGTGATGGTGGATCAGACGGCGGCGAGCCTGACGATCCGTCCGGCGCCGGAAGGGGGGGTGCGTCGTCGGGTGCTGGCCTGCTGCGGGCCGACCGACGCCGACGAACTCGCGGCGCAGATGGCGGTGGATCTTCTCGAGGCCGGGGGCTTCGAGATGACCTTTGCCGGCGGCGGTATTCCGATGGACGAGGTTCTCGGACGCATCCACGAGCAGCGTCCGGATGTGCTTCTGCTGTTTGCGTCGGCTCCGAGCGACCTGCCGGAGATCCGGGCGATGATCGATCAACTGCGGGAGATCGGGGCGTGTCCGGATCTGCAGATCGTGGTG
>WGEO01000082.1 GCA_015492715.1 Phycisphaerales bacterium | reverse complement strand
GACAGCGTCTCTTCAGGCCTCGAGGCTCAGCGTGCCGCCGCCCGCTGTCGGTGCCGGCTGCGATGCGGGAAGTGTGTGCTGCTGGCGTTCGCGGGCGATCTGCTCCATGAGCATGACCCATGTCTCGCGCTCGAACTCCAGCAGGCGGATCACCTCGCGCAGGCGGTCCGCATCGCGCTGGAACCCGACCTCGGCCAGCTCCCGGAACATGAACGCGTAGACCGACTTGACATTCTCGGCGAGCTCCGGATCAGGCTCCTCGCGGATCGATCCCAGCAGCTCGGCGACGATATCCCGGCACTGACTGATGCCGTCGATCGCCTGTTCGAGATCGCCGGATTCCAGGCCCGTCAGGCCCTGATTGGCAAAGCGGATCGCTCCTTCCAGCAGGAGCAGCCGAAGCTCCTCGCGCGTGGCGGTCATGACCCGCGTCTTCAGGTACTCATCACCGGCCTGTCGAGCTGAACGCATCTGCATGGGCGCTCCTATCGGTCCCACCTCTGACCCACTTGAGAGCCCATCAGCCGATCAGCCCGCTCAGCCCCGCCAGCGCGCTCTGCTGCGACTGGAGCTGGGCGATCGTCTGCTCCATCGCCAGGAACTGCGCCTCCAGTCGCTGACGCTTGGCCTCCAGGCGAAGGTCGAACGCCTCGATGCGGTCCTCCTGAAGCTGGATCTGCGTGTCGATCCCCTCACGACGCACCGTCAGGATGCCGTCGATCGAGTCCGTGTAGTCCTTGACGAGTTCCTCGATGATGCCCGGGATGCCCAGGGCGCTGAACTCGTCGTCCGTGCTGGTGTTCTTGACCAGCACGCCCGGGGCAACCTCGATGAACTCGTCCTTGGGCACGAGTTCACGCGTCTCGAACAGCGCCGCAACCGAGTCGAAGTCCTCTTCAAGAGCCGCCCGCAGGCGGTCCGAGTCGAGTTCGAGTTTGCCCCCCTCGCCCACGGTAATCCCGACATCCAGCAGGCGGGTAAAACGCCCCGGGACATCCAGGGCCTCGCCCTGCACCGCGTTGAGCATCGCCTGCTTGAGGGTCAGGGCCGTCGAGTCGCCCAGGAGCGGCCCGCGCTCCTCGGTCTCCGTCACGAATCGCGTCTGGAAGTCGATGCGGTCCATGAGAGAGTTGAACGCGTCGACGAACGCCTGGATCTCGCTCTCGATCTTGCTCGTGTTCGTGCTGATGGTCAGGTTGACCGGATCCTCGCTGACGCTGTGCAGGTCGATCGACACCCCCGCGATCACGCCGTCGAGCGTGTTCGTGCTGCTCGTCAGCAGGATCGCCTGAGCGGGGTCCGTCGAGCCATAGAACACGCGGGCGTCCTCGCCCTCTTCCAGCACCGTCAGGCCCAGGTCGAAGCCGTGCGTGTCGAACACGAAGCGACCGTCCCGCCCGCTGCCCCGTGCCGTCAGGCTCAGGCGATATGGAGCGCCCTCGGAGCCGTCGTTGATGATCGAGGCGATCGCCTGCCCGCCGGCGTCGTTGATCTTCTGGACGATGTCGTCCAGCGTGTCCCCGGCGTCGAATGTGACCGTCGTCTCCAGCGACCCGTCGATGAAGTTGTCGCTGCCCGTGCCCGATGCCTCGCCGGCGATGTTGAGGTCCTCGGCGACCGACCCGCTCGTATCCTCGACCTTGATGGCCTGCGTGCCGGGCGTCGAGCCCGTCTTCTCGCGGATGACGATCCCGTCGCCGCTGTCGTTGATGGCCGCCTCGATCGTGACGCCCTGCGTGTCGGCGATCGAGTTGATCTCCTCGATCAGCTGATCCACCGTCTGGGTGTCGGTGCCGATGTCGATCACGGCCGTGCGCCCGAAGCCGTCCGTGATGGTAAAGGTTCCGGTTCCGATTCCCTTCCCGTCGTTGAAGACATCGAGCGAGGTCGATCGCGTGATGTACGCGTGCTCGAGGTCCGAGCCGCGCAGCGAATCGTCCGCCACCCCGCCCGGGTCCGTGGCGATGCCCAGACTGGTTGCGGCATCGCCCGTGATGACGAGGTTGCTGCTACCTCCCGTCGTGTCCGTGATCAGCAGGCCCGTCCCGGCGTCGTTGAGCGTCGCCACGATCCGCCCGGCGTTCGTTGCGTCGTCGTTGATCGTGCGCAGGATCTCGCTGACCGTCTCGGCACCCGACAGATCGAACGACAGGGCGGTTCCGTCGCGGCTCGTGATGAGCAGCTGTCCGTCGCCCGTCAGTCCGCTCCTGCCGTTGAGATTGCTGACCAGTGTGCCGTTCAGGTCCGCGATCAGTCGCCTCCCCTGCACCAGGGATGCCTCTGCGTACGGCGTGCCGACCTGGAACCCCAGATCCTGGGCCGTGGTCCCGCTTCCGTTCTCGTCGAAGCGCAGCGCCACATCCTCCGTCGAGACGATCTCGATGCGCCCCTCGCTGTTGACTTGTGCCGTCAGTTGCGCCGTCACGCTCGGATCGCTCTCGATCTCGTCGAGCGCCGCGTTCAAGCGTTCCAGCACGCCGCCGATCGTGGTCACGGGGCCCTCGAGCAGCGTCAGGTCGCTGTCGTACACGCCTCCGAGATTGACCTGCGCGCTGATGGGCGGGTTGACCCCGTCGTCGATCGCAACCGTGAAGTCATAGCGGTTCTGGCCGATCGTGTCGCTGATGAACACGCCGTTGCCGTCGTTGAGAAGGCTGAGCAGACTCGAGTCGGCCAGGATGTACACATCATCGCCCGTCAGCGTGTTCGTCCCGCTGGACTTGGCGATGCCCAGGTCCTGGGCCGTCGTCGAGCCCGTCTTGTCCGACACGCTGATCGTCGAGCCGCTCGTCGTCAGGACGAAGTGCCCATCCTCGACACTCGCGACGACATCGATCCCCGCGTTGTTGAACGCGTCCAGCACATCATTGACCGTGACCGCGCGCGACAGGTCGATGTCGACCGCCGTGCCTCCGTCAATGCTGACCTCGACGACGCCCCGGCTGATGCCGTTGCCGCCGTTCAGAGCCGCCAGTTCCATGTCGCGGTCCAGGCGGGCCTTGTCGGACTCGAAGGTGAACGATGATGCGCCCACCGCGCTGCTGTCCGTGTCCGCAAAGCCTCTGCTTAGCAACTGACGCGTCGTCACCAGACGATCGACGATGAAGTCGTACGACCCGGGTACCGCACCCACGCTCGCTGAGGCGGTCAGCACATTCTCGTCCGAACTCACCGCGTTCTTGGAACTGAAGATCTTGTTGATCCGGAAGCTGCTGGCGGCGGACTTGAGGGCGTCCAGACGCGAGTTCAGGTCGAGATACGCCGATTGCTGGAGTTGAAGGTCCACAATCCGCTGCTGCATCAGGATCTTCGGACGCGACTCGACCGCCAGCAACTGCTGGATCAGAGACTGCGTGTCCAGCCCACTGAAAATCCCGACGCCCGTACTGATACCACCCATCTGAGAACCTCCGGCTGGCCTGTCTGCCCTATGGGCTTACTCAGCCAGATCCACCTATCGGCCCTCGTGCCCGGCAACCTCGGACATTCGGGCCGATCCGGGCAGACCCGACCCCACGCGCCTGAACAGGCGTAAGGTCTGCCGTCAGCATGGGCCGATAGGACTCCCCGGCATGCACCAGATCGCCATACGGAAAATCGCGGGCATTCTTGCAGTCGCCCTTCTCGCCAGCACGGCATGGGGACTTTCCATGTGCTTGGGGCGGTCCCCTGTCGTCTGGGGCATGTTCGCATTTGAGGCGCTCGTTGTGGCCGCCGGTATTCTGGCGGCGCTCTTTGCGATGGGAAGATTCCCGGATGCCCCGGCCCTGACGCTCGTCATCGTCGCGGGCACGGTGTTCATCTCAGCGGGGCTGGGCCTCGTTGCGCTGGGCTTGTCTCCTCGTGCAGTTCTGATGCACCCGCTCTTTCTGATCCGCTTTGCGATCGTGGGGGCGCTGACCCTGCTGGCGGCGGTTGCCGCCCTCGGATCCAATCGCGAGGCGTGGCGGCTCCTTGTCTACGGGATTGTCCTGTCTGTCGTGAGCGTTGCGATCCTTGCTGTTGCCTTGGCAACCCGGGGTTCTTGGCTCGCCGGATCGGGCACACTGCAGGTGCTTCTGATCATCGCTGGGACGATCGGAGCGATCGTGCTCCTGGGCCTGCTGTGTATTGGGGCTCACTTCGTGATCCGGGCCTTCGAGATCGCACTGACGCCCACGGGGGCCAGCGACACGAAAGCGTGACCTCGGAATGCCCAAGAAGCCCTTGGGAAAGGCAGGGCTTCATGTCTCCGACGGAGTTCGTCCTCGTTCTGGTTTCTGGCCTGGTTGCGGGCGGCATCACCTGCGTGGTTATCGGGCGTGCGGCACGCCGGCGCGTCGCCCAGCCGCCACCCGTGCATGTGCATCTGATCGCCGATCGAGTGCGCAGTGTCGCCCGCCTCGTGGGGCTCGAGGTCTGTGCGAAGGAGATCGCCACGGCGCAGAAGGGGGTGCCCTGGCTTCCTCCCATGCTGCTCAGCCAGGCTCGCCTCGCCATGATCTTCCAGTTCGAGAAGCAGTACTTCGTGGATCTTGCCCGGATCGGTCCCGGCGATGTCGACATCATCGGACCGTCGCGATTCCGCCTGCGCCTGCCGGCGATCGAGGGCACGCTCCGCCTGGTGGACATCACACCCTATGACATCCAGGACGGGCGCATCCTCGGACTGCTCGATGTCATCCCGATGAACGCGCGGGCCCAGAAGGACCTCATGGAACGAGCGCAGATCGAGGCCGAGGGCCTGTTCGAACGCAGCGACCCGCGTTATCGCGCCGAGGCCCGCGCCGCCATCGAACGCCAGCTCGAATCCCTGCTCGCCCTCTTCGATTGCGAGATCGAGATCGCGTGGTCCGACGATGCGTCCCAGGGCGGCGCGTGTGATTCGTCTGTCGGCGAGGTCGTCGTGGCTTCTGGTGTGATGCCGGTCTCGGCTTGATGCGGAATTGATGTCGGACGGCGAACCCCATCGGCGTCAGGCCGGTATACTTGCCGCAAGCAATGCGAGTCGACCGCCCCACACGCATGTTCGGACTGATCGCGATCGCCGCCTATCTTGTCGCGTGCGCAGCGAGTTTCGGGGGCGTCACGCTTTGCACGGGGCTGGATGGGCAGGCTCGCCTAGAGGTTTCCTGCTCGCACGAGCACTGTCCGAAGACATCTGCCAGCAGGTGCCCCCACGCTGGTCAGGATCACGATTGCCAGTCGTGCCCGTGTGAGGACGATGTGCCGGAGGCGATCATCGCGGCCCCGGTGCGCACTGTGGGGGACCTCGACACTCTGCTTCCAACGACACATCCCGCGCCGGCCCGTCTCGATCCGGCGTTCTTCCGGATCACCGCATCGCCGGGTGGAGCCGTACCCACGGGCAGCGTATCGAGCACCCTTGGCTGGGTCTGTATCCGGACTATTGTGTTGCTCCTTTGAATCCCGACTCATCGTGATCTGCCCACACTGATGTGAGCGTTCGTTCGGACGCGGGTCATTCGATGTGTACGCGCACTTCGTGCGTGCGGGATTCATAACCATGCCACGAGTTCCTCGATACCTGCTCTGCACGGCAGCCGTGCTGGGCGCATGCACCGCCTCACCACTGGATACGACGCGATGGCAGTCTCTTCCGGATGCCCGCGATCCGACGGATGCTCCGGAAGGGCAAGAAGCCTCTCCGGCAGGCATCACAGGCAACAGCGGTGCTGACAATGCGAATGCTGACGAGGCACCGGAGCCGGAAGGTGTCGTTTCGCTGGGCGACGCGCTGAGTGCCGCACTGCGTCGCAGCCCGGATCTCGCCGCGTTTTCCTATGAACTGCGCGCGTTGGAGGCCGACGCCATCCAGCAGGGGATGCTGCCCAACCCGGAGATCTCCATTGAGTTCGAGAACTTCGCAGGAAGCGGTGTGAACGCGGGATTCGACGCGCTGGAGACCACGGTTGCACTCGGGCAGGTCATCGAGCTGGGGGGCAAGCGGCTGGCGCGTCGGCGTGTGGGAGAGGCGGCGGCGGCGGTAGGGGCGTGGGACTATGAAGTGCGCAGGCTGGAAGTGCTCAGCAAGACCGCCGGCGACTACATCATGCTGCTGGCGGGAAACCGACGGGCGGAGATCGCCCGTGAGGTCGAGGCGTTGGCTCAGCGGGTTTCGGAAGCCGTCGATGAGCGCGTTCGAGCGGGCAAGGTCTCGCCGCTGGAACGCACGAGAGCGGGGGTGGAACTGGCACGGGCGAGGCTTGCCCGCCAGGAAGCCGATCGACAGCTCCACGCGGCGCGAGTCCGGCTGGCGTCCAACTGGGGAAGCATGGCGCCTCGATTCGAAGCGCTCTCGGGCGATCTCGAACAGGTGGAACCCCCGCCGACACTGGACGACCTCGCTCGGCGCGTGGAGCAGAGCCCGGACTTGCTTCGCTGGGCACAGGTGGAGTCGCTCCGGCGGGCCGAGATCGAACTGGCCCTGTCCGGGCGTGTCCCGGATCTTTCGGCGGGGCTGGGTGTGCGATTGTTCAATGAGAGCGATGACGCTGCCTTGGTCGGCGGGCTCTCGATGGAACTGCCGATCTTCGATCGCAATCAGGGGGCGATCCGGGCGTCTCGGCTGAGACTGCTTCGAACCCAGCAGGACGGCGAGGCGGCCCGGGTGCGTCTGCGGGCATCCCTTGCCCAGGCGCACGCCACCCTCGAAAGCGCGTACACCCGCGTGGAGACGATTCGCGGCGAGATCCTCCCGGCTGCGCAGACCGCGTTCGAGGCGGCCGAGACCGCGTTCCGCCAGGGCAAGATCGGGGCTCTGGACCTCTTCGACGCGCAGCGATCGCTCTTCGATGCCAAACGACAGATGACGGAGGCTCTTGCCATGTATCACCTTGCGGTCATTGCGGTCGAACGCCTCATCGGTGCGCCGCTGCAGGATGCCGCTGGCACAGAAGGAGATGAATCATGAGATGGCTCCTGGCTCTGACACTCATCGCATCCCTGGGTGTGATGAACATGTCATCGTGTGGGCGAGGGAGGAGTGCGCCCGAGGACGAGCACGCCCATGCGAGCGATGAGAAGCATGGTTCCGATGCGGACGAGCACGCGTCCGGGGAAGACGGGCATGATCATGACGACGAGCAGGAGGGGGGCGTCCTGCGCCTGTCGGATGCCGAACTCGAGGAGTTCGGCGTGGAGTTCTCGAACGCAGCGGGTGGGGTGATCACCGATTCTCTCGTGCTGGCGGGAGAGATCGTGCAGAATCCCGACAGTGTGGCCCATGTTGTCGCTCGCGCCGGGGGCATCGCGATGGAAATCCCGCGAACCGTCGGCGATCTCGTCGAGGAGGGGGAGGTGCTGGCCGTTCTGGAGAGCGCCGACCTGGCGCAGTCGAAGGCGGAGTACCTCGCGCGGGCAGCGGAAGCGGCACTGAGCGCAACCGATCTCGAACGAGCCGAGACCATCTATGCGAATACGGTGCGCCTTCTGCAGTTGGTCGACGAGAATCCCGGAGTGGACGAGTTGCGGGAGGCGATCCGGGGGCTCGATATCGGGGCCCGGCGGGGCGAGATCATCAGCGCCTACGCGGACCTGCGGGCGGCCGAGGCCATCTATGCACGCGAGAAGGCCCTGTTCGAGGATCGGGTCTCCAGTGAGGCCGAGTTCCTGCAGGCCGAGAGCGAGCTGAAGAAGGCGTTGGCTCGGTTTCAGGCGATCCGTGACGATCTGGCGTTCGCGAACAGGCGGGAACGCGACGCCGCCCGGCGGGCGAAGCAGGTCGCGGATGTGTCGCTGCAGGCAGCGGAGCGCCGACTGCATGCGCTCGGCCTCGACGAGGAGGAGGTCGAGCGGGTCGCCGCCGAATCGGATATGCGACTGGCAAGGTATGAGATCCGATCGCCGATCCACGGTCGCCTGACGGAACGCCATCTCGTTCGTGGCGAGAGCCTCGACGCGGGCGACCAGGCGTTTGTCATCTCGGATCTGTCGTCGGTCTGGGCGATGCTCACGCTGTACCAGCGAGACCTCGAGCGTGTGCACGAGGGCATGCAAGTGCGGATCGTCGGAGCGCACGACGGGCATGCGATCGACGGAGTGATCGACTATGTCAGCCCGATCCTCGACGAGAGCACGCGCACGACCACGGCACGCGTGGTGCTGGAGAATCCGGAGGGTGTCTGGAAGCCCGGTATGTTCATCCGCGCCGAGGTCGAGATTTCTCTGGGGTCGGGGCGTGTCGTGGTGCCCTCGACCGCGCTGATGGAGATCGAGGGCGAGCCGGTTGTCTTCGTCGAAACCGATGAGGGAATCGAGCCCCGCCATGTCCGTGTCGGAAGGCGCACACCGACGGCCGTCGAGATCCTCGACGGGCTGGCTCCGGGAGAGCGTTTCGTCGCCTCCGGCGGCCTTGCGCTTCGCGCCGAACTTGACAAGTCTTCCCTCGAACATGCCGGACACGCACACTGAGCGAGACGGGAGCAACGATGATCGATCGCATCATTTCGTGGAGTATGCATAACCGCCTGCTGGTGATCGTGCTGGCGGCGATCACGATGATCGCGGGATGGATGTCATATCAGCGTCTGCCCGTCGACGCCTTCCCCGATGTCTCACCCAATCTCGTCCAGGTCTTTACCATCACCGAGGGCCTGGCGCCGGAGGAGGTCGAGAAGTTCGTGACCTTCCCCATCGAGGCCTCCATGAACGGCCTGCCCGGCGTGACGAACATCCGATCGGTATCCAACTTCGGTCTCTCCGTTGTCAACATCTACTTCGAGGACGGCCTGGATATCTACTTCTGTCGCCAGCTCGTGGGCGAGCGGCTCCAGGAGGCGCGAGATCAGATTCCCGAGGGCTTCGGCGAGCCGGAGATGGGCCCCATCGCGACGGGCATGGGACTCGTCCTGTTCTACTACCTCGAGGACACCACCGGCACACACACGCTCGAAGAACTCCGCACCATGCAGGACTGGATCGTCAAGCTCAACCTGCAGACGGTGCCCGGCGTCACGGAGGTGCTCGGCATCGGCGGCTTCGAGCGCCAATACCAGGTGCTCATCGATCCCGATGCCCTGCTCCGCTATGACATCACCCTCAGCGAGGTGATCGAGCGTGTCGAGGCCAACAACCTGAATGTCGGCGCCCAGTACATCGAGGAGAACGCCGAGGAGTTCGTCGTGCGAGGCGTCGGGCTCGCAACCTCTCTGCACGATCTCGAGTCCATCATCGTCAAGACCGACGACGGACGACCCGTCTACCTCCGCGACATCGCAGAGATCACCATCGGCGGCGCGATCCGTCGCGGGCTCCAGACCCGCAACGGCGAGGGCGAGGTCGTCGCGGGCATGGTCATCAAACTCTTCGGGACGAACTCCTCCACGGTCATCGAAGCGGTCGAGCAACGCGTCGAAGAGATCAACGACATCCTCCCCGAGGGCGTGCGCATCGTCCCGTATTACCAGCAGAAGGATCTCGTCGAGGCCTCGGTCAGCACCGTACGCTCGGCATTGCTCCAGGGCATCGTGCTCGTCGTCCTCGTGCTCCTGGCCTTCATGGGCGGCCTGCGGCCGAGCATCATCGTGGCCGTCGCCGTGCCGTTCTCCATCCTCGTGGCGACGCTTGGACTGAATCAGCTCGACATCTCCGCAAATCTCATGTCCTTGGGCGGACTTGCGATCGCCATCGGTATGCTCGTCGACGGCACGATCGTGATGGTCGAGAACGCAGACCGCATGCTCAGCGAGGAAGGGGCAAAGGCCGATCGGCACAAGGTCATCGCCCGTGCGTGCATGGAGGTCGCACGCCCGGTGGCCTTCGCCGTGGCGATCATCATCACCGTGTTTCTGCCTCTCTTTACCCTCCAGGGGGTCGAGGGCAAGACCTTCCGTCCGCTTGCGATCGCCGTCGCACTGGCCATGGCGGGCTCGCTCCTATTCGCGATCACCTGTGCGCCGGTCCTCAGCGGCCTCCTGATGCGGGCCAGGAAGAAGGCCGACGGGAAGGAGCCCCTCGTCGTTCGAATCCTGCTCGTGCCATACCGGCCGCTCGTACGCTTCTTCGTCCGGCGACGATGGATCGCGGTCGTACTCGCAGTGATCATGGTCTTGGTCGGGGCGGCCGTCTTTCCTCGTCTCGGGTCCGAGTTCACACCCAAACTCAACGAGGGCACCATCGTCATTCGCCTGACCATGGCCCCCTCCATCTCCATCAATGAATCCAAGGAAAACGCGCTCCGGATCGAACGCCGCCTGCTCACCGTGCCGGAGGTGATCGGCGTGACCAGCCGCGTCGGTCGTGGGGAGGTCGGGGCACACTCCGATCCCGTCAATAGCGTCGAGATGTATGTCCTGCTCAAGCACCCGACGCAATGGCGCAGGCCCCGGAATCAGGAATGGGTGGAAGACCGCCTGCGCGATGCGATCGGGGATCCGCCGGGCGTCCTCGTCAACTTCACCCAGCCCATCGAGATGTCCATCGACGAACTCCTGGAAGGTGTTCGCGCAGAACTTGCCATCAAACTCTTCGGCGACGATCTGGAGACGCTGCGCCTCAAGGGCGAGGAGATCGCGGCCGTGGTCCGCACCGTGCGGGGGGCGGCGGATGTCCAGGTCGATCAGGTGGTCGGTGCGCCACAACTCATCGTGCGTGTCAACCGGGATGCCATCGCCCGTTATGGCGTCAATGTGCGCGATGTGCTCGACACCCTGCGCGTCGCCGTCGGCGGTGCGTCCGCCGGTGAGATCTTCGAAGGCATCCGCCGGTTCGATATCCTCGTTCGCTACCCGGAGGATGCACGCTCGACTCAGCAGCAGATCGAGAATCTTCTCATCCCCGGAGCAGCGGGCGAACGCATCCCCCTGAGCGATCTGGCCACCGTGTCGCGCGTCGTCGGCCCGAGGCAGATCACCCGGGAGAAGAACCAGAGGTTCATCACGGTCCAGTGCAATGTCAACGATCGAGACATCGGATCGTTCGTGGAAGAGGCCAAGCGGACCATCGCGCAGGAAATCGACCTGCCCACGGGCTACCTGCTCACATGGGGCGGCCAGTTCCGCCTCCAGCAGCAGGCCAACGCACGCCTCGCCGTCGTGGTGCCCATCACCCTCCTGCTCATCGTCATCATGCTCTACGCGAGTTTCAACTCCATCCGCAACACCCTGCTCATCCTCCTGAATATCCCCCTCGCTCTTGTCGGCGGCATCGTCGCCCTCTGGATCAGCGGCCAGAACTTCTCCGTTCCCGCCAGCGTGGGATTCATCGCGCTATTCGGGATCGCACTCGAGAACGGGATGGTCCTCGTGACCTACACCAACCAACTCGTGCGCCAGGGCATGGATCTGGACGAGGCCTCCGTGCGAGGCGCCTGCCTCCGCGTCCGCCCCGTCCTCATGACCGCCACGACGACGGCCCTGGGGCTCATCCCGCTCCTGTTCGCACGAGGCACAGGAAGCGAGGTCCAGCGCCCGCTGGCAGCCGTCGTCGTCGGTGGGCTCGTCAGTTCCACCGTGCTGACCCTGCTCGTGCTGCCCGCGCTCTATCGCTGGTTCGCCACTCGCAATGGGCCCTCGGGAGAGCCATAGAGAACGCGCAACTGGAGGACACCAGGCGGTCGCCGGAAAGGCATGGGCGATCCGTTTCAATCCGCGCCCCCGCGTGGGGGCGACCCGCCCGAAGAGCCTGAATCGACATGGATACGCCGCCTCGAGGTCAGCAGGCGGACATCCCATCACAATCCATGTGATGTCGAATTCGCTCCGGTTGTCTGAGCCATAAAAAAGACACACTGAGGCGTCGTTTGCCCGAATCGCGAAAGCAGACAATTCTATCAATCTCCAAGAGCAGATGCACCCCAAGGACGCACGGCGGGGTGTCCTATGGAGCACCCTGAGCTCCGGAGCAAGATCGACACCGTATCGGCGTGATCCGCGCCCACCTGCCGGGGTGAATGGGGGCATCAGATACAACGCCCTTCGGCTGCGAGGGGAAGTACGCGAACGAACGCCTTGATGACAGTGTGACAGGTACGGCCTCGGGAAAAACCGCCCTTCGACAAGAGAACCAGATGTGGCAACACCGCGGGGGCGGAGTGGCTAACGCGGCAAGTGGGCGTAACAGGACTCGAACAATCGCCGGATTCCTCGGGGTTTTGGCATGGTTCCGCTCTGCGCGGCAGCAAATCCGGCAGCATCGGCGCGTCGTCGGGTCCGCTGGGGCCCGTGGGATGGGCCGCGCTCCGCTGGCTGGCGGGCGAGGACGAGTAGGGTTCCCGGGGCAATGAACCCTTGGGGCGATGGGCTCTCGCTATCTGGCGGCACCGCGCGGCCTGCTCCTCCAACCCCGGGTCGATGAGCTCTCGGGAGAATGGTCTCGGCGGGCGACTCGCGGGGCGATTCGCGCCGTGCCCCGTTTGCCCCTGACCCGGATAGTCCCGCTG
>WGEO01000081.1 GCA_015492715.1 Phycisphaerales bacterium | reverse complement strand
TCGACGATGTGCGTCAGGAGCCGTTTACGGTCCGGACGATCGGCGACGGCGGCGTGGAGCGTCAGTCGACGGAGTTCGCCGAGGCGGGCACGACGGTCACGGTGACACCCCGGATCTCGTCGGGCGGGTACCTGACGCTGGAGTACGAGATCGATTTCTCGAACTTCATCGGCGAGGGCGATCCGCCGCCCATCAATCGTCGCGTCGTGAACTCGGTCGCGAGCCTGCCGACGGACTCGACGATGGTGCTGGGCGGGATCTCGATCGACAATCGCCTGAACACGGTGGTCAAGGTTCCGTTCGTCGGCGATATCCCGCTGGTCGGGCATCTGTTCCGGGACACATCGCAGACGCGTTCGAACTCGTTGCTGTATATCTTCATCACGCCGAAGATCCTGCGGGACCGATCCTTCGCCGGGCATCGCCTGATCGCGGAGGGTCCGATGAAGATCGCGGACATCGAGCCCGATGCGCCGGCGGTGGAGCCGTCGCTGATCCCGATCCTCGAGCGACGGGGTCCGGTTCCCACGGGGCAATCGCCGCCGGTGGACCTCGAGGAAGGGATGGGCGGCTGAGCATGGCCCCGGGCGGCACGAGCCAGAACGAAGACGGCGCCCTGGCGGTGCGGGAAGACCTCGCGCTCGTCGAGCGGGTGATGAGCGGGCTGGGGCTGAGCGAGGAGCAGATCCGTCAGTTCCGGCTGGCGCCGGGCTCCGAGGGCGAGGCGTGGGATGTGATGCTCCAGCTGATGGCGCTGGACGAGCAGCAGGCCCTGCGCCGCCTGAGCGAGTGCACGGGGCTTGCGTTCGTGTCCGAGCCGAAGGTGGAGAGCTCGGCCAGTGCGTTCTACGAGACCATCCCCGCGGATGTCGCCCGCCAGCATCTGGTCGGCGGGATGCGATCGGACGGGCAGGTCATGACGGTGGCGAGCGGGCGCCCGCTGGTCCCGCAGGTCGTGTCGATCATCGAGGACCGCCTGGAGATGCCCGTGGAACTGGTGCTCAGCCCGCGCGGGGCGGTGGCGAGCCTGATCAACCGCGGGTACGAGCAGCGCGGCGACCTCGTCACGGAGATCATCGAGGAGATGCCGCTGGATCAGTCGGCGATCGAGTCGGCGGCGGGCTCGGTCAGCACGGGCAACGACCTGCTGGCCCTGGCACGCCAGACGCCGGTGATCCGCCTCGTGAACATGATCCTGTTCGAGGCGCTGCGTCGTCGGGCGAGCGATGTGCACATCCATCCCGAGGAGACGCGCCTGAACATTCGCTACCGGATCGACGGGATCCTGCATGACGCGTTCAGCCCGCCGCTGAGCCTCGCAGGGGCGATCTCCAGCCGCCTGAAGGTCATGACGGAGCTGGACATCGCAAACCGGCACAGCCCGCAGGACGGGCAGACGAATGTGCGCATCGGGCAGAAGAAGGTGGACATCCGCCTGAGCGTGATCCCGACGATCCACGGCGAGCGGATCGTGCTGCGCCTGCTGGACCAGACCCAGACGCAGCTCGACCTGGACACGCTGGGCGTCAGCAAGAAGATGCAGGCCCAGCTGATGGACCTCGTGGATCGCCCGAACGGGATGATGCTGGTGACCGGCCCGACGGGGAGCGGCAAGACGACGACGCTCTACGCCTGTCTGGGGCGGATCGATCGCGCCACGCGCAATGTGATGACGATCGAGGATCCCGTCGAGTACCGCCTGGAAGGGATCAGCCAGATGCAGGTCAACGCGAAGCGCGGCGTGACCTTCGCGACCGGGCTGCGGGCCCTGCTGCGTCAGGATCCCGATGTCATCCTCGTCGGCGAGATCCGCGACAGGGAGACGGCGGAGTTGGCGATCCAGGCCTCGCTGACGGGACACCTCGTGCTGGCGACGCTGCACACCAACGACGCACCCGGCGCGATCCCGCGCCTCATCGACATCGGCGTGGCGCCGTACCTGGTGACCTCCAGCCTGCTGGGCGTCCTTGCCCAGCGCCTGCTCCGGCGGATCTGCGAGGGCTGCGGCGGAAGCGGACGCGACCCGCTGACGCCCGGCGAGCCCTGCGAGCAGTGCTTCGGGATCGGGTACAAGGGCCGCCTTGCCGTGTACGAGCTGATGACCGTCAACGACGAGATCCGACGCCTGACGAGCCAGCGGGCCGACGGCGTCTCGATCCGCGAGGCGGCGATCGACAGCGGATTCCGGACCATGCGCGAGGACGCGATGGAGAAGGTGCGAGCCGGGCTCACCGACGAGGCCGAGGTCTTCCGGGTGCTGCACTAACCCCTGATCCGGCCAGAACTTGCGCCATCGCACAGGTTCTCCGGCATTTCGGGCATGCTCTCCGGATTTTGGTTGAACCGGTCGGGCCAGCCAGCATAATCGGTGGGTTATGAGACCTCGCCTCTGCGGGATGCGAGGGCCGTGTAGAATCCGTTCTTCTGTGGATCCGCAGGCAAGGGGAGAGCGCAGGTCATGCCGGATATCGCTATGAGGCGGGATGAACGGCCGAGGCGATCACGGCAACGGCGACAGCCCGTCGATAGCGTGTCCATGATTGCCGACATCCCTCCAGTGAAGCGGATTCATCGCATGCTTCGGCGTCACTGGATTCTTCGCTCACAGCGCGAACTCGGTGCGCTTCAGCCTCGTGAGCTTGAGGAGGACCCCGAAGCGGTGCTGCGTGCCCTCTTCGCGAGATTGCCGGATGAGCCGTTCTACTTCCTCGTCCACCGGAAGAAACGCGAGTATCTCGGCCCGCTGCGTCGAGGCGAAGTCGTTCCCGCGGCTCGTGCACACTATCCCGACGATCCGGATGTGTACATAGTCTCCAACTCCGAGCCGGACTCCGAAGCGATCATCTGACCGCACTCGTGTCCTGCCATATGTTATCGTCCTGCACATGCGCAGGAGGCGACGCATTCCCGTTCACATAGACGACGGAAGGTTCTTCGTCGATGTGCGGATCGGCATGATCTCCTCCGAAAGGCGATTCTCCGAGTCAATCAGGGCATTGATCGATACGGGCGCACAGGTCACCGTATTGCCGTTGTCAATCTTCCAAACCCTGGAGTATGGTGGCATCGATCTGCGGAGCACAAGGCTCCAAGGCGCAACGACGATCACGACTTCGGCCGGTCGGATCCTGGCAGATCAGTATCGTGGGCAGATCGGGCTTGACCTCGGTCGCAGCACCGTGCTCTTGGCGGAAGATCCCACGATCTTCGCTGTGCCTCGGGCGAATGACACGAATCGAGATGCGGAGAACCCGCGAAAACCCTACATCATTCTTGGCAAGGACGCCTTGGCCACATTCTCATCACGCATCCGGGCACGCTACTGGGTATCGTCGGGAGGGCTGCATGCCCCGGACACCCAGCACATGAAGTGTTCGATGACGGCCCGGGGCAGGCGTCACGCACGGCTTTGATCCCAGAACAACGGGCGTCTCGATGTCACCCGTGCGGCTTCGGGACCTACGACCGTGCCCCGCCGGCTTCCCCATGCGCCGTCTTGTTCTGCGTCTGCCGACTGCATCCCTCATCGCGGCCTTGGACTATCTGGGCGTGTTCTTCAGGGGCCTGCGGCGCGCTCAGATGTCGGCCTGATCCGCCAGCCTGCGCGCAGTATCAAGATAGTGATCGCGTGCGGCGACGACCTCGACCATCGTGTCGCCCGCGAACTTGTCGAGAGCGGCGCGGGCGACCTCGAAGGCGACGACATTCTCCATCACGACGCTTGCTGCCGAGACCGCGCAGACATCGGACCGCTCGTACTGGCTGTCCTCCGGCCTGAGGGTGCGCAGGTTGACGCTGGGCAGCCCGCGCAGAAGCGTGCTGATGGGCTTCATGGCCCCGCGCACCACCACGGGCATCCCGTTGGTCATGCCGCCCTCGGTGCCACCGGCGTTGTTCGTAGGGCGGGTAAAGCCGAGGCAGGGAGCGTCGCGCAGGGCGGGATCGAACGCGATGGGATCGTGCACCTGCGAGCCGGAGCGGCCTGCGACATCCCGCCCCAGCCCGATCTCGACACTCTTGAACGCCTGGATGCCCATGACGGCGTAGGCCAGGCGGGCGTCGAGCTTCAGGTCCCAGCTCGTGCTCGAGCCGAGGCCGGGCGGCACGCCGAAGACATGCACCTCGCACAGCCCCCCCAGCGTGTCCTTGTCGATCTTGGCCTGTCGGATGGCCTCCTTCTGTCGCTGCGTCGCGTCCGGGTCCGGGCAGTAGGTCTCGCTGGTGTCGCGAGCCTCTCGCAGCGCCTTCCAGTTGTCGGGTGTCACGGCGACCTGCGTCTCGATCCCGCCGATGGATCGCACGAAGCCGAAGACCTCGATGCCCAGTTCTCGCAGGATGAGCCTGCCGACACAGCACGCGGCGACGCGGGCGGCCGTCTCGCGGGCGCTGGCCCGCTCGAGGGTCTCCCGACAGTCGTTCGTCAGCCACTTCAGGCTGCCGGCGAGGTCCGCGTGTCCCGGGCGTGGGCGATGCACGGGCGGGGTCTTCTGCAGATCGTCCAGGCGGGCGTCCTTGTTCGGCACGAGCAGCGTGATGGGTGAGCCGATCGCCTGCCCCAGGCGGACGCCCGAGAGGATCTGCACGCGATCGGTCTCGATGCGCTGGCGCCCCCCGCGACCATACCCGCCCTGTCTTCGGCGCAGTTCGCTGTCGATGAAGTCCGCGTCGATGCGAAGACCCGCGGGGACGCCCGTGACGATCGCGACGCCCGCCGGGCCGTGGCTCTCGCCCGCGGTCTGGTAGGAGAGGGTGGGCATGGGCAGAGGATACGAGGGCGGAGCGGGCTACGCTGGGGTCATGCCCCCCGCGGCCGTCATCTGCGATATCGATGGGTGCCTGGCGCCCGAGACGAGCGAGGCGATGGACGCCGACGCCCTGGCCCGTCTTGCCCACTGGAACCGGAACGCGATCCGCGAGGGGGATCGACCGATCGTGACGCTCTGCTCGGGGCGCCCGGAGCCGTTCGTCGAGGCGATGTGCCGCCTGATCGCCAACACGCGTCTGCCCGCGATCGCGGAGAACGGTGTCTGGCTGTACATGCCCGATGCGAACCGCTACGAGCGCGACCCGTCCATCACGCAGAGCCACCTCGATGCCGTCCACGCCTTGGAGTCATGGGCTCGCAGAGAACTCGGGCCGCGCGGCGTGACGATCCAGCCCGGCAAGAGCTGCTCGGTCACGCTCTATCACGAGGACACGGCGTATCTGCGTTCGCTCGTGCCGATGCTGCAGACCGCCTGCCGGGCCTGCGCCTGGCCGTTCCGGGTGTCCATGACGCTGCTCTATATCAACTGCGACCTCGCGTTCGTCTCCAAGGGCACGGCGGTCCGGCGCTGGATCGCACGCACCGGCATCGATCGTGCGCACCTGCTGGCGATCGGAGACACCGCCGGCGATCTTGTCGTGCGCGACGAGGTCGCCCGCTTTGCCTGCCCCGCCAACGCCCAGGAGCGGGTACGCGAACAGGCCGACTTCGTCGCGGGCAAACCGGAGATCGAAGGGGTGATGGAGATCCTCGAATGGGCGCGCACGCTGTGATGTCGTCCTGATCAGGCGTCGGAGGCGCCCGCGAGCACGACCTACGATCGGGCGATGGATCCGGACGATCATGTCTGCCTGTGCTTTCGCGTCTCGCTCCGCAAGATCCGGACCTACCTGCGGCGCGAGGACCCTCCCGTCGCATCGCTCATCTCCGAGTGTCTGGGAGCGGGCACGGGCTGCGGCTGGTGTGTCCCGTTCCTGAAGCACCTGCACGCCCAGCACGCACGGGGGCAGCAGCCCGACCTGCGGATCAGCCCCGAACGCTATGCCGAGGCGCGCAGCGGCTATCACAAGACCAGCAGGCGCGACGAGGAGATCGTGCGCGAGGCGACCCGCGACGAACCGTGATCCGAAGCGGTGCGGGAGGGATTCGAACCCCCGAGGGGCTTGACGCCCCTAACGCATTTCAAGTGCGTCGCCTTCAGCCGCTCGGCCACCGCACCCGCTGGAAGATCCTAGCCCCACGCGATGGGCACCGGACCGCGCCCGTCGATCGACGGATCTCATGTGCCCCGAGAAAGAAACCGCCACCCGGCAGCGCGAGCCACCGGATGACGGGAAGGCTAGGAGACGGATGTCTATACGCACGAACCCGCAGGCGGGTGCGGGTTCTCGGACGATTCCAGCCGGATCGAGGCCAAATCCCCAGGCAGCGTCGTGCGCGATCAGTCTTCGAGTTTGCGCAGGCTCAGGCCGTGCTCTGCCAGGCGCTCGCGGACCTCGATGAGGCTGGTCGTACCGAAGTTCTTGACGCCCATGAGTTCGGCCTCGGTATGGCTGGCAAGATCGCCCAGCGTCTGGATGTTCAGCAGCTGCAGGGCCTTGCGTGCCCGCACCGAGAGCTGGAGATCGCTGACGGGCTTGTTGAGCACCGACTCCTTGCCCGAGCCCTTGAGCTGCTCCATGATCTGGCGACGGGCGGCGCGGTGGGCGTCCTCCAGGCCCTGCCCCAGACGCAGCCCGCGAGCCTCGAGCATCTTCTTGATCTCCTGCAGGCTCGACTCGCCGAAGTTCTTGTAGCTCATCAGCTCCGCCTCGGTCGTCTTGAGCAGGTCGCCGAGGGTGCGGATGTTCATCTTCTTCAGGCAGGTGCGCGCCCGCACCGAGAGCTCGAAGTCCGTCACGGGCGTGTCCAGCAGGGCGCGACGCTTGAGCAGGTCCTTGTCCGAGTCCTCCTCGATGACCATGTCCTTGCTGGCTCGCACATCCTTGATGAACAGGTTGGCCCGCGGATGGTTCGGGTTCGTCTCGAGGATCTGACGCAGGCATCGCTCGGCCCGCGCGTACTCCTCGCGATCCTCATACAGCACGGCGAGGTTCATCAGCGCGTTCAGATGGGCCGGGGCGTGCTCGACGCAACGCTCGTACAGCGCGATCGCCTCGTCCTCTTCCCCGACGAGGTCGAGCTGGTAGGCCAGACGGAACAGCGCCTCGCAGTTGTCCGGGTCCGCGGCGACCGCCTTGCGCAACTCGCTGATGGCGACCTCGCGACTGCCCGTCTGCTCGGCGTTCGTCGCCGCCACGAGATGCGCCTGGGCCGCCTTCTCGTCGCCCCTGCTCGCCCCGATCACCATGTCCATCGGATCCTGCGCCATCGATGCCTCCCGATTGGGTCCAGAACACGATCCTAGGAAGATTCCTCGCCTTCCTCCACCCGCACCAACGCGATGCGTCGCCATGGGCCGAACAGAAACCGAGCAAGCATGGCGAGCCCGAGCAGGACGATGTAGAGCGAGGCGGCGATCCACGGCCCGAGCGCCCCCCACGACGGAGCGACCACGATCAGCAGCGACCCCAGCCCCACGATCACCACCCACGAGAGCACGACCGTGACAACGCCGGGCCAGACCGTATCGCCGGCGCCCCGCAGTGCGCCCGACAGGATGATCGCGATGGCGTCGAACAGTTGGAACACCGCCGCGGCGATCATGAACGCCCCGCCGATCTCGAGGAAGCGGGCGACCTCCTCGTCGCTGAGCCCCTGGGGAACGAAGAACGCGATCATCGGGCGTCGGGCGACGACGAAGAGCAGCGCGGCCAGCGACATGTACCCGACCCCGATCGCAAGCCCCAGCCACGCCCGCCGGGCTGCAAGATCCGGACGCCCCATGCCCATGCACTTGCCCACCAGCGCCGTGACGGCGATGCTCAGGCCGACGGTGGGCATGAACGACATGTGCATGTAGCGCAGGGCGACCCATGCCGCCGCGTTGGCCGTCCGTCCTGCACTGTCCACAGGCTCGGCGTCCAGGGGCAGGCCGGTCCGCTGAGCCATGGCGACCTTTCCCGCATAGGGGATGAGCGTCGAGAAGAGGACGGCCCAGCAGAAGATCTCATTGAGCATCATCACGCCGCCCGGCCAACCCACGCGGAGCACATCGAGCATGGCCCGTCGTTCCGGACGCCAGGCCGACCGCGTGCGAAAGGTGCGATGCATCGGACCAAGGAAGATGATCATCGGGATGGCCAGTTCGACCGACGATCCCAGCAGCGTGCCCCACGCGGCGCCGGGGACCCCCAGCCCGTCGAGCCCGATCGCCAGCGAGATCTGCCGCCCGAGATCGCCCAGCGCATCCAGCGGGGCGAGCCCGGTCCGGGGCATGCCCGCAGAGCCGAAGATGAGCGGGATGTTGGCCAGCACATTGCAGAGGTTGCCGGCAAGCGCGGCGACGAGCACGACGCCCGCGCGATGCATCCCGTAGAAGTAGTTGCTCAGCCCGCGCGTCGCGACCGTGAAGAAGCTCCCGAAGATGAGAATCTGCCCGTACTGAATCTCGAGGGCCAGCACATCCTCGGGGTGGCCCATCGACCCGAAGATCGCGGGCATGGCCAGCCCGTAGGGGATCAGCACGATCGCCCACGCGAGGCTGAGCCAGATCGCGGTCCATGCGTAGACCGAGCCGCGCTCGCCCCGTCCGGCCCCCAGGTTCTGCGAGACGAAGGTGTTGACGATCATGAGCGTGCCGAACATCACGCTGATGCCCAGCCATGCGGCGATCCCGCCGTTGCCCTGGGCGGCGATGTACGCCGGGTTCGGCGGATCGATGTGCGCGACCATCTTCGCGTCGATGAACTGCATCAGCGTGTAGCTCATCATGGTCGCCACGCTGGGCAGCGCGATCGCGAGCATCTCGACGATCGGCGCGCGCCGCGACGCCCGCGGTATGTCCTGCTGCTCGCCCATGCCCGCTCCAGAAAGACCGCCCGCCACGATCGGGCGCGATGGTAGGGGCTTATCGGTTGGCGGCTGCGGGCCTCCTGCCGCGTGCCAGACGCACCGCCAGCTGCAGCGCCCGCATCATCGAGCCCGGGTTTGCGCGATTGCGCCCTGCGATGTCGAAGGCCGTGCCGTGATCCGGGCTGGTCCGGATGATCGGCAGGCCCAGCGTCAGGTGGACGGCCGAGTCCCACGCGAGGAGCTTGACGGGGATGAGCCCCTGATCGTGGTACATCGCGACGACGAGATCGAACTCGCCCTCGACGGCCCGGTTGAAGACGGTGTCTGCCGCGAACGGCCCGCGCACATCCATGCCGTGATCGCGGGCCACCCCGATCGCGGGCTCGATCAGGCGGACCTCCTCATCGCCGAGTTGGCCCCCCTCGCCCGCGTGCGGGTTCAGCCCGCAGACGGCGATGCGCGGGCGTGCGATGCCCAGATCCACGCACGCCCGATGCCCGAGATCGATCGCGTCGTGGATCCGCCCGATCGTCAGCACATTGCGGAGATCCATCAGGGGCAGATGGGCCGTCGCGAGCACGACGCGCAGGCGGTCGCTGACAAAGGCCATGGCGACGCGCCGGGCACGCAGGCGGGTCGCCAGCAGTTCGGTATGGCCCGGAAAGTTGCCATGCCCCGCCATCTTCCACGCCTGCTTGCTGATGGGGCCCGTCACGATTGCGTCGCCCGCGAGGGGATCGTCGGGGCTCCGGGCCACATCGCGGATCGCCGCCTCGACCCATTGGAAACTCAGCCTGCCCCCCAGCCTGCTCGGGGCGCGGGCGAACCCGCCCGGCGCGTCTCCCAGGCGAACCAGCACGACATCCTGCGAGCGGGCCGACGCGATCAGGTCCTCGCGGGCCTCGACGCTCCACCAGAACGGCTCGATGCCCGCCCGTTCGCAGGCCTGAGCCAGGGCATCCTCGGATCCGTAGATGCGAAAGTGTGCCGACCGTCGGAGCCTGCGATCCGCCAGCGCTCGCGCCAGCACCTCCGGACCGATCCCGCCGGGATCGCCCATGCTGACCGCCAAGGTGGGTCGGTGTTCGCGGACCACGATCAACGATAGCGGCACCACGGGATCGAACGATTTGCGGCTTTTTCCCGAAGAAGTCGACGCAGGAACCCGTCCGCGCGGTATAGTGATATGCGCGGGGCAAGTGAGAGAGGAAAGAATGGGAGGCGAGCGCAACAGCCCGGCGGATTGTCTGCGTCTCGATGGCGAAACGGACTGGCGCGTCCCCGAGCGGGTCCAACGCATCTATCGGACCGCCCTGCGACGACTCCGGCGCGGACACCGACTCCTGCTGGATCTGCGCGATGTCCGCATGCTGGACAGCAAGCTCATCGCTGCGCTGATCGCCCTGCAGCGCCGGGCCGGCGGCCGCCTGCGCATCTACGCCTCGGATCAGGTCCGCGCATGGCTCGATGCCTATCGCCTGCGAAGGCTCACCCGCTGACCGATCCCCCGGCCCCGGGAATCCCGCAGCCCCTCGCCCGAGGCTGCGATCAGATCCGGAAGATCGCTCCGAGTTTCTTTCCCAGCAGCAGCGACGCCCCGACGAGCGTCACCGTCAGCAGGGCCATGCCCCAGACACCCATGGCACTGGCGATCGCCGGCCCGTCGCCCAGCCTCCCCATGAACGACAGGATCGCCTTGGTCAGGGGGTAGTGTGCCCGCTGCTGGGCGAGGATGAGCGAGTCGCTGACCTCCAGCATGCTGAAACTGAACACGAGCAGCCCGCCCGCGATCAGATTCGCCAGCACCAGCGGCAGGACGACCCGCCGGATCGCCGTCAGGCGGCTCGCACCCAGATTCACCGCTGCCTCTTCCAGCTCGCCCGATGTCTGCTCCAGCCCCGAGACGGTCGATCGCACGATGTAGGGCAGGCGGCGCACGGCGTAGGCGATCACCAGCAGCGCAAAGGGATTGGGCACGAGCGCCGGGTCCTCGGGCGAGACCGTCCCCACCACGCTGAAGAACTCGGCGACCTGTCCCAGATCGTGCGCGACCAGCCACCCGCGGATCTGCGGGAACGGCCAGCGCAGCGTCATCGCCACGAAGCCGAACGCCAGCACGAGCCCGGGCACGGCAAGCGGCAGCATCACCAGCGCATCGAGCAGCCCCCGACCTCGCGCCCGGGTCCGCACGATCAGATAGGCGATCACGATCCCCAGCACGACATTGACGAGCACAGCCCCGATCGAGAGCACGATGCTGTTGCGGATCGCCGTGAACGCGTCGTCGCTGGACAGCGCAAGCACGAAGTTGTGCAGCGTCAGGCTCTCGGGCAGGACCGTCCCATACCATGCCCCGGGCGGGCTCAGGCTCGTGAGCACGACGCCCACATGCGGCACCAGCGCCAGCAGCGTCACGCCCAGGAACAGTCCGCCGGTGAGCCAGCCCGCCCACGGCGCAAGCGCACGCTCGTCACCCGCCCGCGATGCCTTCGAATACATCGCGTAGCCGCGACGGCCGAAGACCGCCCGCCCAAGCGCATAACTCACCACCGCGACCAGCAGCAGCAGCACCGTCAGGGCATACGGACGCGCCGATCGCTCCACCTCCGCCAGCCCCTCGAAGATCTGCACGGGCGTCACCCGCGTGTAGTCGAACATCAGCGGCGTGCCGAGCTCCGTGAAACTCCAGATGAACACGATCGTGCCCCCGGCAAACAGCCCGGGTCGGATCAGCGGCAGCGTGATCCGCGTGAAGCGACGCCACCACGACGCGCCCAGATTCTCCGCGGCCTCGTCCAGGGCCGGGTCCAGGTTCGCCAGCGACGCCGTCGCGTTCAGATAGATGATCGGATACAGGTGCAGGGCCTGCACGACCACGATGCCCCAGAAACGCCCCTGCCCCAGCAGGTCCCAGTCCGTCCCCAGCAGCGCGTTGAGTGCCCCCTCACGACCGAGCAGCGCCCGCACCCCGATCGCACCCACGAACGGCGGCAGGATCAGCGGCACAAGCACGAACGAGGTCAGAGCCCGCTTGAAGGGAAACCGAAAGTGCGCCCCGAGCACGGCCAGCGGCAGGGCGATCAGGATCGACAGCACGGTCGTCGTCACCGCGATCCGCAGCGCGTTGGCCAGCCCCTCCACGAGCACGGGATCGAGAAACACCAGGCGGAGGTGCTCCAGCGTGAAGTCCGACAGGCGGATGGCGCCGTCATCGCCGCCCGACAGCCCGCCCCACACGGTCAGCACGATCGGGTACAGCAGCAGCAACGCCAGCAGCGCAACCACGGCGACGAGGAGCACCTGCGCGCCGCACAGCCTGAGAATCCGCCCCGCCATGGACCGGGATCATATCCCGACCGCCGCCGGTCCCAGCGTCTGGATCGTCATCTCGCCGATCGTCCGTCGCCCAAGATAGTCCAGCACGCGATCGAGCGTGACCGCATCGATCTCCTCGCTCACCTCCCGGAGCGTGCGGGGCCTGCCTAGGCAGTAGATGTCGCGGGCCATCGCCGACGCCCGTGCCTGTGTGCTCTCGCCGCTGAAGATCGTCCGCGCCTTCATCCCGATCACCGCACGCTCGAACTCCTCACGCGTGATGTCGCGCCGATCGCCGATCCGCTCCAACTCCTCGAGCAGCACCCGCAGTGATTCCTCGGCCCGCTCGGGCGTCGTCCCCACATACGCGCTGACCGTCCCGAAGTCGCGCCCGGGCGAGTAGCCCGAACTGACGCTGTAGCACAGCCCCCGCTTCTCGCGGACCTCCGTGAAGAGCCTGCCGCTCATCCCCCCGCTGAGCACGCTCTGCACGACATGCTCCAGCACGCGATCCGGATCACCCGCCGCCGGTCCGTCATGGAGCACATCGATCTGCACCTGACTCGTCTCGTCGTGCGCATGATGGACGCCGCGCTCCCCCCTCGGATCCAGTTCGATCTCCTCGATCGTGCCCTTCCACCCCCCGAAGATCCGCTCGATCCGCTCGCGCGCCCCCGCGACATCGACATCGCCCGCAATCGCGAGGATCGATCCGTCGGGCACGGCCAGTCGCTCCCACCACGAGACGACATCCTCACGCCGGATCGCCCGCAGCGTCTCCTCGCGTCCATATCCCGAACGGTTCAGCGGCGGGGCGTAGTGATGCTCGCGCGCCAGCAGTGCGCAACGCTCCTGTGGGTCGTCCGCCAGCGACGCCAGCGACTGCAACGCCAACTCACGCGATGCCTCCAGCGCCTCCGCCTCGAATCGCGGACGCAGCACCATCGCCGCGATCAACGACAGCACACCCTCCAGACGATCGCCCATGGTGCGGCTCGAGATCGACACGAACACGCTCCGCTGCGAGACGCGACGCGACGCGCCGAGACGATCGAACGCATCCGCCTGCTCCCGGCTGTCCAGATCGCCGGCGCCACGCAGCAGCATCTCACACCACAACGCTCCCAGCCCCTCGCACGACGCGGGCTCGCGAACGAAGCCCGCAGGTGTCAGCAGCGTGATTGCAAGCGAACGCACGGACGCGTTGGGCTCGATCGCAACACGCAATCCGTTGGAAAGAGAAAAAAAATCGATCTCGCTCACTTCGCCACTCCCGAACCTCGACACACTCCCCGCCCGCACGCGCGGCACGAGGCCACACGACGCGAGTCTAGCATGCCCGATGCGCATGAATTGCTCCACCTCCGCCCTTGCTGCATGGATCCCCATGCCACGATCCAATGCGCGAACGCGCTGCGTTTTTTCACGAACTTGCCACGATCTCGCCGCCATCGTGCGCGTTCTTGTCTGGCAGGAACGATCGACACACGCACCAGACGCGCACACGACCGCCCCGCTGGAACCGCATTTCCCAGCCGCCGATGCGCTCGACGACACCGCATCCAGATGCACAGCGCATCATGCGATCGCCACACCCTCACAAGACACCACCGCCAACCGACAACTTGACACACGACACACTGCGCGCACATTTGCAGGGCCGTCGGTGCGGCACTTTGTGCGCGATGACTCAAGATCCACGCGCGTGCCCTCCGATAGGGAAACTGTCAAGCGCATCGTCGGCGTGGCGCCGTCTGCGCATTTCTGGGTCCGCGACCGACCCGAGAACCAGGAGAAGAACAGCATGGCGAAACGAACCACCAAGAAGGCGACCCGCAAGAAAGCGGCGAAGAAGGCCACCCGCAAGAAGGCAACCAGGAAGAAGGCCACTCGCAAGAAGGCGACACGCAAGAAGGCCGCCAAGAAGACCGCTCGCAAGAAGACCACCAGGAAGAAGGCCACCCGCAAGAAGGCCGCCAAGAAGACCGCTCGCAAGAAGACCACCAGGAAGAAGGCCACCCGCAAGAAGGCCGCCAAGAAGACCACACGCAAGAAGGCCACCAGGAAGAAGGCCGCCAAGAAGACCGCACGCAAGAAGGCAACCCGCAAGCGGGCTCGCAAGGCCTGAGATGATCCCGGGTCGCGCGATGCGCGGCTCGCAGGTTCCGGGCCGGTCCAACCCCGGCCCCGACAACGCGCCACGCCACGCCGAGGGTCGGGTCCAACACCCGACCCTCGTTCTGTCGGAATAATCCCCACATCCGATCCGTTCATACAATGGAACAGGAACCCGGGCACGCCCGTCAGCAGCAGGAGGCATGCCGATGCGCAAGGACATCCGGTACAACAACATCATCGATGGCGAGGAGTTCGAGCGGGCCCAGGCCGCCGCAGACGCTGCCTACAACCTCCCCGAAGACCTCATCGATC
The DNA here is from genome assembly GCA_015492715.1 of Phycisphaerales bacterium. Classification (GTDB taxonomy): domain Bacteria; phylum Planctomycetota; class Phycisphaerae; order Phycisphaerales; family UBA1924; genus S146-42. The sequence continues at coordinate 15,393 of WGEO01000081.1, read as the reverse complement.
CCGAGTCCTTCTATGTCACCCAGCACTGGGACCGCTACACAGAGGAAAACCACGAGGTCTGGGCAACCCTGGTCGCCCGCAGAATGGAGACCCTCGAGGATCAGGCGTCCGAGGTCTTCCTCAACGGCGTGCGACTGCTGGGCTTCGACCAGAACCGGGTCCCACGACTGAGCGATGTCAACGACAAACTCCGACCGCTCACGGGCTGGCAGAGCCGCGCCGTGCCCGGCTACCTCCCCGCCAAGGCCTTCTTCGCATGCCTGTCGCGGCGCGAGTTCCCCACCACGATCACCATCCGCCCAAAGGAACTGATCGATTATCTTCCCGAGCCCGACATCTTCCACGATGTCTTCGGCCATGTCCCGCTCCACGCCGACCCCGTCTTCGCCGACTTCCTCCAGACCTACGGCAAGGCCGCCCTCCACACCAACGACAACCACCACATCGAACGCCTCGGACGCCTCTTCTGGTTCACCGTCGAGTTCGGCCTCATCCGAGAGCACGGCAAACTCAAACTCTACGGATCCGGCCTCATCAGCAGCATCGGCGAGAGCTTCCACGCCCTGGAAAGCCCCTTCGTCGATCGACGCCCCTTCGACCTCGACCGCGTCTGCAACACCCCCTTCGAGATCGACCACTACCAGCCGATCCTCTATGTCCTCGAAAGTTTCGAGCAACTCCGCGACGCAATGAACGACTACGCCCAGCGCGTCCTCGACGACGCGGGCGTCGCCGCCTGAGCACACGCGCCGGCGACCCTTCCCCGCTCCGCGATGGCGCCCCCTACGACCCGCCCTCTGCGAAGATCTGGAACCGATGCCCCACCGCACGCAGACCGTGCTCGCGGCACAGGCGGTCCCGGATCGCCTCGACCTCCGGCACCTCGACGCTGATCACATCGCCCGTATCCAGACGGATGATCAGGTCGTTGGGTCGACGACCATACACCAACTGGTAATACGCCCTGTCCCCATCGACCAGCACACGCTGCACGATCCCCGCGTCCTGCAGCAGCTTGATCGTGCGATAGATCGTGGCCTTCGAGACTCGATGACCGCCCCGACGCAACTCCTCGACCAGATCGTCGACCTCGAACACACGATCCATCTGGATGATCGCATCCAGCACGCGCGCACGCTCCGGCGTGTACTTCGCCCCCTCACTCTTGAGTTTGCGACGAAACACCGCGCACAGCGGCTCGACGATCCGCAGATTCTCGGACCCTCCGGGGGCGCTCATGACATCCCATTCTACCGCACCCCACGCCCGGACTGCGCGATGCACGCCCATCCCGCACACCCCACGCTCCCACACCCCCGCAACGCCCGATCAAGACCCCGCCGACCCGGACCGATACCACAACCATGGGAGGCTACACCCAGCGCCTGATGCAGTGGACACAGAGCACGCAGGCCGAACGCCGACGCTGTGGAAGAATCCATGTCGAACTGCTCCGATGCAATCTCGGCAGCGTCATGGACCTCTCCGCATCCGGCATGAAGGTCCAGCGAAAGAGCCTCTTCCGTCCGCGACGCAGACGAACCCGCGTCGTCCTGCGGACCATCGACGGCGTCACCACCATCCCGGCCAGAATCGTGCGCGTCCGAAAAATCGCCCCACGCACATGGGACCTCGGCATCGAGTTCGCACGCATCAGCGACCGCCTGCGCGCACGCATCGTCGAGATCGCCCGCCTCGCAGGCACCCGCACCCTCATCAACCCGTCCATGCGGCGCACCGACCCGCTCGCTCGGTTCGACGAGCAACGCCGCAGGAGCGCATAGGCGATACACTCGCCCGCCATGAGCCAGACGGGCACCCCACAGACCCCGCCCGTGCTCCGGCGCACGCCGACGGCGCTTGCCCTGAGCCTCGCGCTGACCGTGAGCCTGCTCGCGCTCGTGGGCAACGACCTGCCGCTGCTGACCCTCAGCGCCGCATGGCGCACCATGCTCGAAGCGATCTGGGCGCCGATGCTCTGGATGGTCTCGGCATGGGGCCTCGGGGCACTCCTCATCCTCCCCCTGGGAATCCAGCGCGAACGCCCCGCCTGCTCGCTGGCCCTCGGCGTCAGCGTCATGCTCAGCCTCGATCACCTCCTGGGAATCCTCGCCCTGCTGTCGCCGACGACCGCCATCGGGCTGTGCGCCCTGGGACTGGGCGCTGCCGCCTGGCGCATCGCACCGCTCGTGCGCACCTTCCGCGTCGATGCCTCCCCATGGGCCTGGACATGGATCCCCGCCGCCGGCCTCCTGCTGCTGGCCTCCGCCAGCCCGCCCGGCTGGCTCTTCGACAGCGAGTTCGCCGGCTTCGATGCCCTGAGTTATCACCTCGTCCTGCCCACCGAATGGATGAGCCGCATCCAGCCCCTGTCCCACAATGTCTACTCGTTCCTGCCCTCGTATGTCGAGTCCGCATTCGTCCATCTGGCACATCTGACCCTCGCGCCCACGGACGAGCCGTTCCGGGGCCTCGTCGCAGGATCCGGATGGCGCCTGATCGGCGCGCAACAACTGCACATGCTCATGGCCATCGCGGGGGCGTGGGTCCTGCGCCGGACCGTGATCGAGGCGCTGCACGCCGACGGCGACGCGCGCACGATCGACGCCCTGGGCTGGCTCGCCGGCGCCCTCGTCCTTGCGACCCCATGGGTGCTCGTCACGGGAGCCCTCGCGTACAACGAGATGGCGCTCCTCCTGCTGGGCGCAGGCGCCCTCCTCGTCGCCCTCCAGACCGACCTGCACCCGGGCGTGCGCGCTGCGCTGGTCGCCTGGCTCGTGGGCGTCGCCTGCGGCGCCAAGCCCACCGCGCTGCTCATGCTCGCCCCCGCGTGCGGCATGCTGCTCCTGCACGCCCAACGCCCCGATCGGGCGCGCAGGTGTATCCCCGTGCTCATCGTCGCGGCTCTGGTCGCCGGCCTGCTCGCCCTCGCCCCCTGGCTCGTCCGCAACTGGATCGCCTCGGGCAACCCCGTCTTCCCCCACCTCACGGGCCTGTTCGAAAGCGGACACTGGACGGACGAGCAGGTGGCGCGATACCTCGGCGCCCATCGCTTCGACGGCTCGCTCGCCCAACGCCTTGCTCTTGTCGCCCTGCCCGACGGCGAGGGGCATCTGCGAGGCATGAGCCACCCGCAATGGGGCGTCTTCTGGCTCGTCGTGCTCGCCGGCACGATCGCCGGACTCGCGCGCACAGGACGCGATCTTCGGGTGCCGCTCCTTGCCCTGGGCGTGCTGGTCGGCGTGGGCGCCTGGCTCATGCTCACCCACATCCAGTCCCGCTTCCTGCTGGCCCTGATGGCGCCGGCGACCCTGCTGGGCGTGCTCGGCGTGGCGCGCCTGCGATGCGCCCGCGGCCTGCTGGGGGCGGCGCTGGTGGTCCAGACGGTGATCCTGCTGGGCGTGTGGTTCTCCCAGCGCGGGGGCATGCCCACCATGATGATCGCCCGCGGGCCCGCCTGGTACACGGGCAACGCCCAGCGTCAGGAGGTCCGCGGGCTCGACGAGACGCAGGCACGCGATCGCCTGCGCGCCATCGAGCGCGCGGGGGGCCTGCCGGTCTTCGCCTGGATCAACCTGATGACACCGGCGCACGACACGATCTATCTGCTGGGCGACTCCACGCCCCTGTATGTGCGCGCGCCCGTGGCCTATCACACGACCTGGGACGCCTCGCCGCTGGGCGACGCGATCGAGGCGGGCATGACCCCCGGGGAATGGGTCGCGGCGCTGCATGCACAGGGGATCGACCTCGTGCTGATCAATCTCGCGGAACTCGCCCGCCTCATCGAGCGCGACGGCTGGTACGACCCGCGCGTGACGATGGAACATGTCGAGGCGCTCATGGACGCCCTTGGTTCGCCCGTGCGCGCCTGGCCCAAGCAGGGGCGCGTGCTCTTTGCCATCGGCGAGGACACGCCATGAGCGCACAGGACGGGCGATCCGACGCGAGCGCACCCGCGAACGCCGGGGGCGGGAACTTGCGTCCGATCGTGCAGGTCGTCGGATTCCTGATCGCCCTGGGCATGCTGGCATGGGCGGGGAAACTCGCCGTCTCGGGCATCGGCGCCGAGCAGATCGAGCATCTTCGCGCCTCGGCGTGGTACGAGGTGCTGGGGCTCGTCGCGCTGGGCGTCGCGACGGTCGTCATCAACGGGCTGATCTTCGCGCTGGTGATCCGCCCCGCCCGGCGTGTTCCCGTGCTCGATGTCGTAAGCGTCAACGCGATCGCGTCGCTGCTTGCCTATCTGCCGTTCAAACTGAGCCTGATCTTCCGGACGCTGGTGCACAACCGGCGCGACGGGGTTCCGCTGCTGACGATCGGCGCCTGGCTGGGAGCGGTGGGCGTGCTGCTCATGGCGGTCTACGGCCCCATGATCCTCGTCAGCGGGATCGTGCAGACGGTGGGCGGATTCTGGCTCATTGCGTGTGGCCTCGGGGTGCTGGGTGGCACGCTCCTCATCACCGTCCTTGCGCGCGTGGGTGCGGGCGATGCGGGGCTTTCCCGCATCGAGCGGATCACCCGCACGCTGGCGGGCCGGCGGATGGCCCGCCTGGTGCGCAGCGATGCCTTCGCCCGCCTGCACGCGGGGCTGGACATGCTGGCATCGTGGCTGGTTGCGGGCGGCAACCTCTTGCTGCGGGCGATGGACCTGCTCGTGCACGCCGGGCGCTTCATGCTCGCCTCGTCGATGCTCGGCGCGGGGCTGTCGATCGAGGAAGCCCTGTTGCTGGGGCTGGTCTACTCGTTCCTGAACGCGGCGTCGCCCACGGGATCTCTGGGCATCGCCGATCTGGGCACGGTGGGCGTGGCGGCGTGGATGGGGCTGGGCGACGGCGATCCGGCGCGATTCGCGGGGATCGCCCTGCTCGTGCGCGCAAGCGAGGTCATCGCGTATCTCCTCTCGACGGCGCTGGGCGTGCTGTGGCTGGGACCTGTGGCGCTCGTGCGTCTGGAAACCCGTGGGGGCGTCGCGGGCGCGATAGGATCGTCGGATGCGGATCTGCCTGCACCAGTTGAACCCGACGATCGGCGCGATCGAGGAGAACGCGGCACGGATTGAGCGGGCGGTCCGGAGCGGGTCCGGCGCGGACCTGATCGTCACGCCGGAACTGTCGATCTGCGGCTACCCGCCCAAGGACCTGCTCCTGCGCGAGGGGTTCGTGGAGCGCTGCGAGGGCGCGTGCGACGATCTGGGGCGACGGCTGGCGGATGCAGGGGTGCTGGTCCTGGGCTCGCCGATGCGGGTGCGTGACGGGCTGGCCAACGCGCTGCTGGTGTATCGCAATGGTGAGCGGATCGCGCAGTACGAGAAGCGTCTGCTGCCGACTTACGATGTGTTCGACGAGGACCGCTATTTCATGGCGGGCGATCGGGCGGTGGTGATCGAGGTTGCGGGCTTCCGGGTCGGGCTGAGCATCTGCGAGGACCTGTGGAAGGGTGAGGACGCGGGCTTTGCACGCCAGCACGCGCGCGACGAGGACCCGGTCGAGGCTCTCATGCGCGAGGGGGCCGAGGTCATCGTCAACCCGTCGGCCAGCCCGTTCGTGCTGGGCAAGGCAAGGCGCCATCGCGAGTTGCTGATCGGGCACGCCCGGCGGCACGGGGTCTTCGTGTGCAGCACGAATCAGGTCGGGGGCAACGACGAGTTGATCTTCGACGGGCACGCGTGCTGCTACAGCCCGGAGGGGACGCTGCTGGCGGCGGGGCAGGGCTTCGTCGAGCAGGCCGTCTGCTGCGAGATCTCGCGGGATCGTGGCGGCGTTTCCGGCGTGCGCGACCCGCGCCTGGATGCCTGTGCCGAGGAGTTGATCGTGCGTGCGCTGACGCTCGGCGTGCGCGACTATGCGCGCAAGACCGGCTTTCAGCGCTGTGTGCTGGGGCTCAGCGGGGGGATCGACTCGGCGGTGACGGCGACGATCGCCGCCCTGGCGCTGGGACCCGATCGGGTGACCTGTCTTGCCATGCCCGGGAAGTACTCGAGCGAGCACAGCGTGGCGGACGCGAGGGCCCTTGCCGAGGCGCTGGGCGTGCGCTTCCTCGTCGTCCCGATCGAGGATGCGTTCGAGGGGGCTCGCCGGACGATCGACGCGATGTTCTCGGAGTTGGGCGAGCGGGCGCTGGGCGAACAATTGCCCGATGTCGCCGAGGAGAACCTGCAGTCGCGCGTGCGGGGGCTGGTCGTCATGGCGCACTCGAACCGAACGGGGGCGCTCCCGCTGACCACAGGGAACAAGAGCGAGCTGGCGGTCGGCTACTGCACGCTGTACGGCGACATGAACGGCGGGCTGGCGGTGCTGAGCGATGTGCTCAAGACGCAGGTGTACGCGCTGGCGCGCTGGATCAACGCGCACGCGGGCGAGATCGGGCTGGAGCGTGCGCCGATTCCCGAGCACACGATCGTCAAGCCGCCCAGTGCCGAACTCGCACCGAATCAACGCGACGAGGACAGCCTCCCGCCGTATGAGATTCTCGATCCGATCGTGCGTGGGATCGTCGAGGAGCGTGTGAGCGTGCGGACGCTCGTGGCGCGTGGGTTCGACGAGGCGGTCGTGCGCCGGGTTGCCCGGATGATCGATCGCGCCGAGTTCAAGCGCAAGCAGCTGGCGACGGGGCTCAAGATCAGTGCGTCGGCGTTCGGCTTCGGCTGGCGGATGCCCATCGCCCAGCGCTGGAGCTGATGCCGTCTACGACGCGGGCACGCTGGAGCCGCACTCCGGGCATGTATCGCCCTCGATGTGATAGAGCAGATAGCCGCACGCGCAGCGTGGTTCCTCGATCGTGATACGGATCCTCAGCCCGCAGGCATCGCACGACGCGGGCATCTGCGAGGCGATGGTGATGCTGCTCCGGCAGTGTGGGCAGGTGAGCGAGACGGGCACGGAGGGCGGCAGGTCGTGCTCGTGGGCGTCCGCCGTGCTCGATCGCTCGATGGATGCGGCCAGATAGGTCATCGCCGTGCCCAGCGTGGCCAGCAGGAGCGTCACGGCGAAGAGGGGAATCAGCACATTCGTGAGAAAGAAGATATCTGCGCCGAAGATCAGCACGACCATCGCAAGCGCGGCGAGGCCCGCGCTGACGATCGTGAGCCCGCGCAGGATTCTCCAGTGCGGCGCGTGCAGGCTCGGGATCAGGACGATGCCGACATGGAGGATCAGCGCCCCGCCGGTGGAGATCGTCGCAGCGGTCGACGCGAGCAGCACGCCCGCATCTCCCGTGGCGATGGGAGATATCAGGCCCATCACGAGCCAGGCGAGGAAACTCGCGGTCAGCAGAGCGATAGACCACGCGCCCAGGCGCGGGCGCTTCGCACGCACGAGAAACGCCACGAGCAGGGCCGGGGCATGGATCGCCGAGTTGACGGACACGCCCAGGAGGACCTCGTCGTAGGGCAGGACATCCTCGAAGAGCACGGCGACAACGGCAAGGACCGCCGAGCCTGCGAGCACGGCAAGGCCGGCCCAGAGCACACGCGTCCGCAGGCTGGTCGCGGGCATGGTCTACGGCCCCCAGGCGCCGGCATAGCGGGTCGAGAAGTCCGGAGCGTTCTTCTGGATGAGTTCGAACAGGCGTTTGGCGATCTGGCGGAGGTGGAGTTGATCGTGGGCCGCCCACGCGGTCAGCAGGTCGCCGGCCCGCAGGCGTCCGAGGGCCGGGTGCTCATGGGCGAGCGACCAGTCGGGATTGGACAGCGACCTCAGCCATGCGAGCGAGGCGCGGCGCTGATCGCAGAATCGCTCGATGCTCTCGCTCAGGCGGCGCTCGTTGTAGGCCCGGCTGACGGCGGCGGCCTCCGGATCGATCGGCGGCCACGGAGCCGACGGATCTTCCAGCGTGAGCGCCAGGCGGGCCCGAAAGTCCTCGTGCTCCTCGTCGGCCAGATGATTGACGATCTCGACGATGCTCCAGGCGCCGCTGGACGGACGCCAGCGGGCCTCCTCCTCCGACACGCCCGCCAGCAGTTCACGCAGGGTGCCCGGCGTGCGCTCCATGATCCGGATCAGCATCTGCGGGACCATCGTCTTCCTCCCGATCAAGCGTATCAGGATCGTTCAAGCGCGCAAACGCCCTCGCGTACGCGCTGTTTCGGAAGCGGTACTCGACGGTTCCGCCCCGTGCCAGCGCGTCGAACGGCGGACGCCAGGCGGCGGTCCAGAGGAAGATCGGAAACGCAAGCGACAGGAAGAAGACGAGCGTGGCGGCGTACGCGATCTGAGGCGAGGGGGCGATCTGACGCGCAAGCAGGTACGAGATGATGATCAGCACATAGATGGATGGATAGGCCACGGCCCGCACGATGAGGAGCCTTCGACGGGTGCGGGCAGCGCAGGTGTCGCAGTACGGCACCCAGCACCGCTGACCCGGCAGAACGATGGGCGCTGCGATCTGCCACCAGCCGGTGCGAACGATCGTGTGCCTGCGGGCAGTGGTCGCGGGCATGCAGCACCCGACGCAATGCTCGGGGAAGACGGGCGGGTGATCCGCCGGGAGCGTGACGACGCCGGCGCCGGTGCGGGGATGGACTTCGGCGTGGAACACGGGCCTGGATCAGCTGCTGCCCTCGCGCATGCGAGCAACACCCTCGGGGAAGGGATAGGTCGGGAACACCCCGACATTGCCCAGTCGCCACATGCTGGGGCTCGGATAGACATCGCCGCGATAGCCCGCCTCGTACATCGTTCGCAGGACGGTCTCGAAACTGGGCTCGGAGCCGTCGTCGAGCTGGAGGCGGTTCGAGCGGGCACCGAGGAAGCTGACGCTGGCGATGGGCAGACGCTCGCGCCGTCCCTCGATCATCTTGACGACCGTGCGCATCCCGCGTGCGAAGTCCCCCAGCGTGAAGTGCTCGCGCCCCTTGGGGCGGAGCAGGGCCAGGATGAGCAGACTGTCGAGGTCGTACTTGAGGACGAAGGGCTCCTTGTCGCCCGCCGCGTGGATGTCCACCGCGTCGTGGAACATCTTGGCGTAACTGGTCACACTGCGGACGCTCCACTGGCTGGTCGTGACGAGGTTGACGATCTGGGCGATGATGCCGTGGGAGTTGTCCTCGTCGTTGACGCCGCAGATGATCGCGCGATAGCGCCCGTCGAGGACATCCTTGAGCATGTCCTGCCCCCAGAGGATGCGGATGCGTCTGCCGGGCTCGAGCCTGCCGGTCTCGCCGGGCAGGAGGCTGACGCGATCGGCGAACTGCTCGAAACTCATGAGCTCGTCGCCACCCTCGTCGTACAGGCGTGTGACCTCGTTCATGCGTGCCCCTTTCGTCCCTGAACCTCGGGCATTGTACGGGTCGGCGACGCCCTCGGTGCGACACGAAAAAGCCCCGCCCGAACACGCGAGCGGGGCTGCGAGCATCGATGGCGGCGGTGCGGTTCACCCGCCGTCGTGATCGTGTCCCTCGCCGTGATCGTCGTCGTCATGCCCATGCCCCTCGGCGGGGGGCGTGTCGAGCCCGGCCTCGCGCAGGAGTTCGTCGATCATGCGGGTCTTCTCCTCGAAGCTCACGCCCGCCGGGTGCAGGCCGTTGTAGCGGACCTTGCCGCCGGCGTCGACGATCGCCATGTGCGGGATCCCCATGACCCCGAAGTCCGGGTTGAAGCAGTCCTGCTTGGTGAAGACGACATCCCAGTTCATCTTGTGGTGCTTCATGAACTCCTTCATGAGCTCGAACTCCTTCTCGGGATCGCCCTCGGTGTCGATGGCCTCACCCGTGGGCCCGTTGTAGCTCGTGCCCTGCAGGCTGGTGACGCCGACGATGGCGACGGGATATCCCTCATAGTGCTCGGCGAGATGGCGGATATTGGGGAACGAGCGGATGCACGGGCCGCACCAGGTCGCCCAGAAGTCGAGCACCAGCACCTTGCCCTGATAGGCGTCCATGCTGGTCACGGTCGGATCGCTCGCCCAGATGACATCCATCTTGGGCATGGGACCGCCGATAAGCTCACCGCGGGCAAACGGCCCCTTGTAGAACGCCAGGGAACTCTCCAGATACTCCTTGAGGCGTTCGTCGTCGGCACCGGCGATGGCCGCCTCGGTGAGTTCGACGGCCTTGGCCAGGACCTGCTGGTGAAGTTCGCGCGTCTCGTCCGTCACGGCCTTGGCGAGGCTGGCGACGGCGGATCGCAGGCTCGTCGCCCCCCGAGGCGTGATGGCCTCCGGTAGAGAGAGGATGAACTTGGCCACACGCTCGTAGCCGTCCTTTCCGCTCCCGGCAAACGATGAGAGGGCCCCGAGGAGCGCGCCGACATCATCGGTCTGGACGATCTCCCCGAGCGCCGGATGCTCCAGCAGTTTCCCGGCGATCTCAGCGGCCCTCGCCCGATCCCCACTCTGCATCGCGACCTGCGTCGCAAGGAGCATGGCCATGGCCCCCTCCTTGCCGGGTGCCTGCATGAGCTCCTCCATCCGAGCCTTCAGGGCCTCGTCGTCGAGCACGCCGATGAGTCCGCTTCGCTGGAACAACTGCTGGAGCTGATCCGTGGAGAGCTGCGAAACATCGAGCTTGGCCAGCGTCTGACGGTTCAGCTCGCTGACCGTGTCCAAGTTCAGATTGCCATCGGCCCGCAACTGATTCCACTGCGCCTGACGCTCCTGAAGCGCCCTGGAGAAGTCCTCGTCGGCGACCTGGGCGAGGGATGATCCCGCCAGGAGCATGAGGGCCGCGGCACTGGTGATGACTCTGTTGACTGGTCCCATGATTCGACCTCCTTCGCGGGATCGGACATCGCGCACCGTCCGCCGGCGCCCTGAGATGGATCCGCCCGTGTCTACTTGAGAGCCTACCGCGGATCATGGATCGGGAGGCGGCTGGGGGGCTTGGTCCGTGAAAAAAACATGCGGCCCGTGGATTGCTTGCGCCGGAGCGGTCCAGGGGCCACCCCGGCCCGCCTTGCAGACAGATTCTCATGGGATCTGAAGGCGAGGTGGGAATCGCCGAGATGCCGAGATCGTCAAAACGAAAAGTGGGCCCCGCAGGCGTGAACCCACGGGACCCAGTTGTCGGCGATGACCTACTTTCCCGCAGTGCAGTATCATCGGCGGCCCGGGCTTAACTGCTGTGTTCGGAATGGGAACAGGTGTTTCCCCGGACCTCTGGTCACCGACAAAGCACGGGAGGCCGTTTCCGGCATCCGGTGCGTCGACCGGTCTTGAACGAGAGCGTTCATGGTGATTCGCGCATGTCGAGTTCGTCTCGGCATCTGGTCGGCATGATCAAGCCTTCGACCGTTAGGACCGCTCAGCTCAGGACATTTCTGCCCTTACACCCGCGGCCTATCAACCTGGTCGTCTTCCAGGGGTCTCTCGCAAATGCAACCAGGCCTCATCTTGAGGGGGGCTTCCCGCTTAGATGCTTTCAGCGGTTATCCCTGCCCAATGTAGCTACCCTGCGGTGCCCCTAGCGGGACAACAGGATCACCAGGGATTGGTCCAACCTAGTCCTCTCGTACTAAGGTTGACTCCTCTCAAGCCTGGAACGCCCACAGCAGATAGGGACCGACCTGGCTCACGCCGGTCTGAACCCAGCTCGCGTACCACTTTAATCGGCGAACAGCCGAACCCTTGGGACCGCCTTCAGCCCCAGGATGTGATGAGCCGACATCGAGGTGCCAAACCGCTCCGCCGCTATGGACGCTCGGGAGCGATCAGCCTGTTATCCCCGGGGTACCTTTTATCCGATGAGCTACGACCCTTCCACACGGGATCGCAGGATCACTAACGCCCACTTTCGTGACTGCTCGACCCGTCGGTCTCGCAGTAAAGCCGGCTTGTGCGTTTACACTCTAGCACGCGGTTTCCATCCGCGCTGAGCCGACCTTTGCGCTCCTCCGTTACTCTTTGGGAGGAGACCGCCCCAGTCAAACTGCCCAGCACCCACTGTTCCCCGCCCGGTTTCACGGGAATCGGGGTTAGGCCACAAACAATGAAAGGGTGGTATTTCACCGGCGGCTCCACCCGGGCCGAAACCCGGGCTTCAAAGCCTCCCACCTATCCTACGCAGTCAATGCTCGTGACCAATAGAAGCCTGCAGTAAAGGTCCACGGGGTCTTTCCGTCTTGCTGCGGGGAGGCGGCATCTTCACCGCCACTACTATTTCACCGAGTCGGTCGTGGAGACAGTGTCCCAGTCATTCCGCCATTCATGCGCGTCGGAACTTACCCGACAAGGAACTTCGCTACCTTAGGACCGTCATAGTTACGGCCGCCATTGACCGGTGCTTAGGTCGCGAGCTTCGCCGAAGCTCACCCGCTTCCGTGACATTCCGGCATTGGGCAGGCGTCACACTGTATACATCCTCTTGCGAGTTCGCACAGTGCTGTGTTTTTGATAAACAGTTGCCAGGACCTATTCTCTGCGCCCTCTCTTGCGAGGAGGGCCCCCTTCTTGCGAACGTACGGGGTCAATTTGCCTAGTTCCTTCACGACCGTTCTCTCGAGCGCCTTGGGCTATTCGCCCCGCGCACCTGTGTCAGTTTTGGTACGGGTCTCGCTTTGCCCCCGGAGCTTTTCTGGGAACCTCCGCCACCGGCATCGGCATAACACCTGGACATCTGACAGTCCCGCCGGCCTGAGAGATCCGCACTCCGGTTTGATCGCCGCGAGAGGGCAGGAATATTCACCTGCTGTCCATCGACTACGCCTTTCGGCCTCGCCTTAGGTCCCGCCTAACCCCGGGCGGATGTACCTTCCCCGGGAACCCTTGCGCTTACGGCGAGAGGGATTCTCACCCTCTTTATCGTTACTCAAGCCCGCATATTCACTACCTGACGCTCCACGAACCCTTCCGGATCCGCTTCGACGCGGACAGGTACGCTCGCCTACCACTCTTGCGAGTCCGCGGCTTCGGCTCAGTGCTTATTCCCGATCATTATCGGCGCCAGACTCCTCGACCAGTGAGCTATTACGCACTCTTTAAATGGTGGCTGCTTCTAAGCCAACATCCTGGCTGTCTCAGCAATCTGACTTCCTTTCGAACTAAGCATAGATCCGGGGCCTTAGCCGGCGGTCTGGGTTGTTTCCCTTTTGTCCACGGATATTGTCACTCGTGGGCTATCTCCCAGGACTTGGCCATCGGTATTCGGAGTTTGGTTGAGAAGGGTACCCGGGAAGGGCCCACTCCTCATCCAGTCGCTCTACCCCCGATGGTTGCCCCCTGAGGCTAACCCTAAAGTTATTTCGGCGAGAACGAGCTATATCCCGGTTTGATTAGACTTTTACTCCTCCCCACAGCTCATCCCATAACTTTTCAACGTTAACGGGTTCGGGCCTCCAGAGGGTTTTACCCCTCCTTCACCCTGGCCATGGGTAGATCACACGGGTTTCGCGTCTAGCCCCATCGACTCAGCGCCCTGTTCAGACTCGCTTTCGCTCCGCCTCCGGCCCGGTAGGCCTTAGGCTCGCCGATGAGACTAACTCGCGGGCTCATTATGCAAAAAGCACGCCGTCACCCGATCCGAAGATCAGGCTCCGACCGCATGTAGGCACATGGTTTCAGGTCTCTTTCACTCCCCTCATCGGGGTGCTTGTCACCGTTCAGTCACCTTACTGGTCCACTATCGGTCGTCGGAGAGTACTTAGCCTTGGAGGGTGGACCCCCCATCTTCAATCCGGGTTCCACGGGACCGGACCTACTCGAGGGCTCAGTCGCTACCTCTCGCTACCGGGCTATCACCGTCTTCGGCGGCGCTTTCCAACGCCTTCACGAGGCTCACGACCATCCGCTTTCGCTCGCCGCTACTCACGGAGTCTCGGTTGATTTCCTTTCCTCCGGGTACTGAGATGTTTCAGTTCCCCGGGTTCGCCTCGCACGCCTATGCATTCAGCGTGCGATACCCTTGCGGGTGGGTTGCCCCATTCGGAGATCCTCAGATCACGGCCTGGTTACCGGCTCCCTGAGGCTTATCGCAGGTTCCCACGTCCTTCATCGCCTTCCGACGCCAAGACATCCACCATGTGCCCTTGGTGGCTTGATCACGCCGACCGGATGCCGAAACACCCGCATCCGCGATCGCAAGCCGACTTCTTCGCCATACGAACACTCGAGATGCTCGAATCACGCTGACCCTCACCCATCCATGCGCCCCCGACGGAAACCGAAGGACGCGGGCAAGGGCCGCTCTCGTTCATTCCCGGTTGTCAAAGAGCCTCGCACCGCACGACGCGCCGCGTCGCTCGATGCTCCATCCGGGCCGGCTCGTGCCCGCCCGAACGGCTCGCCGCCCGATTCAGGCGGCAAGGGGATCCTAGGCCACACCCTGCGTCAGTCAAGCCTCGCAGGGCACCATTTCGCACAGATTCTGCGGTCTGACGCCGCCTCTGCCACACACGGGCCACTCCAGCCCCGACAGATCCCGACGGGTCGGGATCAGCCCCCGCCGGGACCCTGCTGCTGGTCGCGCGACGGCGGACGATCCCGCTGCGGCGGACGCACGATCGGATCCGGCTCGGGCTCCGGCTCAGGCTCGGGACGACCCTGACGCAGCCCCTCCTCGGCAGACTCCTTGATCCGCTCATACAACCCCGACGAGACATCCAGACGGGGGATCCGGGGCGTCAGAGCCCCAACCACACCCCGGAAGATCGCCCGCGTCAGATTCTCGTCACCCCCCGGCATCGTCCCCACATCCAGCAGTACGGCCCGGATCTGCACAGGAGGCAGCGGGTCCGCCGGTCGCGCCCCGGGCGGGAGCTCCGTATCGTCGTCATCCTGGCCTCGGCGGGGAGGCGGGGGCATTCCGAATGCGCCCGGATCATCCAGCATCCGCCGACGATCCCGACGATTGCGCCCCGGATCGTCCTGCTGCTGCACCTGCGACGCCAACTGCTCCATGTCGAAGATCGGAAGCAGCTCGGGATCCGGCAGACGCAACTCCGCCGTGATCGCGTCCCCAGGCTCCAACGCCGACGAACCCTTGCGCCAATAGCCGTACCAGAACTGATAGACCTCGACATTGGCACGCGGCCCGCCGATCATGTCCCCCACGCTCGCCGCCGTGACGAAGTAGTAGCGATCGCGCAGCACCTCGACCGGCTCGCTCCACGCCGACCACTCGCCGGCCACCGTGGGCGAGGACGCCAGCGAACGCTGGTCCTCGTGCAGCTGCTGCCCATGCCCGAACAGCGGGTTGTTCACGATCACCCGCGTGCGATAGATGTACCGCTTGCCCTGCTCGACACGCACATCGTGGGCCAGCAGATGCACCTCGTCGCTCTCCAGCAGCGGATCGGCAAACTCGCTCTCCTCGCTCTCCTGCCCCACGATCGGCTCGCCCGTCTCGTCCACCCCCATGTCCTCGAGCTGGAGCTTGACCCTGTCCTGATCCAGCAGCAGGCGGTCGATCGTGTCGTTGAGCCGCTTGATCCGCGGATCTTCCTGCTGACGCCCGGGGTCCCG
>WGEO01000080.1 GCA_015492715.1 Phycisphaerales bacterium | reverse complement strand
TTCTTCAGGCCTACGCGGGCGGACGCGGTCGCGTGACGGTTCGTGGTGTCGTGCACAGCGAGACGGTCGGCAATCGGCGTCAGCTCGTCATCGACGAGATTCCCTACGGCCTGATGCAGAACACGCTGGTCGAGAAGATCGTCGAGGCGGTCAAGGACGAGCGGATCAAGGGCGTCAGTGATGTGCGCAACGAGAGCGGCAGGCAGGCACAGACACGGATCGTCGTCGAACTGAAGAAGGACGCGGACGAGGGCGTCGTCGAGAATCAGCTCTACCAGAACACGCCGCTCCAGCAGACCTTCAGCATCATCAACATCGCGCTGGTGAATCGCCAGCCTCGCACGCTGGGGCTGCGTGAACTGATCGACCTGTATATCCAGCACAGGATCGAGGTCATCCGTCGTCGGACGGCGTATCTGCTGCGAGAGGCGAAGAAGAAGGCCCACCTGCTGGAGGGGCTGGTCTACGCGGTGTGCGACATCGACGAGGTGATCCGCCTGATCCGTGCCAGCGCCAGCCGCAGGGAGGCGATCGAGCGTCTGATGGAGCGGGGCTTCCGGATCCGTGAGGACCACGAGCACGCGTCGAAGATTCCGTCGCGTCTGATGGAGCAGGCGCGGGCGAACGATGCGGACGGGGGCACGCGTCTGACGCGGGCACAGGCCGAGGCGATCGGGGCGATGCGTCTGATCCAGCTCGTGGGCCTGGAGATCGAGAAGCTGGTGAGCGACTATCGCGAGCTGGTCGGGCAGATCGAGGAGTACGAGGCGATTCTGGGAGATGAGTCCCGCGTCCGCGGGCTGATCGTCGCCGACTGCGAGGACATGCGGAAGCGCTATGCAAGCGAGCGTCTGACGAGGATCGAGGAGGGTGAGGGCGACATCGAGATCGAGGAGTTGATCCAGGAGCGCGATGTCGCCGTGACCATCAGCCATCAGGGCTTCGTCAAGCGGGTGGATGTGGAGACCTATCGCGCTCAGGGGCGCGGGGGCGTCGGGATCCGCGCGGGCGAGACACGCGACGAGGACTTCATCGAGCGTGTGTTCGTCGCCAGCACGCACGACCATCTCCTGTGCTTCACGAATACGGGGCGGGTGTTCCGCCTGCGGGTGTTCGAGATTCCCGAGATGGGGCGGACGGCGCGCGGCAGGGCGTTCGTCAACCTCCTGGACCTGCGCGAGGGCGAGCGTCCGGTCGCCTACCGGGCGATCCGGGACTTCGAGGCGTCCAGCCGGTTCCTGACCTTCGTGACGCGTGGCGGGATCGTCAAGCGGACGGCGCTCAAGGACTACCGCAATGTCAATCGCTCGGGACTGATCGCGGTGGGCCTGCGTGACGACGATCAGTTGCTGGATGTCCGCGTGACGGAGGGGCAGGACGATCTGATCCTCGTGACGGCGCAGGGGCAGGCGATCCGGTTCAACGAGCAGGATGTGCGCCTGATGGGGCGCCCGGCGACGGGCGTGCGGGGCATCACGCTCGGCGAGGGCGATCGTGTCGTCGGGGCGGTCCGTGTGCCGATGGAGCCCGACGAGGACGGCGACCTCATGACGAGCGACCCGACGCTGAGCCTGCTGACGATCACCCGGAACGGCTATGGCAAACGCACGCCCGTGGACGAGTATCGTGTGATTCCGGAGCAGGGCAAGCCCCGGAGTCAGTCGCGCGGCGGCAAGGGGCGTGTGGATATCCGCGTGAATGAACGCAACGGCCCGAGTGTGGTTGCACTGGGCGTGCATGAGAGCGATGATGTAGTCGTGGTCACGCGGATGGGGCAACTCGTGCGGATGGGTGCCGAGACGATCAGCCGGTACGGGCGGGGGGCCCAGGGCGTGCGCGTCGTGCGTCTGCGCGAGGGCGATCAGGTCGTGTCGGCGGCCCGGATCGCCGAGGACGACGAGGAGCTCAACTGATGCCGGTCGACTGGTCGGATGACATCGTGGTGGCGGATCTCGCCGACGAGCCGGCACTCTCCGATGAACTCAACGGGCTGATCGAGCGTCTGGAGCAGATGGACGACCTGCCGCATGTCGTGCTGAACTTCCAGCATGTGAGCTATGTGAACAGTTCGAACCTGGCACAGCTATTGAAACTCCGGAAGCTGCTCGATGGCGCGGGCAGGGGCCTGCGTCTGTGCTCGATCACACCCGATGTGTTCAGTGTGATCCGTGTCACTGGGCTGGACAAGCTCTTCTCGATCGCGCCGGACCCGCTGACGGCGCTCGCCGGGCTCCAGATCGAGGACGGCGGCTGATCCATGCCCGCGCTGGTCGCCTTCGGCGTCATCCTCGCCGTCTCCATCTTTGTGGTTCGTCTTGGGTCCATTGCCCTGCGCAAGACCGGACTGCGCCCCGAGACGGCGAGTTTTCAGGCCTACAGCGCGTTCTTCGGCGTGGGGTTCACGACCCGCGAGGCCGAGCTCGTCGTCAATCACCCGGTCCGGCGGCGCATCATCCAGCACCTCATCCTGGCCGGGAATGTGGGCCTGACGAGCGCCCTTGCGACGGTCGTCGTGACCTTTCTCCAGTCCGAGGGCTGGGCCCAATCGCTGGAGCGGGCGTTGATCCTGGGCGGGGTCGGCGTCGGGCTGTTCGCCCTGACCCGATTCGGGTTCCTCGTTCGTCTCGTGGACCTTGCGATCGAGTGGTCGCTGCGCCGTATGGGGATGGAACCTCCACCCGAATACGAGCTGCTGCTGCGTGTCGAGCACGGCTACGGCGTGATGGAGTACGAGGTGCCCGAGGGACACTGGCTCGTGGGGCGGACGCTGGGTGAGTTGCGTCTGACGCGTCTGGGCGTCACCGTCCTGGGAATCCAGCGCCAGGACGGGGCATATGTCGGCTCGCCGCACGGGGACACGCGGGTGCTCGCGGGCGATGTGCTGACGCTGTACGGGCGGGAGGATCGCATCTGCGAGGTGCTCGACGGCGAGGATCCGCTTGCCGCAGCCCCGGGTGGACACAGCGGTAATCCGGAGGACGAATGAGCGTGATGACAAGCCAGGACGCGACAGAGCGGGCGTCGCCGCGTGAGGGCGAGGTGGCCTGCCTGCGCGATGTCCGCAAGGTCTACTACAAGCCCGACGGGTCGGTCATGGTCGAGGCCCTGCGCGGCATCGACCTGACCATTCGGCACGGCGAGTATGTCGCGATCATGGGCGCCAGCGGCTCGGGCAAGAGCACGCTCCTGAATATCCTGGGCTGCCTGGACCGTCCGACCAGCGGGCAGTACCTGCTCGGCGGACGCGACATCGACTCGATGGACGACGAGGCTCTCAGCCGGTTCCGGGGACGGACGATCGGGTTCATCTTTCAGGCATTCAATCTCATTCCCCAGCTGACGATCGAGGACAATGTGGAGGTGCCCCTGTTCTATCAGGGCGTGCCCAAGCACGAGCGGCGCGAGCGGGCGATGCGGGCGCTGGCGATGGTCGGGCTGGAGGATCGGATCGGTCATCGTCCGAGCGAGCTCAGCGGCGGGCAGCAGCAGCGGGCGGCGATCGCGCGGGCGCTCGTGGCAGATCCCATCGTGCTCATGGCCGACGAGCCGACGGGCAACCTCGACTCGAAGACGGGCACGGCGATCCTCGAACTGTTCGAGCGTCTGCACGATCAGGGCATGACGATCATCATGATCACGCACGACGACTCGGTCGCCGACCGCTGCGAGCGTGTGGTGCGGCTGCGCGACGGGGTCATCGAGTCGGACACGCGTGAAAGCTGACGCTATCTCCGGCGTGCGGGAGCCGGGGGCGAGCCCTTGCCGATCTTGTCGTCGGGCACACCGACGAATCGCTTGAAGTCGAGTTCGATGCCGAAGTCGCAGTACCTGCCGACGAACGGCGGGTGCTCGAAGACGCCCTCGTCGACACGCTGCTCGTTGTAGCGTGGGGTGGCTGCGACCATCACGGACGCTTTCCAGTAGTGGAATCGGTCCTTGAGCCGCTCGATCTGGCGGGCGTCGGAAGCGTCGATCGTGGCGAGGAAGGGCTGGCCGATCGGAAGTCCGGACGACGGGTCGATCACGCGCAGCAGAGCCTCGAAGGATCGACGGTCGTGGGGGATCTCTTCGAGTTTGAGCACCTGCACGACCCACTGGCCTCTGCCACGAAGCTCGCGCGAGACATTGCGGCACCACGCCTGGACATCGCGTTTGTAGGCCTCGATGGCCGGGTCGGTGTCGTGGGGCAGGCCTGCGAACTCGATCTCGTAGCGCTTGCGGAGTTCTTGGAGCATGGAGGCAGGCGAGGCGAAGGGGTCGTCCGGAACGGGTGCGAGTTCCTCACTGGGAGCCTGGGATCCCCCCCCGGAGGCGGCCTGAGCGCCCTTGCGGGCCTCGGTGAGCTGAGCCCGCAGGGCGTCGCGTTCGGCCTCGAGCTGGCGGATGCGTTCCTCGGCGCGGGCCAGGCGGTCGCGCAGGCTTGCGATCTCCCGGCGCAGCGCGACTTCTTCGGCACTGGGCGGGCTCGGAGGGGCCGCGTCCTGAGCGAGGGCATGGGCGCCCAGCGGCGTCAGGATTGCCAGCAGCGCGATGATGGTCAGGCTGGATGATCGCATCGAGGACCTCCCTGTGGTGGGTGTACTGTATCATCGACTCGTTCGAGGCCCGGATCGTGTCGGTTCGGGAAAGATCCCACCATGGCAACGAACCCCGGCACGATCGAGGAACTCTTGGGCGCCGACCTCATCGAGGCGATCGAGCGTCTGGACATTCACAGCAGCAAGGTCTTTGCCGGGCGCCTGCCGGGCGAACGCCGGAGCAAGCGCCGGGGCCAGAGCGTCGAGTTCGACGACTACCGTCCGTATGTCCCGGGTGACGATCTGCGGCACATCGACTGGAATGTCTACGCCCGCAGCGAGCGTTTCTTCCTGAAACTCTTCCGGGAGGAGGAGGATCTCAGCGTGGATATCGTCGTCGATGCCAGCGCCTCGATGCGTCTGGGCGACCCGATGAAACTGCTGTTCGCGATCCGACTGGCGGTTGCCCTGGCCTACATCGGGCTGTGCCGACAGAACCGCGTGAGCTGCGCCGTCGTCGGCGGGTCGTTCGAGGATTTCGACGGCCCCATTCGCAGGACGGCGCCGCGTCGCGGCAGGCGGAGCGTCAAGCCGGTCTGCGATTTCCTGCTCGATGCACTGCGCCAGTCATCGAGGGATGTCGAGCCGCGACCGGGCCCGAGTTTTCATGATATCTGCAGGCGCCTTGCGCTGGGAAGAAGCGGGCGGGGCGTCATGGTCCTGATCAGCGACTTTCTGTTTCGCGAAGGGTATCTGCCGGGGCTGAACTATCTGGCGGGCAATGTGAGCGCCGGCGGATTTGACACCTATGCGATGCAGGTGCTCAGCCCGCAGGAGATCGATCCGGGTCGGGAGGGCTCGCAGATGGTGGGCGATCTGCGCCTGCTGGACGCCGAGGGAGGGCCCGCCGCCGAGGTCACGCTGACCGCCCCGCTGATCCGGCGGTATCGCCGGCGGCTGGAGGGGTTCATCGAGGGGCTCTCGCACGCCTGCCGGGCACGCGAGATCGACCATCTGCTGGTGCCCAGCGACGAGCCGATCGGACCGTTCCTTCTGGGGCGACTGCGGCGTGAGGGGCTGGTCCGCTGAGCGTCTCTGATCTGCGCCGTGCTCAGATCGGCACACTGGCGTCTGGTGCTCAGCGCGGGTTGATCTCGGGCACGCTGTCGCCCAGCAGGCGAGGTGGAGGATCGGAGCCTGGGCCATCGGAGATGGAGATCCAGCGGCCCGCGGGCAATGGGGCAAGGCGCATGGGCATCGTGGCGCTGCCGGCAGACCCTACGCCTGCACCGACCCGTGTGCGCGTCCGTGATTGCTCCACACAGGCGCCCAGCCCGCAGGCCACGGCGAGCACGAGGACGAGGCATCGGCGTCGGGGCGTGTGGGGTTTCATGCCTTCGCCCTGCCCATCAACTGGGCGTACAGGTCCTCATCGATGCCGAGAAACTCGCGCATGTGCTGGTCGTAGATCTCCGCATCTTCCTCGCGTGACAGGTCCAGGCGCAGCTCGTTGATGACCTTGGTGCCCTGGGCGATCCATGCGTCGAAGGTCTCCTTGGAGATGTTCTCGCGGATCCACTCGCCGACGGGGCCCCGGAAGGGTGGGCGGGGCATCTGCGTCCCGGGGCGGCCGGTGCGCTTGCAGATGAATGCGCCCTCCCCGTGGACTTCCTGTGGGTCCTTCGCCTCGACCTGCGGGATCTCCTCGCCCAGTTGCTCGAGGAGTTCGGCGATGGCGTTGCGGGGCATGAGGTCGCCCCGCTGGGACGCCTCGACATAGCCCTTCTTGAGGATCTCCGCGGCATCGTCGGTCCTGCCGCACGCCATCAGGGCGGCCCCGGCGAGTTGGTACGCCTTGCTCATCGCGGGGTTGAGTTCGATACAGCGCAGATAGTGGGTGGCCGCATCATCGAAGCGCCCGGCCTGGTTGTAGGCCCCCGCGAGCGAGAAATGGGCCATGTCATTGTCCGGATCCTCGCGGCACATGTTTTCGAACTGTGCGATCCGCTGCGTGATGTCCATGCAGACGCCCTCCTGATCCAAGTCTAGGTGGGCGTCCGAGAAGATCACGCTGCGCGGGGGGCGGCGGGGGGCCTTGCAGCGGGCTTGTACCCTCGGCAGGGCCTGAGCGGGCAAGACGCGACCCGGAACGGCGTTGGGCCCGTATACTTGGCAATGATGACCGAAGGCCTGTGGGCACTGGAGGCGTTCATGCTGCCGAATCTTGGCCCTTGGGAAATGGCCTTGCTGCTCCTGCTGGCCTTGCTGCTGTTCGGCAAGCGTCTGCCGGAGGTAGGCAAGGCCCTGGGCAAGGGCATCGTCGAGTTCAAGAAGGGCGTCAAGGGCATCGAGGACGAGATCGAGGACGCTTCGAGCAGGCCCGCCCCGCCTGCTGCCAGCCCGCCGACGCACCAGCCTCTTCCTGCGGGTGGGCAGGAGCCGCAGGTGAGCTTTCAGGAAGGCACGCCCGGCGAGGCCGCGCCGGTCAGGAAGCCGGAGAACGCCGGCGGTTGAGATGATCGTTTCCGGGCGACTGCTTGCATGCCGGATCCTGCCGCATTAGATTCGGGTATGGACCATGCAAGCACGATCGACGATGCGGGGAGTGTGGTCGGTGAGGCAGCCTCTTTCCTCGACGACCCATCGAGCCGCTATCGGGACGGCACGCCGGACATCGAAGAACTGGTGCGGCGAGATCGGTATCCGCTCCCCTCGACGCCGATGCGGGTGCATTACTATGGCGAGCGCCATCTGGACTACTGGATCAGTGGTCTGTGGGATTACCGCGCGATCCTGCGGACGATGGATGCGTGCGGTGCGCGGCTCGAGCCCGGCGACGCGGTTCTGGACTTCGGCTGCTCGTCGGGGCGTGTGCTCCGCCATTTCTGGGCCCAGTTTCCGCACGATCGGGGAGGGGCCCTGTCCTGCTGGGGCGTCGATGTCAAGCAGGAGCCGATCCAGTGGATGCGTCGCCATCTGGATCCGTCGCTTCGCGTGCTCCATACGGGCGAGGAGCCACCGCTCCCAATCGGCGATGGGCAGTTTGTGCTGATCTACGCATTCAGTGTCTTTACGCATATCGACGAGCAGGAACTTCTCTGGATCGCCGAACTTCATCGCCTGCTCCGCTCGGGCGGCATCGCCTACCTGACCGTCCACACGGAACGGACCTGGGAGCTGATCGGCCGAGAGCCGCATTGGCCCATCCACGGGCATCTCACCCGTGACGGATGCGATGAGCTGGGGCAGGCCATCGTACCGACGGATCTGGAGCGTCCCATGCCCAGGGAACGCCTGGTGCATCTGGGCGAGTCCTCGCCTGTGCCTCGCGTGTTCATGAGTCAGGGGTACATTCGACGCGAGTGGGGGAGATTCTTCGAGGTTGTCGACATCATCGAGCGGGGCTCGGCCTATCACGATGTCGCTGTGCTCCGGAAGTCCGACACCTGAGCACACACGCCCTCGCGCCGTCCTTCCCACCCGGGACGGCATGCCGGCTTTCGGAGCAAACGAGATCGAGGGGCCACGATGATCGATGCAACGGTCGCTCTCGCATGTGCGCTGATGCTGAATCAGCCTGACCTTCCCATCATCACGATCGATCGCGACAATGTGGAGATCGACCGCTCGTGCCGGGTCGTCGTGCCCGAGGGCGTCCATATCGTCGATGCCGACGGCAACGGCGTGGTCCATGTCACGGCGTCTGGTATCACGATCGAGGGCGTGGAAGGACAGGCGGAGCTGATCCAGCACCCCGACGGCACGCCCTGGGAGACGATCGAGGGCATCGGGTGGCGTCTGGACGGCGTTTCGGATGTCACGCTCCGCAATATCCACGCCCATCGTTTCAAGGTCGGCATCCTGGCGACGCGATGCGACGGGCTGGTGCTCGAGGGGTGCGATGTCTCGGGCGGATACGCGATGCGTCTGGGCTCGACGCCGCAGGCCGAGGACAGTGCCGATTGGCTCTGGCCGCATGAGAACGACGACCATGAATGGCGTCAGCGGTACGGGGCGGGGATTTGCGTCGAGTCGTCCGAGGGCGTCACGATCCGCGACTGTTTCGCGCGGAGGCGTCAGAACGGGATCATCCTGGACCGGGTCAGCGACTCGAGCATCTACGACAACGACATGAGTTTTTTGTCGGGCTGGGGGCTCGCGATGTGGCGTTCCAGCCGCAACACGATCAGCCGCAACGCCTTCGACTTCTGCATCCGCGGCTACAGCCACGGGGTCTACAACCGTGGGCAGGACTCGGCGGGCATCCTCATGTTCGAGCAGTGTTCCGGGAATGTGATCGCGGAGAACTCCTGCACGCACTCGGGCGATGGGATCTTCGCCTTCGCCGGGCGCGACGCCCTGGGAGAGGGGGCGGGCGAGGGAGTGGACCCCGCGGCATACGAACGCCGGGGCAACAACGACAACCTGTTCGTCGCCAACGATCTGTCGCATGCCGCCGCCCACGGGCTGGAACTGACCTTCAGTTTCGGGAACCGGGTCTTCGACAACCTGTTCGAGGGCAACGCCATATGCGGGATCTGGGGCGGCTACAGCCAGGAGACCCTCGTCGCCCGCAACCGATTCGAGGGCAACGGGCACATGGGCTACGGGCTGGAGCGAGGCGGGGTCAACATCGAGCATGGAGCGCACAACACCATCCGCAACAACACCTTCCGAGAGAATCGGGCGGGGATTCACCTCTGGACCGACGAGGATGCCCAGATCCGGGCGCTTCCGTGGGCGAAGGCCAACTACCGCGGAGCGGTGGGCAACCTCATCACCGAGAACCGCTTCGAGGGCGACGAGGTCGCCATCCACCTCCGGCAGGTCGAGCAGACCGCCATCTTCGCCAACGCGTTCGTCGATGTCGGCGAGGAGATCCGCATCGAGGGAAGCGTGCCCATCGTGCGCACCGGCGTGCTCAGTTCGAGTCCGGCACCCCGCTATGCGGCGCTGGGCGAGTCCCGCCCGGTCGGTGCCCGTGATGCCACACGCGGCGGGCGGTTCATTGTGATGGGCGAGTATTTTCCATGGGATTTCCGCTCCCCGATGCTGCGGTTTGCCGGCAGCAAGCAGGGAGGCCATTTCTGGGATCTGTTCGCTCTGGACGGAGTCGAGGTCAAGGTGCGCAGCGACGACGCAGGTGATTCGCTCACAGTTCAGACCGAGACGGTCGATGGGCGCACATGCGTGACCGTTCGCAACGATGAGCCGGGCGTGCATCCCTATCGCATCGAGATTTGGGTCGGCGATGATCCTTCTATCGAGGCAGCGGGCACGATCATCAACGCAGCCTGGGAGGTCTTGGTGTTTCCGTGGACCGTGGACCCGCGCGAGGACCTGGGGGCATGGCGCCAGGAGGCGAGGGACGCGCCCGTGCGCACGATCGAGGATCTTCGCCTTCGCTACGGGCATGGAGGACCCGCCGATCTTGGACTGGTCGCGGGCGAGCAGATCGGGGTCGATCGCTTCGGGACGATCGCCCGGACGCGACTGCGGATGCCCGCCGGGCGCTGGAGGTTGACCACCCTGTCGGACGATGGCGTGCGTGTCCTGGTCGATGGCAGGGTGGTCATCGAGAACTGGACCTGGCATGCGCCGACCCGGGATGTCGGTGTCCTGGAGGTTGATCGGGACCGGGAGGTCGAGATCGTCGTAGAGCACTTCGAACTCGACGGGTACAGCGTGCTGGAACTGGAGATCGAGCCTGAGCGATGATCAGGCTCGGAGATGCCGGCAGGACTTTGCCACGGAGGTGGAACGGTCCAATGTGCCCCTCTTGGAGGGGTCGTCGGCGGGAGGGCTCGGGCATAGGATGGGAGGCCCGGCATGCGTGTCGGGCTGGCTTCAGGCGAGGTAGCTCAGCTGGCTAGAGCGGAGGATTCATAACCCTCAGGTCGGGAGTTCGAGTCTCCCCCTCGCCACTTCTCGCAACCTTGTCCAGCCTGCCGGGTTTGATGGCGCGGGCATGGGCAATATCACGACAGGTACAGCGTTGTTCGGGAGAGCCGAGGCTCTGGTGCACTGAGTGTGCGCGATGGCCATGCATCCAGGGTTTTCTCCGGGTTCTGGCTGTATGGTTTCGGGATGCATGTGGACAAGGAGATGCGGGATGAGCGTCAGGAAGAGCGGGCTGGCGGTGGGCCTTGTCGTGCTCGTACTGGGCTTCTGGTCCACGCGGGCCTCGGCTCAGGGAGGAGCGCGCGGGTTTTTCGGGGGTGAGTCAGTCTTCCATCCGGCCATCACGCACACGGAGTTGGAGACCTACGGCGATCTTCTGGGCTTGGACGAGGAGCAGCGGGCGGCGGCGGAGATGCTGCTGGAGGGGTATGTGCAGGCGTTCCAGAGACGGGCCGCCGAGGCCCGTGAGCGGCTGCAGCGGCTGATGGAGGAGGCTCGCGAGTCTCGTGACCGAACGCGCTGGATGGAGATGGGCGAGTATCGCATGCGGTTTCAGGAAGAGGCCCGCAAGATGGAGGAAGGGTTCTCGCGGATCTGCAGACGCTGCTGACGCCCGAGCAGGCATCGCGCTGGGAGCTGGTCGAGCGCACGCGACGGCGCGAGCGGACGCTGGGGCGTGGTCAGATGTCCGGCGAGCGTGTGGATGTCACCCGTCTGACGCGCGAGCTGGAACTGGACCCGGCGCTGCGGTCGAGCATCGACGAGGTGTTGGCGCAGTACGAGTTGGACCTTGACCGGGCGCTGATCAAGCGGAATGAGGCGTATGAGCGGATTCGCAGCGGATTCGGGCGCATGCGCGACGGGGACTTCTCGGAGATGGAGGACCTGATGAACGCCGCTCGCGAGGCATCGCGTCGAGTCCGTGATGTGAACGAGCGGTATGCTCGCCAGGTGAGTGGTCTGCTGCCGGAGGATCTTCGGGCATCATTCGAGAGACGAGTCCGCGAGGCGGCCTTTCCTCAGGTGTATCGCGCCAGCCGGGTGCAGCGTCAACTGGACGCTGCTGTCGGGTTCGAGGATCTGAGCGACGAGCAGCGTGAGCGGCTGGGTGCGATCCGGGCGTCGTACCAGCGGGAGAGCGAGGCGCTCAACGAGCGACTGGCTCGCGCGTGGCGCGAGGCGGAGGACTCGATGGAGATCCGCCAGATGTTCCGCGGGGGATTGAACGAGGGCGAACTGGGCGAGTTGCGTCGTCAGCGGCGGGAGTTGGACCAGCAGTTTGGAGAGCGTCTGCGTGAGGTGCTGACGGACGAACAGTTGGATCGCCTGCCGCGCGAGCGGGAGGATCGCGGGCCGCGGCTCCTCGATATGCGTCGGGGGCAGCGAGGGGCCGGACGGGGCGGAGGACGCGGATGATGGTCTCGTTCGTGCATTGGAAGAACCGCAGGTGAGATTTCAATGACGGGTGGGGGGTGTGGTTGTGCCATGGGATGCAGGTTGAACACGACGGGTCGCGAGGGCGCTTTGCGATGATCTCGGAGGGGGGCCAGATGCATCCGGCGGGGTGGCAACGCGACGAGGTTGAGAATCGACCCGAGATCGACATGGACGCCGCCCGCCTCATTCCGCCCGAGGTAGGCGTGCGTCTCAAGGCGGTGCCCTTTGCGTTGCGGGACGGGTTTCTGCATGTGGCGATGCTCGATCCGGAGGATCTGAGCGCCGGCGACGAGATCAGCGTGCTGGCCCAGCATCCGGTCCGGCGGGTCACCGTCAGCGCCGATGTGCTGGGCGAGATGCTCCACGAGGCGTACGGGACGACCGTCTCGCAGATGGCGCGTCAACTCGTCGGCGACGATGATGAGAGCGAGCTGCTGCGGAATCTCGAGGCCGTCGACGCGGGGGACCTGGCACGCCTGGCAGAGCAGCCGAGCCTGATCAATCTGGTCAACCTGACGATCCTGCAGGCGATCCGGGCGCGTGCCAGTGACATTCACATCGAGCCGTTCGAGAAGGAGCTTCGGATCAAGTATCGGATCGACGGGGTGCTGGTGCAGCAGGACTCGCCGCCGAGGCACCTGCAGGCGGCGATGACGAGCCGCGTGAAGATCATGGCCGGGATGAATATCGCCGAGCGCTATGTGCCTCAGGACGGGCACATCACGCTGCGATATGAGGGACGCAAGGTCGATATCCGCGTGTCGACGGTCCCGACGCTCTACGGCGAGAGCGTGGTGATGCGCATCCTGGACAAGGAGGCCGTGACGCTGGATCTCGAGACGCTGGGGATGCGCCGGGATGATCGCGAGCACATGGGCCGCCTGATCGAACTGCCGCACGGGATGGTGCTGGTGACGGGTCCGACCGGGAGCGGCAAGACGACGACGCTGTATGCCGCCCTGACGCGTCTGTACGATCCCGCCAAGAAGATCATCACGATCGAGGATCCTGTCGAGTATGAGCTCGAGGGTGTCAACCAGATTCCCGTCAATCCGAAGCGCGGGCTGACCTTTGCGTCCGGGCTGCGCCACATGCTGCGTCAGGACCCGGATGTCATCATGGTGGGGGAGATCCGTGACTCGGAGACCGCCGAGATCGCCGTGCGCGCGGCGCTGACGGGGCACCTCGTCTTCAGCACACTGCACACGAACAACGCGGTGAGCGCCGTCGGGCGTCTGCTGGACATGGGCGTCGAGCCGTTCCTGCTGGCGAGTGTTCTTGAGGGCGTGCTCGCTCAGCGCCTTGCCCGGCGTGTGTGTCGGCATTGTGCGCAGGAGGTGCCCATCGAGGAGACCCTCAGGCACCGTCTTTCGAGCGAGGAGTTGGCACTCTTCGAGGACGGTTGTGAGGCTCGTGGGCGCGGGTGCGAGAAGTGCCGCGATTCGGGATACCTCGGGCGCCTCGGGCTGTATGAGTTGCTCGTGGTCCAGGGGTCGATGCGTGAGCTGTCTCTT
>WGEO01000079.1 GCA_015492715.1 Phycisphaerales bacterium | reverse complement strand
GTATATGCGTGGCGATGTTCACATCCGTCATCTTCTCTTCAAAGGCGGGCCATTCGAATCCACATTTGATACATTTGTATGGGTTGTTTTCCGAGTACCACCCTTCGATGACCTCAACACCCTCCAGCGTCCGAAGTGCTTCCAAGTACACGCGCTGCCGCTCGTTGCTCTCGATGTACCGCTTGCGATCCGCCTCCGAGACTTGGACATTGCGAGGCACGCGCCTGGGGGCGGTAAAGTATTTGATGGCTATCAGCTCCTCGTCCTTGCGAAGGCGTTCAGGGATGACACGCCGAAGGTCAAGCCAGTAGAGTGACCGACCCAAGCAATCTGCGGCATTCCCCCCATGTTTGATGTGCTGGATATCGGATTGGTAAGATGCATGCCGGAGCCCGTAGTAGAGGTTGAACCCGTCGACATACGCGATAACCCGTTGTCGTTTCAGATTGACGGAAACTTCTTCCGATGACACGGCGTATACTCTATGTACTACCCCACGGTGAAGAGCCGTGGCCCGTGCGCCCCTCGGGGGCGTTTTTTTGTGTTCTCGGCAGGACCGCGTGGCCCGGAATCGGGGCGAAATCAATCACAGACGCTCTGCCGCGAGGCTCGCCAGCACGCTCCGTTCGCTGCGCGCCAGCGTCACATGCCCGACGATCCCCAGCCCCTTCATCTTCTCGACCGCGTAGGCCAGCCCGTTGTTCGAGCTGTCCAGATACACATTGTCGATCTGCTGGATGTCGCCGGTCAGGATCATCTTCGTCCCCTCGCCGACCCGGCTGACGATCGTCTTGACCTCGTGCGGCGTCAGGTTCTGCGCCTCGTCCACGATCATGAACTGGTGCGGGATGCTCCTGCCGCGGATGTAGGTCAGCGGCTCGAGCACCAGCCTCCCGTCGGCGATCAGCTTGTCGATGCGCTGCTCGGTCGTGTGGCTCTCGGCGGCCTGCCCGTGGCTGCCCCGCGTGCTCAGCAGGTACGCGAGATTGTCGAAGATCGGCTGCATCCAGGCCTCGAGTTTCTCGTCCTTGGTCCCCGGCAGGTAGCCGATGTCGCGCCCCATCGGCATGATCGGACGCGCCACGAGCAGCTTGTCGTAGCGCTCCTCCTGAAACACCTTGGCGAGGCCTGCGGCGATCGCCAGCAGTGTCTTGCCCGTTCCTGCGCTGCCCAGCAGCGTCACCAGCTGCACCTCGTCGTCCAGCAGCAGGTCCAGCGCCATCGTCTGCTGCACATTGCGCGCCAGGATCCCGCTCACCGGCTTGCGCGGGCCGACCACCGGGATCACCTGCTCCGTGTCGGCCAGACGCCTGCCCAAGCCCGAGTGCGCCTCGTCCTCGGCGTCCTTGAAGATCACGAACTCGTTGGGCGCCAGTTCACGCTCGATCCGCTCGCCGTCGTCGCCCTCGATCGCCAGCAGGTCGGCCAGCCGATCGATCGGCAGCATCCGCTCCTTGTACAGCTCGTCGATCAACGCGCCCGGCGTCTCGACCGTCACATACCCCGTGTACAGGCGCTCGGCGTCGACCTTCTGGTTCTGAAAGTCCTCCGTCGTGATGCCCAGCGAGTCCGACTTGATCCGCGCGGCAAGGTCGTTGGACACGAAGACCGCCCGATACCCACGCTCGTGCAACTCCCAGGCGACGGCGATGATCTCGTTGTCCGCCTTCTGCTCGCGCAGCGCGGGCGGACGCTCGATCGTGCCCATCACGACGCGGATCGTCCCCGTCTGCCCGTTGGCGCCCGTGCTCACACCCACGCCGGGACGCAGGCCCAGATCACCCCATCGCACGCCCCTGGTCAGGTCGCCCGCCTCGCGCAGGCGATCCAGGTGGCGGATGGCCTGGCGGGCGTTGCGGGCCACCTCGTCCTCGCCCTTCTTGAGCTTGTCGAGCTCCTCGATCACCGGGAACGGGATGACGACATCGTTCTCCTTGAACACAAACAGGGCTTCGGGGTTGTAGACAAGCACATTCGTGTCGAGCACGAACTGCTTGACATCCTGCCCGTCCGCCCGCGACGCGTCGTCCTCCGGCTGCGTGCGCCGCCCCGGCACGCCGCGTGCGGATCGTGTGCTCGATGTGCTCACGGCGCGTCTCCCCTCATGCATCTGTCGCCGTCATCTCCTCCCGCCTGTGTGCGTGCGGGGCGGGCGTCTGCCGGGCGCAGGTGTTCCACGACCCGACGCCGAACCGGCCCCGCGGGATCTGTGCGACTGCTATGACCGTTGCTCGCCTCCGTCCTGCGCATCCCCGTCTTCCGAGGGCGTCTCCTGTGGGTGCTCCTCCGTCCCGAACGCCTCCTTTTCCATCTCCAGGACCCAGTCCTCGATGGGCGATCGCCGGTACAGGTCCAGCTCGATCCGCCGCCCGCCCAGCGTGGGATGATCGTCGCGGATCACGAGCGTCACATAGAACTTGTGCCAGCGACGCTTGTCGATCTCCTTGAGGTCCGCGGGCGTGATCTTCTCGCCATTGGGAAGCACCAGCGTCTTCGTCTGCGGGTCATAGGCATACCGCACGCGCGCGGTGCGGAGCAGCAGAAGGACGCACCACAGCGCGACGGCGATGCAGACGAAGAAGATCACCCACTGAAAGAGGATGTCGTAGGCGTGCAGGAGTTTGGGCTGTCCCGTGGCGTTGGCCCACTCCTGCGCGAGTTCCTGCAGACGGGTGTCGGGGTCCCGCGCCCCACCATCGTCGGTGTAGGTCGTCTGGTCGGGGTCGAGCCGCCCGATCACCGCCAGGGCCCGCAGCCACTGCAGGCGGTTGGCGTCCAGGCCGTCGCCCAGCGTCCCGTCGCGCTCGCGCCGACGCAGCTGCTCCAATGTCGCCGACGGATCCTCGATGCTGACGGTCCGGGCGGGAATCGGCCGCGGACGGGACGGATCGCCCGCGGCCTTGACGAGGTAGCGATACTCCATCAGACGGGCGACCCGCTCGCCCCGTGCCGGGTATGCGACCGTCGCGTCGTACAACCCCCACAACCCGAACGCGGTCAGGACGACGATGATGATCGTCATCTTCATGCGCCAGCCGGGCCGAAGCGTCGTTGTCTGCAGTGCCATGCAAAGCCTCATCCAGGTTCTCGGACGCTCACGGTAGAGCGCCCGCGCCCGCCGGGCCTGCTATCGACGATCCTCATCTCCGACTTCGACCCGCAGCAGGGCGATGGTCCACCATCGTTCGGCGATCTTTGGCCCGCCCTCGCGTCGCATCAGGGCATCGAACCCGCCCAGGTCCACACGACGGGTCGGGATCCGCGGGTAGGCCCTTCCCTCGCGCACGGCCCGGGTCAGCCAGGCCGAGTGCACCCGACGGGCACGGGCACCGAAGGACTCCAGCAGACGACGACGCGAGACCCAGAACATGGCGCCCAGTGTACCGCACGCTCCCCATGCGGGCTGCCGATCTCGAGGCGCCTCAAGGAACGGCGTATTTGCACCCATGCCCACACTCCTGCATCTTGCCCATTTTGCCGTATTCGTCCGATAACCCACGATTTTCATAGGGCCGCGCGTGCAAAAAAGGACAGAAAAATCGCGGATTCGCTTGCAAAAAGGATTGACGCGGTTCGAGGGATCTGCCAGAATCCGTCCGATAGGAGTTGTGGGTTCCCGGACCTGACCGGCTCGGGGATTCCGAGAGACGAGTTCAAGACATCGGCGGGTCGTTTCCCCCGCCGGGGAAGAGAGAGAAGACATGCGGAAGGCAACTGTCCTAGGAGTAGCTGCGGCTCTCGTGCTGTCCTCTGGCGCCGCGATCGCGGATGTCGCATGGGACAATCCCAGCGGCAACGGCAACTTCTTCAGGTGGGAGAACGGGCGCAATGTCGTCGGGCTCTTCGGCAGCCCGCAGCTGATCGGGGGCACCACCCTACTCTTTACGCCCTCGGGCTTCCGGGCCGAGGCGACCGACGGCGCCCAGGACACCGCCACCGACACCATGATCTTCGATCTGTACGCCGATCCCGGCTTCCGGATCACGGGCATCCAGATCATCCAGGCGGGCAGTTACACGCTCACGGGCGATGCCAGCGGCGACGCCTTCGGCGGGATCGACATCGAGGATATCAGCGGCGGGAATGTCCGCTCGGAGAATGCCCCGCTCAACTATGTCCCGGCCCCGCCGTTCAACGGTCCCGGCTCGGACACCTTCCTCGGGCAGGTGATCGCGGATCTGTCGGCGGGCGATCCGTGGACGAGCGTCCATGTCGAGTTCTCGTCGAGTGTCGTCGCGATCTCGACGCCCGGCACGAGCGCGACCATCAGCCTCGACTCCATCGGGAATCAGGTCGCCATCAACATCGTGCCCGCCCCGGCGTCGATGCTCGCCCTGCTCGGGCTGGGTGCCGTCGCGGGACGTCGCAGACGCTGAGATTCTTGTTGCATCCCGTCGCCTCAACAACGGGCGTCGGGTTTCGTGCGAGGTCGATGGCGTGCTCCCTCGCGTCTTGAGAGGATTGAGAGACGGGGCGACCGGACATCGCCCGACAGAGGAATGGAGAGTCAGACATGCGCAACAAGGCTGTGATGACCGTCACGCTTGCGTGCGTCGCAGGCAGCGCACTGGCGGAAGTGCCGTGGGATGTGCCCAACGGCGAGACCGACAACTTCTTCTATGAGAACGGCGGGAGCGACCAGGGGCTCTTCGGCAACCCCGTCGTCACGAACGACGGATCGTTCATCTTCAACCCCACCAACTTCCGCGCGTCCGTCGAGGGTGTCGGCGTCGATCAGATCACCGACCAACTCTTCTTCGACATCATCGCCAAGCCCGGGTTCAATGTCACCGGCGTCCGTATCAGCGAGGTCGGCGACTACACGATCACCGGCGATGCCGAGGTCAGTATCGGGGGCGGGCTCATCGTCACCAACCTCGATATCTTCGGCGTGGAGACCGACACCCTCATCTCCGACCCCGGCTCGCCCATCACCGATCCGACGCCGGGCGATGAGTGGACGGCCACGGCGGAGGTGGACCTCGAGGGACGCGTCCCCGCGTGGAACCACATCCGCATCCAGCTGGACAACACGCTCGTCGCGCGGGCCTTCGATGCCGTCTCGGCGGCGCTCGTCGAGAAGAAGTCCGTGGGTGCGGGCATCCGCATCGACATCATCCCGACGCCGGCCACGCTCGCCCTGCTGGGTGTGGGCGGCCTGGTCGCCTCGCGGCGCAGACGGTAACACACACGATCCACCACCTTTCTCACCGCATCAGCCGATCGGGTCCTGACGGGTCCGATCGGCTTTGTCTTTGCCATCTCGTCCCGAGTCGGTCGATTCCGGCCCACACACGCCTTCGACGGCACGGCCTCGCAGGGCGGCCACACTCCCGGCGGCCGCGCAGCATGGATGGGTCGGATGGACGCGGGGAAACGGCGGCTGCCCTTCAGAAGGCGAAGTTGTCGAGGTAGATGAAGAAGTCCTGGGCGTCGACCTCGCCGCTGCCGTCGAGGTCCGCACGGTCCCGCATGGCGCCGAAGTCCGTCAGGAACGCGAAGAAGTCCTCGGTATCGACGGTCCCGTCCAGGTTCCAGTCCGCCAGGTCGATCCCGTGCGCGAGCGCCATGGGTCGCCCGCTCTGAATCCTGCCGAGGCTGTCGATGGGACAGAGGCTGACGCCGACGGTCCCGAGTCCGCCCTCGGAGAGATACCGCAGGTCGAGGGTTCGCCAGCCCTTCTCGAGCCGCACGATCGCCAGGGAGGTGACCGGGCCGTCCTCGTCCGCCTCACGCAGCACCACGCGTCTGCCCGCGATGCTCAGGTCGCTGAGGGCATCGCTCGTCAGGCGGACGACATACAGGCCGTCGGCAGGCACCTGGATGAAGCCCTTGAGCCACGCCCCGTTGGGCGGACGCCCATCCTGTTCGGGCATGCCCGGCGTGCCCAGATCGATGGCGTCGGCGATCCAGTATCCGTCGGGCTCGAGCGTTGCGAGGGCGTCGAGCGACTCGGCCTCGTCGCTGTGGTATGCCCTGCCCCAGAGCCCGCGTCCCTGGCGGAATCGCCCGTCGTCAGTGTCCGAGATCGCCGAGCAGTCCTCGGGGGGCGCCGGGCTGATCCGCTCGTTCTCGTCCAGCCCGCCCAGGATGCCGAAGACCAGGGCGCGATAGGCATCGACGCGTCCGTGCCCGAAGCGTTCATCCCTGCCGGGCTCGCCCAGATCGACCGCCGAGGCGTAGAGGAGGTCCTCGACATCCTCCGGCTCCATCTGGGGGAACCAGCTGCGGATCAGTGCGATCGTGCCGCAGACGATGGGGGAGGCGAAGCTGGTGCCCGAGCCGCTCCCGTATCCCGCGTGCCAGTTCGTGGAGAAGATGTTGCGTGCGGGGGCGGCGATGTCCATGCCCGGGCCGTAGTCGCTGTTGGGCCATGCCTCGTCGTCTTCCTGGGTCCCGCCGACGACGATGACATGGGGATGGTCGAAGGTCTGGCGTTGTCCGCCGTTGCCGATCGCCCAGACGAGCAGCCCGCCCTCGTCCATGACGAACTCGCCGACCTCGTCGTTGCTGGGGACCTCGACGCAGCCGAGGCTCACATTGATCGCGTCGACGCCCTGCTGGGCCGCCCAGACGATGCCCTGGAGCACATCGGCGTGGAACGCCCCGCCGTCGCTGTTGTTCGAGACGCGCACGGGCATGATGCTGAAGTCCCAGCCCACGCCGGAGACGCCCGTGTTGTTGTTCCCGACCGCTCCGGCGATGCCCGCGACGCGCGTGCCGTGCCCGTTGACATCCTCGACGCTCCCGCCCTCGGTGCACTCTTCCAGGGGGCACTGGAACGGGCACTGCCCGATCGACTCGTACCCGCATACGAGGTTGTCGGCCAGATCCGGATGGTCCTTGTCGACGCCGGTATCGACCACGGCGATGGTCGCCTCGCTCAGGCCGGTCGTGATCTCCCAAGTCCGCGTCGCCTGCACCGCGTCCAGGTGCCACTGGCGGAAGAGCGAGGGATCGTTCGAGGCGCACTCGCTGGCGGGATAGATGTACCAGTCCGGGGCGACCCACGCGTAATCGCCGCTGTCCATGAGGATCTGGGCATAGACCTCCTCATCCATGCCCGCGGGCACACGAACGACATGGATGTCCAGCGGGTCGATCCGCGTGACGACCCGCCCCCGCAGGCGTGCGATCGCCCGATCGTGCCGGGGCCCGCTCCGCTCGATCGGACGCACCTGCAGACGCCCGCTGCGGACATGGTCGCCCGGGACGCTCGGCGTGAACCAGCGCTGCCAGTCTGGCGACGGCTGGGCAAGCCCCGCAGGCACGACCCCGCTGGCCACAATTCCCGCCACTATCAACGACAGCGATCGCCCCCGCGATGGTGCCATGGATCGGTCTCTCCTCCGTACGGTGCCCAGGGAAACCGCCGCCCACATCCGATGACATAGCCCTGAGGCACTGCGTGGGCATTGAACCACAGATCCGCCGTCCGGTAAAGGGCTATCGAAATCCTTTCCCGAAAAAGCACACATTTGTGCCAGTGATACAGATATTTCCTTATGAGCATAATGGCGGTGCATGGGGAGAAGATCGGGTGCGTGCCTCGCGTGCGACGGGCTTTCGGCTTCGCCGGGGTATGGTCCTTTGCCCGCATGCTTCCGTGGTCGTCGCTTCCCGTCGCGGCTTGGTGTCCGTGGTGTCGGTTTTCCCATGCGGGCAGATGACAGGTCGGGGGGGCGGCACTATCCTTCCCGCCGCACGCGGGCGTGTAGCTCAGCTGGTTAGAGCGCACCCCTGATAAGGGTGAGGTCGCAGGTTCGAGTCCTGCCACGCCCACTGGCTCCCCTTCGAGGGAGCCTTTTCATTGCGCGTCTATCGAGATGGCGTCAATGTCGCAATGGCGGTCGGTCCAGTCCGGCATGCCCGTGAGCGACTCCCCCAAGGCGAACCCGCTCCCGATCACACACGATCCCACTCTTTAGCTTGCCTGTAGTCGGGTCACATGATACCCTAACAATATACGATCAAATGTGGGCCGCGCTGTCGATCCTTGCACTAGCATCCACCTTCTGCGCGAGCAGATCAGCGATCTTGAGCGACCCGGAGATGACGCAGGGATTGTGCCGACCGGATGGGATCCGCAGGACGAGATCCTCGGGGGCGGGCTCCATCGAGGATGTGCCCATGAGTGGATCGGGTTCGACAGCGATGGTCCATGGGTTCCACCTGTATACATCCTGTTTCATCTAGGTTCTGCCTGCCGGATCGCTTGTTCGTTGCATGCTTGGTGATGCCATGGACTGTGGAGAGTCATGCTGGTC
>WGEO01000078.1 GCA_015492715.1 Phycisphaerales bacterium | reverse complement strand
GTGCTGCTGCGCGTGCGCGACCTCCTCGACGATCGACGCATCGAGCTGGTCGATGCGCTGGAGGATGCGTTCGAGGGAGACGACAGACGCCTGCGTCGTGCCGCGTCGGCGTATACCGACGCGTTCGAGGCCATGCGGGACCGGATCGAGCGTGTCGACGACCCCGATGATGTGATGGTCCGCGTCGAGCAGGTCACGATCCGGGCGGTGCGTCTGCCCGAGGACGCGGTCCTGCGATCCAGCGTCGAGGCGGCGTGCCGATTCGATCGCCGCCCCGTGCCGCCGGCCTGTCTCCCGTCCTCGTATCCCCTGCGTTCGCTCATCATCGCGCAGGTCGGGCAGGCTACCTGACCCTACCCTTGGGCATGCCCCAGCCCGACGACCACTCCGCGGGGCGAGCGCCTGAGCGCCCAGCCAATCGCCTGATCCACGAGTCCAGCCCCTATCTCCTCCAGCACGCGCACAACCCCGTCGACTGGTATCCCTGGGGCGACGAGGCCTTCGCCGAGGCCCGACGGCGCGATGTCCCCATCTTCCTGAGCATCGGCTACAGCACCTGCTACTGGTGCCATGTCATGGAACGCGAGAGTTTCGAGAACGAGGCGATCGCGAAGATCATGAACGAGCATTTCGTCAACATCAAGGTCGATCGGGAGCAGCGTCCCGACATCGACGAGGTCTACATGGCCGCCACGGTCATCATGACGGGGCACGGCGGGTGGCCCATGAGCTGCTTCCTCGAGCCCGAGCATCTGCGCCCGTTCTGGTGCGGCACCTACTTCCCGGCTGAGCCCCGCGCAGACCTGCCCCAGATGCCGACCTTCCCGCAGATCCTGCGGGGGATCTCGGCGGCGTGGCGCGAGCAGCGAGAGCAGGTGCTCCAGCAGGGCGAGCAGGTCGCCCGCGCCGTGCGCGAGCAACTGGAACAGGCACGCGAGCCGGTGGCGCTCTCGGCGACGCACATCGAGCAGGCGATCCAGGGCCTGCTCCGCATGTTCGATCGCGTCCACGGCGGATTCGGGAGCGCCCCCAAGTTTCCCCAGCCCGTCTTCCTGGAGTTCCTCCTCGACGCCCGCGGGCGCGTCGACGGCGCCTCACGCTCGGCGATCGACGAGGCGGTGCGCCTGACGCTCGACCGGATGGGCGTCGGCGGGATCTTCGATCAGGTCGCGGGCGGGTTCCATCGCTACAGCGTCGATGCCACATGGACCGTGCCGCACTTCGAGAAGATGCTCTACGACCAGGCCCAACTGGCGCGTGTCTATGCGCGTGCCGCACGCGTCTATGACGACGCGTTCTACGCGCGCATCGCCCGCCGAACCTGCGGGTTCGTCCTGCGCGAGCTGTGCGACGAGGCCGGCGGGTTCCATAGCGCCCTGGACGCCGAGGTCGACGGGCGCGAGGGCCTGAACTATCTCTGGACACCCGAGGAGATCCGCGAGGCGCTCGATCCGGAAGACGCCGATCTTGCCATTCGTGTCTACCAACTCGACGCGGGTCCGAACTTCCGCGACCCGCACCACTCGGACGAGCCGCCCCGCAATGTGCTGCGCATGCGGGACCGACCCGATCGCCTCGCGTCGGACCTGGGCATGGACGCCGACGCCCTGATCGCGCGCCTGAACGCGATCAACACGCGACTCCTCAAGGTCCGCGACGGGCGCAAGGGACCACGCCGCGATGACAAGGTGCTCACGGGCTGGAACGGGCTGATGATCGCCGCCCTCGCCGATGTCGGGCGCATGCTGGATGAGCCGTCCCTCATCGAGCACGGCGCCCGCGCGGCCCGCTTCGTGCTCGAGCACCTGCGCAAGGACGGCACGCTGCTGCGCAGTTGGCGCCGGGGGCAGACCAGCGGCCCGGGATTCCTCGAGGACGGCGCGTTCCTGCTCGACGCCCTCGAGTCCCTCCGGCGCGCAGGGGCAGCGGGCGATTGGCAGGACGCCGCGAGCGAAGTGCTCCAGACGATCGAACGCGACTTTGGCGACGGTGCCGGCGGGTTCTTCGACACCCGAGCCGACCAGACCGACCTGTTCGTGCGCACACGGTCGGTCCACGACGGTGCCATCCCCAGCGCCGTGGGCGTGCTCGCCCTCGTGCTCGCACAGCGGGGCGGGGACGATGCCGCGTCCGCCGAACGGGCCGCCCGCATGCTCCACGCCGTCAGCGGTTCGATCGACGAGAATCCCCTCGGCGCGACCAACTCCCTGCGGGCGCTCATGCTGGTGCTCCGGCTGGACCTGCCCGAGACGATGACGGACTGGTTCGCGTCGTCGTCGCGCAGCGTCCCCGTCGAGCCGGCGGGCCCCGCGAATCCCGCGTTCACCCCCGTCGAGGTGCTCGCAGATCACGACCGCGTCGTCATCGCCCGCGACGAGCCGGCGATGATCACGCTCCGCCTGCGGATCGCGCCCGACTGGCACCTGATCGCCCCGGATACGCCCGACGCGAGCACGCTCGTGCCCGTGCGTGTCCACACGCTGGGCGGCACGGGCATGCGCGTCTACGCGGAGTATCCCCCGGGCAAGCAGCGCCCCGACGGCCTGCGGGTCTATACCGACACGGTCGATATCCCCGTGGCCCTGGAGCGTGTTGGCAGATGGTCGGGTCGCCCGATGCTCGGCGTGACCTATCAGGCATGCAGCCAGACCGAGTGCCTGCAGGTCCGCACCGTCGAACTCGATGTCGCCATCGATGCCCGCGATCCCGACGACGATGTGCCCGAGCCGCAGGAATCGGACGCATCCAGCGGTTGACACGATGAGCCGCTCATCAGTCGTAGACATCTCCTATGAGCCACAGCAAGCGGACGCGCCTGGTGGTGGATGACACGATGCGCCGGTCGTGAGCCACGCACACTCCCTATGGGCCTATGGGTTGCCGCGAGCGGACGCACCCGCCGGTCGAAATGGGTGGCACGGCCGATCGGATTGCGGCATGCGATGAGAGGGGGATCGGAGATGCGGTCGGGGATGGGAGAGATTCCGTTATCGGACCATCCTGCGCCTACCCCGCGATCCGTTCGAGCTTCTTCGAGAGGGTCTGGAGCAGTTCGTGCCCGCGCGCGGTCAGGTCGGCGTCCTCATCGCCCCGCCGAACGATGATTCCCTCACGGACCAGCGCCTTTTCGATGTGGGTCCAGAGGTCGCCGAAACCCAGCCAGAGGGCGTCCTGAAACCTGCGGAAGGATCCCGCGGCGAGGTACTCCAGAGCACGCCGAAGTGCCACGCGTTCCTCGTCGTTGAGTTTCATCGCCCTGCCCTCCCATACTCCGCCGGCCGGATTGCACCGGCTCCATCCCGAGAAAGCCCCGGGGTGGTCCTCCATTGCACGCCGCTGGCGGAATACGCGGGATTTCGTCCGATTCGGGGCATCGCGATCCGCTCGCACGCGTCCGATACTGTCCGAATCCGTGGAATCCCGCCCGCCTCGACGAGCATCTCCATCATGAGAATCATTCGGATCGTATGCCCGCGAGTTCCGAGGGAAATCCACGGTCCGGGCGCCGCTCATGTCGGGACAGTTGGATTTTTGTGGTCTTGATCACTTCTGGGAGATTATGAGACACCCGGTGCCTGCGAGGGCACCGGGTGCGTCGCAAGGGTCGGGATGCGGGAATCCTCTGGGTCAGGCGTCCCGCTGGGCAAGCATGCGGAACATGTCGACGCAGCGGGCGGCGTAGCCGGCCTCGTTGTCGTACCAACTGACCACCTTGAAGAACCGGTCGTTGAGTTCGATGCATGCCCCGGCGTCGTAGATCGAACTGTGGTGATCGCCCACGAAGTCGCTGGACACCACGGGTTCTTCCGTATAGCCCAGCACACCCTTCATGGAGCCTTCGCTCGCCTGCTTCATGGCCGCGTGGATGGCGTCCAGGCTTGTGGACTTGCTCGTCCGGAAGGTCAGATCGACGCAGGAGACATCCGCCGTCGGGACGCGGAAGGCCATGCCCGTCAGGCGGCCCTTGAGCTCGGGGATGCAGAGGGTGACGGCCTTGGCGGCGCCCGTGCTGGCGGGGATGATGTTCATGTAGCCGTTGCGCCCGCCGCGCAGGTCCTTCTTGCTCGGGCCGTCCTGGGTGGGCTGGGTTGCCGTGACCGCGTGGACGGTGGTCATCAGGCCCTCCTCGAGCCCGAACTCGTCGTGGATGACCTTGGCGACGGGCGCGAGGCAGTTGGTGGTGCAGCTGGCGTTGGAGATGATCAGGTGCTTGTCGGGGTCGTAGGTCTCGTGGTTGACCTTGTAGCAGAGGGTGGGGACCTGATCGGGGCTCTTGGTCGGGGCGCTGATGATCACCCGCTTGCACCCCTTGCCCGCGCCGGAGTCCTCGATGTGCTTGTGGGCGTCCTCGTACTTCGTGAACAGGCCCGTCGATTCGAGCACATAGTCGGCGCCCATGTCGCCCCAGGGCAGCTGGGCGGGGTCGCGTTCGGCGGTCGTGCGGGTCTTCTTCCCGTTGACGATGATCTCGCTGTCCGTCGCCTCGACGCGGGCCGGCTCGCCGCCCAGGCGGAACCTGCCGTGCATGGTGTCGTGGGCGAGGAGATAGGCGAGATTGGGCGCCGGGACGAGGTCGTTGACGGCGACGATCTCGAAGTTCGGGTCCTCGCTGGCGATGCGATAGACGAGGCGTCCGATCCTGCCGAAGCCGTTGATGCCGATGCGGATGGGCATGGTTCGCTCCTTCTGGGTGCTCGCGGAAATGCTCGGTTTTCGTGCGGAACACCAAACAGTAGGAGCACTGGATCGTCGGGTGTGTTTTCGCGTCGTCAGGGGTGCAGCGTGCAGGCGAGATCGTCCCGGGCGAGCGCATAGCGGCCCCGTCCGGGTCGGTCCCGTGGCGTCTCAGTCCCCGTAGCCGTCCGGGTGGGCCTTGAACCACTTCCACGCGCTGTCGACGATCTCGTGGACATCCGTGATCGACGCCGACCACCCCAGTTCGTCGCGGATCTTCGACGGATCGGCGTAGAGGACGGGCGGATCGCCCGCGCGTCTGGGGCCTTCCTTGACAGGGAAGTCCACGCCCGTGACCTCCCGGCATGCGTCGATGATCTCGCGCACGCTCAGCCCGTTGCCGATGCCCAGGTTGTAGAACCGTGTGTCGCCCGGCTCGAGGGCCTCCATCGCGCGCACATGGGCGTCGATGAGGTCCTCGACATGGATGTAGTCGCGGATGCAGGTGCCGTCGGGCGTCGGGTAGTCCGTGCCGAAGATCGTGATTGCCTCGCGTCTGCCCAGCGCGGCCTCGAGGATGACGGGGATGAGGTGCGTCTCGGGCTCGTGGTCCTCGCCCAGCAGGCCCGAGCGATCGCACCCGGCGACATTGAAGTATCGCGGCGCGCACACGGCGCAGGGCCTGCCCTCGTTCGTACACGCCCGGACCCAGTCGATCAGGATCTTCTCGACGGCGAGCTTGGACTGCCCGTAGGGGTTGATGGGCTGCTGCGGGCAGGTCTCGCGGATGGGGATCTGGTCCGGGCCCGGCTCGCCGTAGGTCGCGCAGGTGGAACTGAAGACGAAGCGTTCGACGCCCGCGCGATCGGCCGCCTCGATCAGGCTCAGCGAGCCGACCGTGTTGTTGCGCCAGTATGCCAGCGGCATCTCGACGGACTCGCCCACATACGCCCAGGCGGCAAAGTGCATGATGGTCTCGATGGCGTGCTCGCGCATGAGGGCTTCGAGGCGATCCGTCTCGCACAGGTCGCCCTCGACGAAGGTCAGCGTGTCCGGGTGCTGCTGGGCGAGAAGGTCCATGGGGCGACGGTGCCCCCGGAAGAGGTTGTCGTAGCTGACGACCGTGTGCCCGTCGCGCAGGAGGCGCTGGACGCAGTGCGAGCCGATGTAGCCGGCCCCGCCGGTGACGAGAATGTGCATGGGGACTGCTCCGCTGGGGGGTTGCCTTGATGGGTGAAGGACGCGTCCGTGCGTGGGCGATGATATGGTCGCCCATGCCTGAGACGCCCGCATCGGACACGACGCCACGCCCGCAAGCGCCCATCCTCGACCTCGTGCGGGGCGTCCTCGCGGGCGTGCTCATGGGGCTCGCGAACCTCGTGCCGGGGATCAGCGGCGGGACGATGCTCGTCGTCAGCGGTGTCTACACGCGATTCATCGATGCCATCAGCGATCTGACCCGCCTGCGATTTCGACTCCCGTCCATCGCGCTGCTCGGGGCGATCGTGGGCGGCGCCCTGTGCGCGATCGTCCTGCTGGCGGGTCCCATCGCGTCGCTGATGGTCAGCCATCGCTGGGCGATGTACGCGCTGTTCATCGGGCTGACATGGGGGTCCGTGCCCGTGCTCCTGGCCCTTGCGCCCAGGGGCGATCGCAGGGTCTGGATCGGCGCCGCCGCGGGCGTCGTCTGCATGGTGCTCCTTGCGATCCTGCAGGAG
>WGEO01000077.1 GCA_015492715.1 Phycisphaerales bacterium | reverse complement strand
GCGTGTGCGGGTGGGGTCGGGGTGCACGCCGTCACCAGGAGGAGGGCGATGGCGATCTGTGCAAACAACGGTCTCATCGTCATCGGTCCTTCCGGGGCTTGGGTCACACCCGCGGCTCGCTCGTGCCCAGGCGATCGAGGTCGTCCCTGCTGGAGACGCGAATCGCCTCGAGCACTTCGCGCACGA
The DNA here is from genome assembly GCA_015492715.1 of Phycisphaerales bacterium. Classification (GTDB taxonomy): domain Bacteria; phylum Planctomycetota; class Phycisphaerae; order Phycisphaerales; family UBA1924; genus S146-42. The sequence goes on along the minus strand of WGEO01000077.1, from coordinate 2,783 downwards.
ATCGTTCCGTCTGCGCCGGCGCCCGCCCGACATACCGCATCGGGTTCAGCAGGTCGTCCCAGTCGAGTTCCGCATCCAGCGACCCGCCGACGGCCTTGCTCCGGAACGCCGGGTCGGCTCGCAGGCGGTCGATCAGGTCGTTGTCGAGCCCCTCGTCCTTGACGCGCTGGCCGGCGGCCTGGGCGTGCACACGGATCCGCTCGTGCAGGTCCTGACGATCGCCCCCGGCCCGCACCGCCGCCATCAGGATGTTCTCCGTCGCCAGGAACGGCAGTTCGAGCATGAGGTTCTTGTGGATCATCTTTTCGTGGACGACGAGGCCGTCGGCGACATTGTGCATCAGGTCGAGCGTGCCGTCGAGCGCGAGGAATGCCTCGGGGATGCTCAGGCGACGGTTCGAGGAGTCGTCGAGCGTGCGTTCGAGCCATTGTGTGGCGGCGGTGTCGCTCGCGTTGGGTGCGAGATTCATGACGAAGCGTGCCAGCCCGCAGATCCGCTCGCAACGCATCGGGTTGCGCTTGTAGGGCATGGCGCTGGACCCGATCTGGCGGTCGCCGAAGGGCTCGTCCAGTTCCTTGCGGTTGCTCAGCAGGCGGATGTCGGTGGCGATCTTGTGCAGGGCCGAGGCGATCGCCCCCAGGCGCGACAGCGTGAGCACATCCACGACGCGCGGGTAGGTCTGCCCCGTGAGTGTGAAGGTATGGCGATCCAGATACTGGCGGGCATTGCCCCCGTGCCTTGCGAGGGCGTCGTCGAATCCGGGGGCGTCTTCCCAGCCGATGTGTCTTCGCAGCAGGAACACGGCACGGGCCTCGAACGCGTCGACGAGGGCCGGGTCATTGTCGAACAGCGCGAGGAACGAGGCCTGCGTGCCCGTGGCGCCGCGAAAGCCCCGCAGGCGATGGCGCTCTGCCGCGTGCTCTTGGGGGGCGCTGCAGAGCAGGTCGTATGCCCATCCCGCGGCGCGTCTGCCGACGGTGGTCGGCTGGGCGGGCTGGTAGTGCGTGAACCCGAGGGTGGGGATCGTCCTCGTGCGCTGGGCGAAGTCTCCCAGCGCGATCGCAGCCCGTCGGAGCTTTGCGTCGATCAGGGCTCCGGCCTGCCCCTGGATCATGAGGTCCGCATTGCAGACGACATCCTGGCTGGTGCATCCGAGGTGGATGATGGGGCGTGCCTTCGGGCACTGCTCGCCCAGGCAGTGGACATGGGCCATGACATCGTGGCGCAGATCGCGCTCGATCTCGTCCGCCCGCTGGATCTCCTCGTCTCGGATGCCGCGCTCGACGACCGCCCGCAGTTCCTCGACCTGCTCGCTGGTGACCAGCGCCCCGCCCTCACGGTCCCGGGTCGCCTCGTGCTGGGCCTGGGCGACCGCCAGCCAGATCCGCCGCCATGTGTCGAACTTGTGGCGGGGCGACCAGATCCGGAGCATCTCGGGCGAGGCGTTGCGCGAGGCCAGCGGACTGACATAGCGATCGTGGTTGCCCATGCATGGAGCGTACGCATCCGGGGGGCACGACCGCCGGCGATCACCCGCTCGACGATTGGCGATGCATGATCTGCTTGAGGTTCCTTCGGACGCGATCGAGCAGGTTCCAGTACAGGACCATCGCGATGAGCGGCCCGACGACGATCAGGGCGCCGACCGTGACCAGGAGCGGGCCGAGCCACATCAGGCGGCGGGCCTTGGCATCGACCTCGTCGTCGGGCAGGCGAGGGGCGAGCCAGCGTAGATACAGCATCGCCGCGAAGAACTGGACCGCCGAGACACCCAGCGCAAGCAGCCCGAGCGAGAACAGGACCGACGACGAACCGCCCGTCTGGGGCTGCGGCTTGCGGAGATGGGTGGGATCGGGCGTCACGGAGCGAGCGTACAGGATGCTCCGGACGCAAGCGTCGGGGATTGTCCTGCGCGACTCGGATCAGGCGCCCATCACCCGCGTATCGATCCGGGCCTGCTGATAGGATCGCATGGTGCTCCGCCCACCCACCCAAGGAACGAAGGCAGACGGCGACGATGCGCGCGACCTGGCGCTCGTCGAGCGGATCCGCGCGGGCGACCCCGACGCATGGGGTGAACTCCTCAGTTCCTATCAGGATCGCCTCTACAGCATCTGTGTGCGGATGGTGCATGATCGAGAGTTGGCCCGCGATCTGACGCAGGACGCGATGGTCAAGATCATCCAGGGGCTGGAGGGCTTCGACGCACGGGCGAAACTCAGCACATGGATGATCCGGGTCACCATGAATGTGTGCCTGAGCCGGCTCAGGTCCGAGAAGTTGCGCCGCCATGCGAGTCTGGAGCAGTTGCGAGGCGGGGACGAGTCGCTCGAGCGCGAGCGGATGATCGCTGCGGGCAGGGAACCGGACCCTGCCGTCGGCGTCTCACAGGAAGAAGGGCGGGACCTGCTGGCCCGTGCCCTTCAGGAGATCTCGGACGAGCACCGGGCGATCTTGGTGCTTCGCGACATGCGGGGGCTTGACTACGAGCAGATCGCGCAGGTCCTCGACATCGCCGTCGGGACGGTCAAGAGCCGCCTCTTTCGGGCGCGCTCGGCCCTGCGCGACGCGATCGAACGCCTCGAAGAGGCACGCAGGACGGACTGAGTAGCACGGGTGAGCACGAACCACACCAATCCGCAGTTCTTCGACGAAGAAACGATGCTCGCGTGGATCGAGGGCACGCTGCCGCCGACCGAGCACAGGGGCGTGTCGGATCGGTTGCGCGACGACCCCGCCCTGTTCGCGCGGCTCGACGCGATGCGTCTGGATCGGTTCCATCT
>WGEO01000076.1 GCA_015492715.1 Phycisphaerales bacterium | reverse complement strand
CCAACCCGGACGCGTCCGAGAACATCGCCGCCCTCCTGCGCAAGGGCGCCGATGGCGAGCTCAGCGACGCGGAACGCGCCCGGTTGGACGCCCATCTGGCCCGGCATCCCCAAGATCGGGGATGTATCGAGTTCGAACGCCGACTGCGCGATGCATGCGGGCGGGTGATGGGCGACACGAGGGCGCCCGAAGGGCTGCGCGATCGGGTCCTGGCCCGGGTCCGGAGCGAGCATGCTGCGCAGGACGCGCCCGAGCACGCCGAGACCGTCCCGTCGCGTGCCGACGAGACCCGCCACCGCTCGTTCTGGGTCCGCCTGACGCCGATGGCCCGCCTCACCGCCGCCGCCGTCCTGCTCATCGTCGCCGGTGCGTTCCTCTACCAGATCGCGAACATCGGCTCCGGGACGGTCTCGCCCGCCCAAGCCCAGCACCTCGAGGAGATCGCGTCCTTCGTCGGCGAGGAGCACACCCGCTGCGTCATCGACCCCGCCAGAGCCCGCAAGTTCACCATCCACGAACTCGACGACGCTCCTGCCGCCTTCGAGCAACTTATCGGAACAAGCCCGTCGTTCCCCGAACTTGCCCGCGTCGGCCTCGAGTTCCTCGACGGCGGACGATGCCATGTCCCCGGCGAGGGCGACAGCATGCATCTCCGATTCCGCATGTGCAATAATCCCCAGAATATCGTCAGTCTCTTCGTCCAAGCCATCGCCAGCGACAGGGATCGCCTTTTCGAAGAGGGTAAGAGTTACGAACTGGTCGCCCCCGGCGGCACGAACGACGGAAAGGCCGTCTACGGCTGGACCGCGGATGGGTTGAACTACTTCCTCGTCGCCGACGATGAGAAGGTCTGCGAGTCCATCCGCCTTGCGGTCGGCCTGACCGGCCCCGTGCCCGCGGGCGACTGAGCGCCGCACCTGCGCCCTCGCAAGATCGTACTTTCCAGAGGACGGCACACCCCGCGCGTCCCGATATCGTTGGCACAGGTGGAGACCGCAAAGGAGACCGTGATGCTGCGTCTGGCTTGCATAGGCACCCTCGGGCTGCTGGCCTCGTCCGCCGGTGCCCAGACGGCACTGGGCGACGGGCGGGGACTCGAGAACCGACAGATCGAGGCGACGCCGACCCGTCGCGTGAACCCGCAGGAAGCCTTCCTCCGGCAGATCCGCCTGCGAAACGCCGTGGTGACGGGAAACGCCCCGGGAGGGCTGAGTTTCCGTGGCGATGTCGGCTATGTCGCACCCGGCGAGTTCTTCGGCAACCTCGGATCGGACGACACCTTTTCCTTCCGACGGGATTCCCTCCTCAGCGGGCTGATGGGGGCCGGGATCCGTGGCACGGAGGCGATTCAGTACCAGTTCGCCCTGACCACGGGCTCGAACCCGCCGGCGGGCCTGCTCGGAGCGCCGATCGTGGAGCGCTTCGGCACGCCGCGTCCGGCGACGCAGGCGGTCCCGATCTTCAAGCCACCCCAACTCGCCGAGACGGAACTGACTCCGCCCGACCCCGTCGAGCGTGAGATCGAAGACTTGTTGAGCCCCGCGGGGACCCTGCTGGGCACGCTCCGTTCGCCCTCGGCGTACATCTCGACACGAGCCAGCACGCCGACGGTGCTCGGGCTGAGCCAGACCGACGAGGGCAAACTGTGGGGCATGGTCGCCTCGCCGCTCGAGGGCGTGCGATATCAGGAACTCCAGGTACCCGGATACCCCTCCAGCGAGCAGGGGACCCAGACACCTCCCTCGACCGACCTGCGCATCGAGCCGACCCGGAGTGTGTACGACGATCTGGTCGAACGCCTCAGCGCTCTGCGTATCGATACGGAAGAGGGGGAGAAGGTCGAGCCGCAGCGCCCTGCATGGGAGATCCGCCTCGACGAGATCCGCAAACAACTCGACGAGATGAACCCGGACGAGGACGAGGGTGTCGAAGGACCCGCCCTCCCCGGACAGGGGCTGGCGCAGGACGCGATCGACATCATCCGTGGTGCGGGCGGGGAGGCGTCGTCGCTGATCCGTGGCGGTGACCCTCGCTACGACCCCTTCGCGGACCACATGCGTCAGGCCGAGGCGCTCCTGAGCGAGGGACGCTACTTCGACGCGGAAGAGCGTTACACGCGGGCACTGGGCGTGCGTCCGGGCGATGTCGCGGCTCAGATCGGTCGCGTCCACGCCCAGTTGGGCGCCGGGATGTACCTGTCGGCGTCGGTCAACCTCCGCCAGCTCCTGCGCAAGCACCCGGAGATCGCGTCGATGCGCTACGCACAGACGCTGCTGCCCAAGCCCGAGCGTCTGACGAGCATCACGCGCAGCCTGCGTCAGAACATGGCCGGCGGCACCTCGACGCTTGCCCGTGAATCGGCGCTGCTTCTTTCCTATCTCGGATACCAACTGGGCGATCGCGATCTCGTGGCCCAGGGCCTCGATGCCTTCGAGAAGGACGCTTCGAGCGCCGACCAGCGTCTGGCGGCGTTGTTGCGGGGCGTGTGGCTCAGCGATCGGCCCGAGAAGCCCGGCGGATGAGCGAGGCAGCCACGAGTGCGCCCACCACGCTCGGGCGATCCATCGTCGAGTTCCTCAGCGATGGGTCCCTCGCCGCCCTCGCCGAGGAACTGAGCACGATGCTCGGCGTGCGGATCGAACTGCGCGACGAGCATGATCGCCTGATCGCCTACGACCACGAGCACCGGACCTGGCAGCTGGTGCCAAACGCCCCTGCGCCCCCGCCCGGGGCGCACCACGAGGCGATCGTCGTATCCGAGCGGACGATCGGCTCGCTCGTGGTCCATGATGCGGCGCAGGAGGGGGCGGCGCATCGCATCGTGGCTTGGTTGTGCCGCGTCGCCAGCGAGTTCTGTCAGGTCGAGCTGGGGCTTCGCCATCGCGTGCGCGAGATGGAACTGATGTACCGTCTGAGCGCCCTGCTCATCCGGGCCGCCGACCCGGACCTCGTGCTCGAGACCGCCCTGGAACTGGTGCTCGACATCCTCAGCCTCGACGCCGGTTCGATCGTGCTCTTCAACGAAGACTCGCCCGCCAAGATCGTGGGCGACGAGCGCTCGATCACGACCAAGGCCTCGCGGGGCCTGAGCGAGGAGTGGCTGCGCAACCCGCTCCCGCTCTCGAAGGATCGCCAGTTCGACCGTCTGGCCGCCTCGGGCGAGGTGGTGGCGATCGAGGATCTGGCCGGCGATCCGCGCGTGATCCGTCCGGACCTGCTCCAGCGTGAGGGGCTGGCGAGTTTCATCAGCGCCGGGCTGAGTTTTCGGGGGCGGCCCATCGGCGTATTCCGCCTCTACTCGCGCACGCCGCGCGCCTTCACCAGCGACGACAAGCAGCTCCTGCGGGCCGTCGCCGAGCACTCGGCCATCGCCATCGAGCAGGCCCGCCTGCTGAAGATCCAGGAAGAGGAAGAGCGTGTCCGCCGTCAGCTCCAGCTCGCCCAGGATGTCCAGCGCCGGATGCTGCCCAGCGCCCTGCCCCGTGTGCCCGGGCTGAGCCTGCGAGCCCGATACGAGCCGACCGAACGCCTCGCGGGCGACTTCTACGACGCCTTCGAGACGCCCGACGGGCTGGTGCTCGCGGTGGGAGATGTCGTCGGGCACGGGGTGGCGGCTGCCCTGCTCATGGCCAGCGTGCGCGCCACCCTGCGCGCAACCTGCGATGAATCCCGCACTGTGGCCCAGATCGTCTCACGCGTCAACGACGCCATGGTGCGCGACACCCTCCCGAGCGAGTTCTGCTCGCTGTTCGTCGCCCGTGTCGAGGGCTCGACGCTCCGATACTGCGGGGCAGGGCACGAGCCGCCCCTGCTCCTGCGTGCAGACGGCTCTGTGCATCGTCTGGAGCCGGGCGGGATGCTCGCGGGGATCGTCGAAGACACCGAGTTCCGGGAATCCGCGATCGACCTGCGCGAGGGCGATGTCCTCGTCCTGTTCACCGACGGCCTGGTCGAGGCGATGGACTTCCACGGACGCCAGTTCGGCAGCGAGCGGCTGATCCACGCCGTGCGCAGCGCAATGCAGGAATCCGACGCGAGCGCCGACACCATCGAGCAGAGGATCTTCTGGGAACTGCGCCAGTTCGCCGGCCTGCGCGAGCGAAGCGACGATCTCACGGTGCTGATCGCGCAGGTGCGCGACGCTACGCGGCTTTCGGACCGTCGTCCTCGCTGACGAAACTGAAGTCCATCAGCTCGCGCAGATCGTCGATCTGAGCCTGGGCGTCCTCGAGGGCCCGCTGGGCCTGATTCGCCGGGTCGTCGCCCGAGCGCGGCACGACCAGTCGCCCGCGCGGCACCACCCGGTGAACCGGAAACGGGATCGAGTCGCCCTCGTCCGCATGGTCGTACACGAGCCTGAGCATGGGAATCATGTCCTTTCCGTCGGGAAACACAGACCGACGACTCCGCAAATCGGTCATGCTCCGCCCGTGATCGCGGGATGGTGCGCAACATCTGCGGATGCTGAGGCTTTCTCCCTACGCCCAGCCCGCACGGATTGACTATCTTCCCGCTCGCTCCTGCCGTCCGCCATCTTCTCGGGCCTGTGCAGGCTCGCCGAAGCGAGGCTCGGTCCCGGCAAGGGTGCGGGCAATGTTCCCCCGATGCTTTATCAGCACGATCAGCGCGAGCAGCCCCGTGACGATCAGCATCGGCACACCCGCACGCGTATGCCCGTCGAGTGCAAAGGAAACAGCCGTCAGGACGGGCAGCGCCAGGGCCGCCGCACACGATGCGATCCCGACCATGCGCCATCGCCCGAAGACGACGATCCAGACCATGAGCGCGCCGATCGCAGGGAGGGCCAGGGCCGGAAACACGCCGAGCAGCGATCCGAGGCTCGTTGCCACGCCCTTGCCCCCGCGCAAGCGTGCAAACGGGCTGAACATGTGCCCGAGGACGGGTGCCGCGAAGACGCCCAGCCAAGCCCAGGCCTGCCCGGGCTCGAGGTCGTACCGCCCGAGCAGCCCGTGCGAAAGGCCGAAGGCGAGGGTGGGCACCAGCCCCTTGAGCACATCGAGCGCAAAGCAGGCCAGTCCCAGGCGCAGCCCGAGCACGCGTGCGACATTGGTGGCGCCGATGTTGCCCGAGCCGTGCGCCCGGATATCGACGCCCCGTGTGCGCGCGATCAGCAGCCCGAAGGGAATCGATCCCAGGAGAAACGCGCCGAGAATCCAGGCGACCAGCGCCACGCCTCAGCCCCCTTCCAGGCGCGTGCGCAGGATATCCAGGAGGTCCGCAAAGACGGTCTCGGGATCGCGCGTCGCGTCGATGACGGCGACATGCTCGGGATCCTCGCGGGCCTGCTCGAGATAGCCCTGGCGCACGCGCGCGTGGAACGCGCGCCCCTTGGCCTCCATGCGATCCAGCAGCGGGCTCAGACGACGCGCCGCCGTGTCCTCGTCAACATCGAAAACGATCGTGAGGTCGGGCGTCACGCCCTGGCAGGCGATGCGCGCGACCTCGAGGATGTCCTCCCGACGAAGGCCCCCGGCGGTGCCCTGGTAGGCGAGCGTCGACGAGACGAAACGGTCGGCGACGACCACATCGCCCCGGGCCAGCGCCGGACGAATCTTCTGCTCGACGAGCTGGGCCCGACTGGCCATGTACAGCAGCATCTCGCAGGTAACGCTCATCTCCTCGTGCGAGTGTGCCAGCAGGCAGTCGCGGATCTGCTCGCCGATGTGCGTGCCGCCGGGCTCGCGCACCTCACAGACGCGCAGTCCCTGCGATTCGAGCATCGCCACGAAGCGCGCCAGCTGCGTGCTCTTGCCCGATCCGTCGGGGCCGTCGAAGACGAGAAAACGACCCCGGAGCGCGTTCATCCATGCGTCGTGCATCTGTGCTTCCTGCCTCGCCCGAACCGTCGTCGGCTGCGAGTGTATGCGATCAGGGCGAGCGCTCGCGGGCCGAACGCACGACCCGCTCGATGCGCGTGCGCCAGGGATCTCCCCCGAGGTCCGGATCGAGCGTGCGCAGGCGGGCCGCGTGCGCCAGGATCGTCCCGGAGCGATCGCGATCACCTTGACCCGACAGGATCTCCAGCATGAGCGTCCAGACCTCCCAGAACCGCGCCTCGTCGGGCTGGACACGCTCGCTGGCCTCGCGCAGATGGGCGAACGCCTCGCCGGGCATGCCAAGATCGACCTCCAGACGAGCGAGGCGCACGAGCACCCCCGTGCGCCCTTCCTCCGTCTGATCCGCGTCCGGGAGCACCTCCGTCCAGGCCCTGCGGGCCTCGCCCGGCATCTGCATCAACTCGTAGGTCCGGGCGAGGCGCGCCCGCTCGAACGCCGTGTCCTGCGTCACGCCGTGCCGGGCGTAGAACGCCAGCGCGTGCCGGGCGTGCTGCTGGGCGGCGATGAGCGAGGTCTCGGCGGTCTCCTCGGCTCCGGGCACATCGCGCGTGCGCATGTGCAGGTCGAGCATCTCGTCGATCGCGCTGCGCACCAGCCTGCGATACAGCGCGACCGCCTCCGGAACCTGCGGCGCACCGGGACGGATCTCCTCCAGCAGGTGCAGGCTGTAGGTCGAGTTCTTGAACTGCGCAAGTTCCAGCAGCACGCGATCGTGCTCGCTCAGCCAGAAGTCCCTGTGCGGGAGATCCTCGATCGTGCGCGCATCCCGCAACACCTGATGGAACGCATTGAGCCCGATCGCGCGAGCCTCGGGCGTCTGCGCCTCTTCCACGAGTGCCCGCGCCCGCACCAGCGCACGCTCGCCGGCCCCGCGTGCCTCGGGTGCATCGCGAAAATGTCGCGCCAGCGTCATCAACTCGATGATCCCCTCGATCCTGCGATGCACGCTCGGATCGTCCGCCAGCAGCTCGCCAAGTGCCAGCATCGTCGGCGCGAGCAGGTGCTCGCCGTCCCGCCGGACACGCAGCTCTCGCAGCAGTTCCTCGGCTCGGGCGCGATCCCCGCTGTCTGCAAGACGCTGAGCGACCGCCAGTTGTGCCTCCGGTGGACACGACGCAAGGTCGAGCCCGCCCGGGACGAGGCGACGCAGGCGATCCATGACCAGGGCGCTCTGCTGCTCGTCGGGCAGGCCGAGATCCAGAGACCCGATTGCCAGGAGGAATCGCACGCCCTGTGCGCCCAGGGACGGATCCTGCGCGCTGAGCTCGAACGCCCGCTGGGCTGCGCACTCGTGCGCCAGCATGCGCGTCACCGCCGGGGCCTGCTGGGTGTCGAGTTCGGAGGTCAGTGTCTGCCACGCATCGGCGAGTTCGGACGCCGACGCATGACGAACCCGTGCGAGCAGGCACTCGAGGCGCTCGCCCGGATCGAGGCGATCGAGGCTCGCCGCTATGCTGTCGCCGTCGAGTCCTGCGAGAGCCGCGATGCAGGCGCGGTAGGGCGCCAGGGCGGGATCGTGCCCGTCCAGGCGTGCGAGGCTCCGTCGGACGAGAATGAGGGCCTCGCCCCGGTCGCGTTCACTTGCACCCGCCAGCAGGGCGCCCGCGCGCGCGAGCATGAGCAGGGCGCGCGGGTCTTCGAGTGATTCGGGCGAGCCGAGCGATGCGATCACCCGGCGCGCACGCCGAACGACCTCCTGGCGCTGCACCGGCTCGCTGACGCCGAAGAGCACGAGCCAGTCCAGCCCGCTTCGCGCCAGGGCATCCAGTTCCCGACGGGCGTCGTCGATGTGCTGGTCGATCAGATCGATCGCGGGCGCCCGTGCGAGGCGCTCGAAGTCCTCTCGTGTGCGCACGACATACCCCCCCGGGCCGGCGTGTCGGGCCCCGATCGCCTGGAGCGTGCCCGTCGGATCGTCGTCGATGAACTGGATCGCCACGATCATGGTGCGTCGGGACCCGCCCCGTCGCGGATTGAGGCGCTCCAGTCGCTCGAGCAGGGCATCACGCCACGCCTCGGACCAGGGCGGGGCATCGCCCTCGACCTGCGTGCCAGGCTCCTGGCCGGGGCCGGTGCGGCGGATGCTCCGCGTCAGCAGGAAGATCGCGTCCGGGTGCAGGCCCAGCGCCAGTTCCAGCGCCGGCGCCGGGTCCGATCGTCCCGAGGGAATGACCTCCTCGCGGAGCTGGCGGATGACCTCGCTCCGGTTGGCGGGTGTCGCGGGAAGCATCGTCCCGTGTGCCATGACGAAGCTGGCCTTGGGGCCGGCCTGCCCGTCGATGACGGAGCGATCGCGGAAGGTGACGACCTGAAAAAGCTGCCCGGGATCCAGACGCATGAGCGATCGCTCCAGTTCATCGACGATCAGGTCGTAACTGGAGGCCATCGCCCCGGAGGTGTCGACGACATACGCGACGCTCGCGGCGCGATCGGCACGAACGCCCGCGAACGAGATACCCCGCCTTGGGACACGCATCTGCACAGGCGTGCGCACAGGAGGCGCGATCGACGGCGCCGCCTGCGAGACACGCACACGCGGCGCGGGGGACGGAAGATCCGGCGTCGGGACCGGCGCGATGGTCGAGGGCCGCCCCTGCGAGGCACGCTCGCTCGTCGAATCCGCCTCGCCATCCTGCACGCGCGAGGACGGATCGTCGAAGGAGATCATGACCTCGCCGGGCGGGGCGCCGCCCGACGGGCGCACCATGACCTGCCATGTGACCGTCGCAAGGACCAGCAGCAGCACGAGATGGATGGCCAGTGAGACGCCCGTGGGCATCAGGATGCGGCGCAGGCGCTCGCGCACACGCTGTGACGGTGTCGGATCAGGAAGAGCCATCAATCGTCGTCGAGGTCATCGGGCACACTCCCGAAGAGCAGGCGATCCAGCGAGAGCGTGCCGGCACCCGCAAAGAAGAGGCTGAGCCCCGCGCCAAGCAGCGCGAACTGCCACCAGAGTGTCTCGTACACCGCGGGGTCGAAGATGGTTTGGTCCGGACCCGGGCCCGGCAGGAAGCCGAGCACGACATGGTCGAGATACCCCATGGCCGCCGGTCCGATCTGGGTCAGCCAGATCGCCACACCCATGATGACGACCACCGCCAAGGCGGACAGACGGGTGAGGAATCCGATCAGGATGAATCCGCCCGCAAAGACCTCCGTGATGGCGACCGCCCACGCGAGGTACTTGGGGGTCTCGCCCCGGCCCACCTGCTCAGGAAGCAGGCGAGGCAGAGATTGTCCGGATTCTGTGGTCTTCTCGCTGGCGGCATCGACGAGCATGAGCGCGATGCCAAAGAGGCGCTTGACGCGCACCGGGGCTGCCGTCGGCGTGTCCTGCACCAGAATCGTCCGATACCTTGTTGTGCTTGCAGAGCCGCCGTCGTCGTCCGGCGGGCTGTCGCCTGCTTCTCCCGCGTCCGGCTCTTCCGGGGTGTCCGGCGTGTCTTCGCCGGCGGGATCGGCATCGTCCGGGGGAGGTGGCGATGCGGGTTCTTCGTCGTGTGTATCCGAACCCGTGGTTTCCTCCTCCGGTTGGTCCCGGGGGGGTTCTTCCGGTTGTTCGTCGAGTGTGAATCCCGGGGGAAGGAGGTGCTGGACTTCGGACTGGTTGACGGCGTGCATGCGGACCAAGGCCGGTGCGTTGGCCTCGGTAACCTCCATTTCTTCGATGATCTTGCCGAGGCCGGCCCAGAGGAATGTGAGTCCGAGAACGAGTCGGAGGAAGATCGGCGCGATGTGGTATGCGAGTTTCTGCCCAAAGGTCATGGCGCCTCCTCCTGTGCCCGCTGCGGACATTCTACAGTCATTCGTCGGGTCCGGGGCTCTTGTTGGGGTGTGATGCGGGCCTGTTGCGGGTGTGGCGGAACTGGCAGACGCGCGGGGTTTAGGTCCCCGTGGGCGATGAGCCCGTGCAGGTTCGAGTCCTGTCACCCGCATATACGCGGAACCCCTCCGTCTGGTGGGGGTCGGTTCCGGGGATTCAGATCGGGTCCGGGATTCCCGATAGTGGGGATCGTATGGGTGAACCCGAGGTCTCCCAGCCCGAGGAGCGTGATCGGCGGTTCCGGCGTCGGTTTCTGTCGCGAGGCGAGTCGCTGATCGCGGGTGCGGGCCTGCTGATGGGCGGGCTGCTGCTGCTGGTGATGGCGGCGCTGGCGGTCGGTGCGCATTCGATCGAGCGGGACCTCGTGCGCGCGTCGCGCGAGTCGTTGGCGGCCAGTCTCGAGCGGAGCGTGGCGCTTGCCGGCGACAGCGTGCTTGCCAGCCGGGGGCTGACGGGGCTTCGTCGGTTCGTGCAGGAGGTGGCCCTGCAGGACGGCATCGGGGAGGTCCGGATCGAGTTGGGCGATGGGCGTGTGCTGGCGTCGAGTGATGCGCGGAGGATCAATGTCTCGGTGCTTCCCGAGCATCTGCCCAGTGTGGCGGCGGACAGCGCCGTCGGCGATGTGATTGCGCCGCTGGGCGGCGGGCATGTGATCGTGCGTTGTGTCCCTGCGGAGGTGGCGGGCGGCGCCGGGGGATGGTGGATCCAGACGATCGTCGGGGGGGCCGGTGCCGCGTCGCTGATCTCGTTGTGGCTGGTGTACCGGACGCTTCGTCGTCGAGTGGGTGCGATGGGTGCGATCAGCGAGGCGCTCATCGCCGCCGGCGAGGGGGAGGAATCGACGGGCGCGTTGATGGTCGACGAGCGGATGGGTCCTGCCGCCCGCGCGTGGAATGCGCTGCTGCGCGATCGTGAGGCGTTGCGTGAGCGTCTTGTCCGTGAGCGTGCGGGGGAGGCGTTGAGCGGTGTGCGTGGCGGTCGCGGGCTTGCGGACGACGCGTGCGACGCGTTGTGGCAGGGCATCATCGTGCTGGACGATCACGGATCGATCGCGTATGCGAACGGGACGGCGCGGGTCTTCCTGGACCGTGACGAGGACGAGATTCTCGGCGAGGATCTCCTGCGTCTTGTGGATCACGATGGTCTGCGCGAGGCTGTCCGCGGGGTGGTGAGCGGGCAGATCCGTCGTCGGGTGAGCGTGGAGGTCGAGCGGGACGGCGCGCGGGAGGATGTGCTGCGTTTCAGCGTGCGTCCGCTGCGTGGTGCGGACACGGGCGTCGCGGTCGTCGTGATCGAGGATGTGACGCAGCAGAAGGTCGCGTCGCGTGCGACGAACGGCTTCGTGGCGCAGGCGACGCACGAACTGCGCACGCCGCTGACCAACATCCGGCTGTATGCCGAGGAGGCGATCGATCTGAACGAGGGGGACGCGGGCGAGCGTGCGCGTTGTCTGAATGTGATCAACCAGGAGGTCCGTCGTCTGGAGCGTCTGGTCGGGGACATGCTGAATGTCTCGGAGATGGAATCGGGATCCATGTCGCTCCGGGTGGGCGATGTTCGTCTGCAGGCGTTGTTCGAGGATCTGCGTGCGGAGTACGACGCGCAGGCGACGGACAAGGGTGTGGCGCTGGAGTGGCGTCTTCCGCCGAAGTATCCGGTCTTCGGTGCCGACCGTGACAAGTTGGCGATGGCGATCCACAATCTCGTGGGCAATGCGATCAAGTACACGCCGGGCGGTGGTCGTGTGACGGTGACGCTGGAGGCGGACGATCACGAGATGCGTCTGGAGGTTCGCGACACGGGTCCCGGGATCGAGGAGGAGGACCAGGACCGGATCTTCCAGCCGTTCTACCGGACGGACTCGGCTCGTTCGAGCGGTGTCAAGGGCACGGGTCTGGGTCTCGCGATTGCGCGGGAGATTGCGCGTCTGCACGGCGGCGACATCACGCTGGAGTCCGTGGTGGGCTCGGGGAGCGTGTTCACGCTGCGTGTGCCCAACGCGGGCGTGATGGACGGAGCGATGGCCGCATGACGCGGGCGGAGGGCTCATCGTGCAGATCGACGAGCAGAAGCACGGAGCGGTGACGGTGCTTCGCCCGCGTGGCTCGATCGCGGGCGATGACGCGAAGGACTTTGCGCAGCGTCTGGTCCGGGGTGTGCGTGAGAGCCTCGGTCGTCTCGTGCTGGATGCGTCCGCCGTCTCGTTCGTGGACAGCCTGGCGCTGGAGGCGCTGCTGGACGCGGGCGACGCGCTGGAGGACATGGGGCAGACGCTGCGTCTGTGCGGCGTGAGCGAGACGGTGCGTGAGGTTCTGGAGTTGACCGGTGTTGCGCAGCGTGTCGAGCAGTATGCGTCCGTCGGCGACGCGGTGAGGAGTTTCCTGTGAGCGAGCGGCGTCGCATGCCGGTGGGCGAGGCGCTGATTGCGCGGGGCTCGCTCAGTCGCGAGCAGTTGGAGAAGGCTCTTGCTGCGCAGGCGACGAGCGGTCGTCGCCTGGGCGAGGTTCTGGTGGAGCAGGGGGCGATCAGTGCGCAGACGCTGGTGCAGGCGCTGGGCGAGTGCATGGGGGTCCCCTCGTGCACGCTTCGTCACGGGCTGATCGATCCGGCGCTGATGCGGCTGGTCGGTGGCGAGGAGTGCGAGCGTCTGCGTGTGATTCCGATGTTCCTCGTGCGCGGGGAGTTGACGGTGGCGATGGCCGAGCCCCAGAGCCTGCCCACCATCGATCGCCTGGCGCAGCTGACGGGGCACAGGATCCGCCCGGTGCTCGCGCTGGAGGCGAACATTCTGGAGTTCGTCCGCAAGTATTCGTCGGGCGACATGGATGTCGACGCATTCCTGACGAGCCTGAGCGAGAGTGATGTGGAGGTCGTCGAGCGTGAGACGGTCGACGAGGGGCCGAGCACGGACCTCGACAGGATGGTCGAGGGCAGTCCGATCGTCAATCTGGTCAATGTCGCGTTGCTGACGGCGATCAAGTCGAAGGCCAGCGACATCCATGTCGAGCCCGAGAAGCAGGGGACGCGGATCCGTCATCGGGTGGACGGGACGCTGCGCGACCTGATGAAGCCCCCGGCGGGGATGCACGCGGCGATCGTGTCGCGGATCAAGGTCATCGGGAAGATGGACATCGCCGAGAAGCGGTTGCCTCAGGAGGGGCGCGTGCGGATCGTGGCGGAGGGTCGGGAGATCGATCTGCGCGTCAGCAGCATGCCAACGCTCCTTGGCGAGAAGATCGTCGTGCGCATCCTGGACAAGCAGAACCTGAAGGTCCGCCTGGAGGATCTGGGCTTTCGTCCCGAGACGCTGGAGGTCTTTCGTCGGGTGCTTCGCCAGCCGCACGGCCTCGTGCTGGTGACGGGTCCGACGGGGAGCGGGAAGACGACGACGCTGTATTCGGCGCTGGATCTGCTCCGCAGCCCGGAGTTGAACCTGGTCACGGTCGAGGATCCGGTGGAGTATCAGTTGGATCTGGTGAATCAGATCCAGGTGAACGAGGCGATCGGGATGACCTTTGCGCGGGCGTTGCGATCGATTCTCCGGCAGGATCCGGATGTGATCATGGTGGGCGAGATCCGCGACGAGGAGACGGCGCGGGTGGCGATCCAGGCCGCGCTGACGGGGCACAGCGTGCTTGCGACGCTCCACACGAACGACGCGCCGGGGGCCGTTGCGCGTCTTGGGGACATGGGGCTGGAGAGTTATCTCGTCGCCAGCGCGCTCAACGGCGTGGTGGCGCAGCGGCTTGCGCGGATGATCTGTCCCGGGTGTGAGACGAAGTACTTCCCGAGCGAGGCGGTGCTCATGGATGCGAACCTGGAGCATCTTGCGGGCAGGAGCATGAAGAAGGGTGCCGGCTGCCAGCAGTGCCACGACTCCGGGTTTCGCGGGCGTGTGGGGATCTACGAGGTGATGGAGGTGACGCCGGCGATCCGTCGGATGATCCACCGCAACGCCCCGACGCACGAGCTGCGCGAGGCGCTGGCACGCGCGGGGATGCTGAGCCTGCGCGACGAGGGGGTGGCGATCGCGCTGCAGGGCCGGACGACCCTCGAGGAAGTCCTGCGTGTCACGCACAGCGATCATGAAGACGACGAGCCCGCTGTCCGGAGGAGCGCGGCATGAGTTTCTCGTACACGGCCTATGACCGGAGCGGGAAGGAGGTCTGCGGGACGATCGACGCCGCCAGCGAGCACGAGGCGATGGAGGAGCTCCGGCGCAGGGGGTTGTTTCCCACGCATGTGGGACAGCAGAAGGACGCGCCGGTGGGAGAGAGCAGGGCGCGAGCACCCCGGGGAGCGCTCAAGAGCCTTGTCTTCACGCTGCGTCAGCTCGCGGTGCTGAGCGCGACGGGCACGCCGATCGTCGATGCGCTCATCGCGGTCGAGCGTCAGACGAGCGACGGGGCGTGGAGGGCGATTCTCGCGGATGTGCGTCGTCGTGTGGAGGAAGGGGCCACGCTCGCCGAGGCGATGGGATCGCACCCCGAGGCGTTCAACGCGGTCTGTCGGAGTCTGGTGGCGGCGGGCGAGACGGCGGGCAATCTCGGCATCATGCTCGAGCGTCTGGCCCGCCTGATCCGACGCCAGCAGCGTGTGCGTTCGGCGATGGTCGGAGCGCTCGTCTATCCGGCGCTGCTGATCTCGGTGTCGCTGGGCGTCCTGATCGTGATGATCGCGCTGGTGATGCCGCGATTCGCCGAGATGTTCGAGTCTCTGGATGCGCCGCTCCCGGCTTCCACGGAGATGCTGATGGACCTGAGCGCCTGGCTTCGGTCGTTCTGGTG
>WGEO01000075.1 GCA_015492715.1 Phycisphaerales bacterium | reverse complement strand
GTCCGATACAACCCGTGCCCCCGGATGTACCCCAGCACGCCGTCATCGAGCAGCCCGCCCGCCTCGTCGACGCGTCCGGCGTGGAGCAATCGGCGCACATCCGTGGCGCTGGCGTCGATCTCGTCCATCTCCACCATCCACCCCCGCCAGCGGGCGATCTCCTCGTCGCTCCACGCGCTGGTCGCCCGCAGCGCCCGCGCCAGATCCTCGCCACCGGCGATCGCGCCTCGCGGCATGACGATGGGCGGAGCCAGCTCGATGATCCTGCGGGCGTCCTTCCAGCGATGGAAGTCCGCCGCCTGATCGCCCCCGATCAGCAGACGCAGACGGGCTCGATCGCCCAGGACCGCCCGTGCGCGCGCGATCGTGTCGATCATGAAACTCGCCCCGCCCCGCTCGATCTCGTCCGTCCACACGCCCGCCCGCTCCAGGCCGCGGATCGCCAGTCGGATCATCCGCACACGATCCTCGTCGCCGCCTTCGGGGGCTCCCCGCTTCAGGGGGTTCCGCTTGGCGGGGATGAAGACGAGCCACGCCGAGGGATCAACCAAGTCGCGGGCGCGGGCCGCCATCTGCACATGGGCACGGGTGATGGGATCGAACGACCCGCCGAAGAGGATCACGGACGATGCGTTTCCGGGCACGGGCATCGGTGCGATCGGGGTGCTGGCAGGATCCGGCGTATCGCTCACACGCGATCCTATCGCGCATCACGAGGTGCCGGGCTCGTTCGTGCAGACGCGATCGAGCGGCAGGATGCAGTCAGTTCCCGCTGAAGGGCTCGGGCAGATCGACGAGCATGATCTTGGCGGGCTCTGCGTAGAGGCTGTCGTGCCCCGTCGTCTCCTCATAGAAGCGCCCGCCCGCGTCCTCGAGGTACGACACGCCGTCGTCGCCCCCGACGATGACGGTCCGCTCGCCGTCGCCCCGCAGTTCTCCCAGCAGGGGGCGTTCGTTGATCATGAGGTTGCGTTGCTGGGCTGCGGGTCTGTTCCCGGCGCCCGCCGCGTGCGTCTGGGCAGGCTGCGACACGATCGCGATGAGGGCGATCGCCCCACCCGTGATGAGAAAGGTCGCCAGGGGCCCGACGCGCCTGCTGGTGCTGCTCGTCATGGCCTCAACTATCGGTTTGCCCGAGCGGATCGCCCCGAAACTTCGCGGACATCGGCTCAAAAGGCCCCCGTTCGGGGCAGGTCGGCAGGATTCGCGGGGCCTACACTGGCGGAACCTGACCCTGCTTCAGGTCCGAGAAGGCCCCATCGTCTAGTCAGGTCAGGACGCCAGGTTTTCATCCTGGAAACCGGGGTTCGAATCCCCGTGGGGTCATTGAGCGCATCGCCCGCGTTGCGCCACGCACCTGTCCGGGCTCGGCGAGGGCGCATCGGCGGGCGTGTCCGACGCAAGTGTCGGGGCGGGGTCGGAGCCAAGCGATGAAGGACCTGTCGGGTCGCGAGCGCCGCCTGCTGGCCTACAGCCACTGCGCGGGGTGAGCAGGCAAGCTCGGCGCGAGCACCATCGCACAGGTTGTGCGCACACTCCCGACCTTCGATGACCCCGACCTGCTGGTCGGGGCCGACACCCTCAGCGACGCGGGCATCTATCGCCTGCGCGAGGACCTGGCCATCGTCCAGTCCGTCGACTTCTTCGCCCCGCTGGTGGACGACCCGTACACCTTCGGGCAGATCGCGGCGGCCAATGCCCTGAGCGACCTGTACGCCCACGGGGCAATGCCCGTAACCTGCCTCCATGTCGTCGCCTTTCCGGACAAGGAACTCCCGATCGAGGTCCTCGGGCGAATCCTCGAAGGCAGCGCCGAGCGGGTTCGTACGGCCGGTGCGGTGGTCGTCGGCGGGCACTCGGTGCGCGATCAGGAGATCAAGTTCGGGCTGAGCGTGAGCGGCACGATCGACCCACGACGCATGATGACCAACGCGGGGGCCCGGCCCGGGGATGTGCTGATCCTGACCAAGGGGCTGGGCACGGGGGTCGTCACGACCGCGCTGCGCAAGGACCAGTGCCCGCAGGAGACGCTGGAAGCCGCCACCCGCAGCATGGTGCGTCTGAACGACGAGGCGTCGCGCCTGGCGATGGACGCGGGCGCGCGCGCATGCACGGACATCACGGGCTTCGGGCTGCTGGGGCATGCCCTTCAGCTTGCCAATGCCAGCGCCGTCTCGCTCCGGATTCACGCCGGGTCTCTGCCCATCATCGAGGGGGCGCTGGACCTTGCGGTCCCGGCGTTTCGCTCGGGTGCGAGCACAACCAACCGTGAGGCGGTCGAGGGACATCTCGCGATCGAAGGACCCATCGACGAACGCCTGCTGGAACTCGTCTTCGACCCGCAGACCTCGGGCGGGCTGCTCGTCTGTGTCCCGGCGCAGGCGGCCGATCGCCTGCTGGCGGCCCTTCGCGAACGCGGCGAGCACGCGGCGATCATCGGCGAGGTCCTGACACGCGGCGGGGCGACCCTCTCGCTCGTGCCCTGACGCCCCAATCTGCCTCGTTCCTGCCGCACCAGTCGCGGCGTGTGCGTATACAGGGAGTGGTGGCATCCGGGCGCGTCATCCTGGGCACGAGCGGGCACATCGACCACGGGAAGACCGCGATCGTGCGCGCGCTGACGGGGATCGACACCGACCGTCTGCCGCAGGAGAAGGAGCGAGGGATCACGATCGACCTGGGCTTTGCCCATCTGGATATCGGGGATCTCCGTGTCGGGATCGTCGATGTGCCGGGGCATGAGCGATTCGTGCGGACGATGCTCGCGGGGGCCAGCGGCATCGACATGGTGATGCTCGTGGTCGCCGCGGACGACGGGGTCATGCCTCAGACGCGTGAGCACCTGGCGATTGTCGATCTGATGGGCGTCTCGCACGGGCTGGTGTGTCTGAGCAAGTGCGACCTCGTCGACGAGGAATGGCTCGACCTCGTCGAGCAGGAGGTCCGCGAGTTGCTTCGAGGAAGCCGCCTGGAGGGTGCACCGTTCGTGCGCACGAGCGCGCGCACGGGCACGGGTCTGGAAGATCTCCGACGGACCATCGACGAGATCGCCCGTTCCATCGAGGAACCACCCCGTGACGAGCCGTTCCGCCTGTCGATCGATCGCTCCTTCGTGCAGGAGGGTGTGGGTACGATCGTCACGGGGAGCGTGGCAAGCGGAAGCGTCCGCGTGGGCGACACGCTCCGCCTGCTCTGCGCCGATCGCCCGGTGCGCGTGCGGGGCCTGCAATCGCACGGCGAGGCGGTCGGTCTCGGCACGCGCGGCATGCGCCTTGCCCTGCATCTGGGCGATGTCCACCACTCGGAGATTCGGCGGGGTGACGAACTGGCGACGGCGGGTCTGATGCACCCCACCCGGATCCTGAGCGTGCGCCTTCGCATGCTCGATGATGTACCCCAGTCGCTGCGCCATCGAATGCAGGTGCGTGTGCACCTGGGCACACGCGACGCCGTGGCCCGCGTGCGCCTGCTCGAGGGCACGCGAGTCGAGGCGGGGAGTGGCACGCTCGCCCAGTTCTTCTTCGAGGAGGCGGTCTGCGCCACACCCGGGCAGGCGTTCGTGATGCGCTCGCTGTCGCCCGCCCGGACCCTCGGCGGCGGGCGTGTGCTCCAGACCAATCCCGCGCCCATCCGCAGGCGGGATCGCGACGCCATCGCACACCTAGCGTCGCTCGACAGCGACGATCCGTGCCGGCGCATCGAGAGCGCGTGCTGGTTCTTTCCATCGGGAGCCTCCCCCGATCCAATCGTGCGCAACGGCGGGGTAGCGCCGAGTGAGGGTCTGCGGGCGATCGCGGATCTGCGCTCGCGAGGCGTGCTGGTCGAGGTCGGCGACCGCCTGCTGCATGCCGATCGCAGGTCGCAGATCGAGCGTCGCATCGCGCGCCATGTGGCACGAGCGCACGAGTCCGGGCGCCCGGGGCTGGAGACCGATGCCCTCATGGCCCAGATGCCCGATATCGACCCGCCCGTGCTGCGGCGCGTCGTCGATTCGCTCGTGACCCGCGGGGACCTGTTCGAGCGAGGCGGGCGCCTGAGCGACCGCACACACGAGGAGAGCTCCGCGTACGACGAACGCCTCTGTGCGATCCTGACACTGCTGGGCAAGGGCGGGTTCGCACCGCCGATGCCCGAAGAGTTGGCACGGGCGCTCGATCTGCGGATCGGCGAGGTGCGCGCGTTGCTCCGGCTGGCTGTCGAGCGCGGGCGTATCGAGCATTTCGGCGGCGCGCTGTTCCTCGATCGGGCGCACGCCGACGAACTCATGCGGATCCTGCGCGAGGCGCTGGGCAACGGGGGTGGCATCAGCGTCAGCGACTTTCGTCAGCTGCTCGGGACGAGCAGGAAGTATGCTGTGCCGATGCTCGAGGCGCTGGACAAGCGGGGGATCACCCGTCGTGTGGGCGACCTGCGGACGGCGGGCCCGCGCCTGGGAGAGGGCGAGCCATGACGACGCGGGCACGCGACCGTCTGCGCCGACTTCCGCCCGTGCACGAGGTGCTCGACGCTCTGGACGATCTGTGCGCGCGGATCGGGCGGGAGGCGGTTCGCGCGCGCGTGCGTGCCATGCTGATCGGGATCCGCGAGGAGGTTCTTGCCGGCGCCGATGTGCCCGACGCGGCCCAGGTCGCCTCTCGCGTGCGCGACGGCGAGCGCGCCGACGCGGGTTCGCTTGCTCCGGTCATCAACGCCACGGGAATCGTTCTTCATACGGGTCTGGGGCGGGCGCCGCTGGCGCAGGAGGCAGCGGACGCGATCGCGCGGGCGGCGGCAAACCCGGTCCCCGTCGAGATCGACATCGCCAGCGGGCAGCGCGGGCGGCGCACGGATCATGTCCGCCCGCTGCTGTGCGAGCTGACCGGAGCGGAGGACGCGACGGTCGTCAACAACGCCGCCGGTGCTCTGGTGCTTGCGCTTGCCACGATCGCCACCGGCGGGCGGGTCCTCGTCAGCCGGGGCGAGCTGGTGGAGATCGGCGGGAGTTTTCGTCTGCCCGAGATCATCGAGCACAGCGGCTCGCACCTGCGCGAGGTCGGGACGACGAATCGCACGCGTCTGGATGATTATGCACGGGCGATCAGCGAGGACTGCCTGGCCATCCTGCGCGTCCATCCGTCCAACTACCACATCGAGGGATTCACGCAGGGGGTCGGGGTGGGCGCCCTGGCACGCCTGGCCCACGAGCACACCCTGCCGATGGTCTTCGATATCGGCTCGGGGCTGCTGCGCAGGGACGAGACCGGCGTGCTCGCCTGCGAGCCCGACGCACGCGGGGCACTGGCGGCAGGCGCCGACCTCGTCGTCTTCAGCGGCGACAAACTGCTGGGCGGTCCGCAGGCAGGGGTCATCGTCGGACGGGGCGATCTCGTCCGGGCGATCGAGCGCCACCCGCTGATGCGGGCCCTTCGCGTCGACAAACTCACGCTCGCCGGGCTCATCGCAACGCTGCGCCAGCATCGCGACCCCGCGATCGCCCGCGAGCGGATCCCCGTGCTGCGGATGGTGCATACGCCCGTCTCGGCGCTGCGCACGCGGGCCGAGACGATGTGCGATCGACTGCGCCGGGCGCGCATCGAGGCGGAGGTGATCGAGACCACGGCATTCGTGGGCGGCGGGACGAACCCGGCGCAGGCGCTCGAGAGCGTCGGGATTGCGATCCGCACGCCCGATCCCGAGGCACTCGCGCGGGCGTTGCGGACCGGCTCGCCGGGCGTCTTTGCGCGTGTGCAGCGCGGCACGATCGTGTGTGATCTGCGCAGTGTGGACGCGTCACAGGACGGATCGCTGTGCGAGGTGCTTCTGAAGCGCGCGACCGAATCGCCGCCCGGAACCCTGCATTAGCTCATCTCGACACCGTTGGCGTCCTTGGTCTGAAAAGCGAGTTCAAGAAGTATCACAACCCATAGACCCAGTATCAAGAGGATACCCAGAGGCGCCACCAACACGCCCGCACATACCGCTCCAAAGAAGAAGAACATTTCAATCAGCCCGCGCAGTACAAAGCCGGCCGCGAAGTTGTGAATGCCGAGAGCTCCTACAAAAAGACCAAGAATGATATAGACAAGCCGAGAACACCTGGGCTTGCGGTGCTTTGGGGCCGTTGATGTAAAGACCGATCGTTTGACCCACATCCCGCATTCCGGACAGGTCCCGTTCAGCGGCAGTCCCTTCAGGTTGTACCCGCAATCGAGGCACGCCGTGTCATGGAGAACGACATCTTCTTCTGGCTTTGCAGACCCGACGCTCTGGCGTACGGCCGCCGCTATGCCCGGGTCGATATGTGCGCCCCGACTCCCGCCGACCACACTTCCGGGCACGACCGCCACATTCTCACACCGGGGACATGCAACGGTCTCACCCTGCATGCTCTCCGGCGCTTCCAGTTGTTCCTTGCATTTGGGGCATCGAAAAAGAATCACAGGGAGAATCCTACCTCCGACACCGGAATGATGCAATGACCGCGACCTCACCGTTGGCACACTGCATCGGCATCCTGCCGGACCTGTTGCTACACTGCGCCGGGAGTGACAGCACGCCTGGTGGCGGCCGCGGGCTTCAAACCCGTTGAGGGGTCTGGAAACAGGCCTCAGGTGGGTTCGATTCCCATCCACTCCCGTTGTCTTGCAACAGGGACCCGCCGGGCATCGGCCTGCTCGCGCTCGCCTCGCTGGGCCACCGCTGCCCATTGCGCCGTCGGCGCCCCCAGAGAACTATGTGTTTTTTCATGCTGTGCCGTGCGCGGGCGTCCGTGGACCCATCCTGCGGTACACTGCCCTGCGGGGGACGATCGAACGGAGGAACGGCGATGAGGACGGTCCTGATTCCCGCGCTGACATTGGGCGTGCTCGCATCGGGCGCATGGGCCCAGCGAGACAGCGACTTCGACGGGCGAGCGGCGGCCCGTCAGCTGCACGACTTCGCCCGCCAGCCCGACAACGCCCCGCGAGTCGGCCAGTTGGCCCCCACCTTCGTGCTCCAGAGCTTCGACGGCAAGGAGACCTACCACCTGGCGCACATGCGCGACCAGCGACCGGTCATCCTCTTCTTCGGCAGTTACACCTGACCGCCCTTCCTTCGCCAGGTTGGCGAGATGGAACGCCTGTATCAGGAATACAAGGACATCGCGGACTTCCGCCTCGTCTACATCAAGGAGGCCCACGCGGCAGACAGCAGCTGGCCCGTGCCCTATGCCAAGGACATGGGGATCACGAACCACACGAACATGGCCGAACGCTGCGAGGTGGCCCAGAAACTGCTCAGCGACAAGAAACTCACGATCCCCACGATCGTCGATGGCCTCGATGATCGCGTGAACAAGGCCTACCACGCCTGGCCCGATCGCATCTTCCTCGTCCGCAAGGACGGACGCCTGGCGGTGGCGGCCGAACGCGGGCCGTTCGGCTTCGCCCCGGCGCTCCAAGAGGTCGCTCAGTGGCTGGAGCAATACCGGGCTGGCGGAGAGGAGCCGCCCCTGCCCGAGACCGCCGTGCCCATCGACTATGGCCTGACGCCCGAGCGCGAGTTGCGCGGAGACTGGAACATGGTCCTGACCGCCGGCGATGAGGAGATGCGCGGGGTGCTCCACATCGAACGGTCCTACGGCACGCTGTCCGGGCACGCCACGATCGAGGGAGACGATGACGAGGCAACGCTCGATGAGGCCCACCTCGACCTCGATGTGCTGACAATGAAGGTCACGGCCCCTGATGGCTCCGTCTACCGCTTCAAGGGCTATCTCCACGGACCCGACATGTTCAGCGGCGTGTGGACCAGCGAGGACGGCAGCGAACGCATCGAGTGCGTCGCACGGCGCAGGAAGTAGCGATCGCTTGGGTCTGATCGCGGTTGATCGACCCGCGGCTGAGCGCACTTCCAGGGCGCGTGCCGCAGCGTCGCTGACGGGATCCGGTATCCCTGCGGGAGGACCGCCATGAGACCGATGCTCGCGTGTGTGCTGCTGCTTGCTGCCGCGACGATCGCACCCGCAGACCCGCCCGAGGGTATGGAGGTCGGCGAGCGGGGATTTGCAACCTCGATGCCTTCAGACTTGGCCCTGAGCACGGAGACGAGAACAGTGGAGTTCGAGATCCGATATCCGCCCGATGTCACGAGCACCGTTCGCGGCTATGCCCTGTACTTCGTCTGCGAGGGTGCCGACGCCGTCTGCCGCTATCTGCGTCAGGACTTCGAGGTCTTCCTTCCGGCGCAGCAGGACAAGGAGCAGCCCGAATGAGCATCCTGGCGACCCTTGCGTGTCTGACTGTCACCTCTGCCCCGCCCATGGATGCGCCGCTGAGGCTCTCGGCGCAGATGCCTGCGCGGATTGCCCCGGGCGAGCCCGTGGAAATCCGCATCGAGGTTGCCCCGGGCGAGGGCGTGGACGCGTCGGCCGCCGGGCTTCCCAGGCCCATCCTGCAGGTGCAGGTGCCCGAAGGCGTGCATCTTGCGGGCAGGGAACTGTCCGACGCCGAGCAGGCCCGCAACGATTTCCTCTATGCCCCCTACGAGTCCATGATCAAGGTGGGCGAGCACACCCTGAGCCTCACGATCGACGACACGCTCGCCCCGGACGCGATGCTCGCCATCAATCTCATCGCCTATGTGCGTCGGCGCGGCGACGACAGCGCACGCTTCGTGCGCAGGCGGGTGAATCTCCCGCTCCAGCCCGGGGCCAAGGCGTCCAGCGATGAGCCCGCGACGAACTCCCGATGGGGCCCGCCCGGCTTCGAGACGCTCGCGATCGGCGACAGAGTTCCGGACCTGGAGCTGCCGCGTGCCGACGGCTCGATCGTCCGTCTGCGCGACCTGCTGGCCGCGGGCGATGTCATCG
>WGEO01000074.1 GCA_015492715.1 Phycisphaerales bacterium | reverse complement strand
GATGTGTATAAGAGACAGATCCTGAGCAACAGCGTGGGACCGGCCCTGCTCGAGGACGAATCGATGCATGAAGTATGGGACTTTCTGAAGTCGCCCCTGGGGCTGGTCCTGATCCTGGGGCCGCCGATGATCTACGCAGCCGCGGCGATCGTGCTGGTCACGCAGGACCGGATGGCCTCGCCCGCATCCCGTCGCCGGCGTGCTCTCCGGCGCGCCTTGCGGGCGCTGTCGGGTGACGCGAAGGAGCACGATCGCGTGATCGAGGCGATCAGGACCTACCTGGGCGAGCGGTTCTGCAGGGAGAAGGACACGATCACACCCGTCGACTGCAGGAGGCTGCTGGCAGGTGAGATCGACGAGGACCTCGCCCACGAACTCGCCGATCTGTTCACACAGGCCGAACGCGGCGTGTTCGACGCCCCGGGCAGCGATGTGCCGGCGCCGCCCCTCGAACGCACGCGCGATCTCCTGCGCCGGGTGGATACGGCTCCACTCCGGAAGACGCCGGGAGCGCAGGCATGATCCGATTCCTGATGGCATGGATGCTTGTCGTTTCCAGCGCTGGAGCCCTTGGCGAGGAGATCGCGCCGGCGGATGAACTGCTCGAGCAGGCCACCTCCATCTTCCAGCGCGGCGTGGACCTGAGCGAGCGCGACCCGCAGGCCGCACGCGACCTCTTCAAGCAGGCGATGGTGCTGTACGAGGCGATCGTGGAGCACCACGGGATTCGCAATGCGGATCTGCTGGTGAATCTGGGCAATGCGGCAATGCTCGCCGGAGATACCGGGCAGGCCGTGCTCGCCTATCGCCGGGCGCATCGCCTGCGTCCCACGGACCCACGGATCCGCCGGAGCCTGGCCTTTGCACGATCCCGCGTGGGCGTGGATCTGACGGCAAGCCCGGAGCAGCGACTGCATCAGGCCGCGCTTGCGTGGCGTGGGGTGATTCCCCGCAACGCCATGGCCTGGGCCTCGATCGTCGGCTACCTCGCGCTGTGGATGCTCGCGCTTGCCCGCCTCTTCGGCAAGGCCCCGTGGAGTCGCTCGCTGCTGGTCCCCTCGCTCATCCTGGCGGTACTGCCCCTGGGCCTGCTCGCCTACGAGCAGCGGGCGATCGCCTCGCTGCACGAGGGGGTCATCGTGACCCGGACGCCGGCCCTCAACGGCCCCAGCGAGGGGGTCTACGAGCCCACATTTGACCGTGACCTGCCCGCGGGCATGGAGGTGACACTCGGCGAGCGACGCGAGGGCTGGGTGCGGGTCCGCCTGATCGATGGACGCGAGACCTGGGTCCGAGAGAGCGCGGTCCGGGAGATCTGACCGGCGAACATGCCGGCTTCGTGCATCCCGGACGCACTTGAAACCCGCCCCGACGGGCCGAATACTTGGCCCTCTGGCCACCTTAGCTCAGTTGGTAGAGCGGAGCTTTCGTAAAGCTCAGGTCTGGGGTTCGAGTCCCCAAGGTGGCTTGTCCGGGTTCGCCGACCTCAGGCGCCTGGCGCATCGCGTGCGGGCTGCCCGAATGCCCGTAGGCACGCACCGTCCGTATGGGCATGCGGTTACGACCTACCCGCCGCGTGCCAGCACACGCACGAGGTCGAGGCTCGTGACGATGCCGATGGGGCAACGATCGTCGTCGACGACGATCGCGCGATGCACGCCCGCATCGGCAAGCCGGGATGCGACCTTGCGGACCGGCGCATCGGGCCCGACGGCGATGGGGTCGCCCGACATGATGTCCTCGACGCAGATCTCCTGCTCGGGATACGACGAGGCGGGCCCAAGCTCGTCCTCGTCCTCGTAGCCCATGATCTCGAAAAGGTAGGCGGGCTCGTAGTCCTCGCTCTGCTCGATGCAGCCCCGCACGAGGTCGGACTTGGAGACCACCCCGATGAGCACCCCGCGATGATCGACCACGGGCAGGCCCGAGACCCCCGCGCTGTTGAGCTGCTGGGCCAGCACGCGGGCGCTCATGTTCGGCGTGGCGCAGACCGGATCTCTGGTCATGATGTCGCCGGCGGTCAGCGTATCGATACTCGTCGTGCTCATGGCTGATCTCCTTCTGGCGTCGCCCCTCGGGCGTTCGTCGGCTCCATCACCAACTCGCGCCTGCGTTCGAACTCCGCGATGTCGCGCAGCGTCGTGCGCCTCAGAAACGCGATCTCACGCTCGCGATGCTGCTTCCAAAACTCGTGTGCAGGGCAGGCACGCTCGTCCGAGCACTCCTCGACACCCAGCATGCACCTGGGCGTCAGGATCGGGTCGCCCAGAGCCTCGGCAAGGTCGTACAGTGACAGTGCGTCCGCGTCGCGCTCCAGCAGCACCCCCCCACCCAGGCCCTTCCTCGTCTCGACGATCCCCGCACGCGCCAGCTGGTGCATGATCTTGCCCAGATACGCCGCGGGGACGCCCGTGCGATCGGCGATCTCCTTGACCTGCACAGGCCCTCCCCCGTGCGTGGCGAGCCACGCCAAGGCCGTCGCCGCATATCCCGTCATGGGGCTCAGCATCGCATTGCTCCTGACCATCCAACCCGACGGATTCTGAGCAGGCGATTATATGATCGGCTGATCGTTTAGTCAACTAAAGCGATCCGGAGAAGCGCCTCGTCTCACCCCGGGGCCGCATCATGCCTATCAACATACAAACAGAATGGCGGTGGGGCGTGCGACGATCCGCGCACGCTCTCCCTACGCCATCGTCATCCCGCCATCGACCGTGATCACCTGCCCGGTCAGGAAGCCGGCCTCATCGCCTGCGACATAACTCACACAGGCCGCGATGTCCTCGACCTCGCCCAGGCGTCGCACCGCGATCGCCTGCTTGACCTGCGAGACGATCTCCTCGGGTAGGTCCTTCGTCATGTCCGTCTGGATGAAGCCGGGCGCAACCACATTGCAGGTCACCCCCTTGCTGCCCAGCTCGCGCGCCAGCGTCCGGCTGAACCCCACCAGCGCGCTCTTGGCGGCGGCATAGTTGGCCTGCCCCGTATTCCCCACCAGCCCCGATGTGGACCCGATGTTCACGATCCTGCCGAAGCGCTGGCGCATCATGGTGCGTGCCGCCGCCCGGCAGGCCACGAACACGCTCGTCAGATTCACGCGCATCACCTCGTCCCATTCCTCGTCGCTCATGCGCATGAGCAGGTTGTCGCGCGTGATCCCCGCGTTGTTGACGAGAATGTCCAGACGCCCACCCTCCTCGATCACTGACTCGACCATCGCCTGCACCTGCGCGCGATCGCCCATGTCGCAGGTTCGCACCGACGCCCGCCCGCCGTCGCCCTCGATCGACGCGGCAAGGTCCCTCAGCGGACCCTCCGAGCGAGCACACAGGAACACATGGCGCCCCTCGCGCGCCAGACGCGCCGCGATCGCACGCCCGATTCCCCTGCTCGCCCCCGTGACCAGCGCCACACGCTGCTCGCCCATCGCACGCCGTCCTTTCTGCGAGATCACCCGCCGCTGGTCGTCGAACCGCCTCCACGACGATCAGATCCGCCCCCACCACCTCCGCCGGCAGGAACATCCGGAATCTCGGGCAGTTCGGGCGCCTCGCGCACCTCGGGCAGATAGTCGCTCATGCTCAGCCCGTCGAAGTCGCGCACGCTCTGGCGCGTCTGGGTCGTCGCGGGCCTGGGCGTGAAGAACCACCCGTCGCTGAAGTGCTGGGCGTCGAAGATCAGCACGAACGCCCCGCGCTGATCCTGCACCGCGAGCACGAGCGTCGCCGAGGTATCGGAGACCTCCTCGTCCTCGTTCTCGGCGCTCGCCAGTATCTCCTCGATCTGACGGCGCTGGGCCTGGCTCACCCGCCGGATCGCGTCGCGCATCTCATCGACGCTCATCTGCATCATCTGCGCCATCATCTCCAGCTGCTGCGCATTGGCCGGATCGTCCAGCATCTGCTCCTGCTGCTCGAGCATCGCCAGCAACTGCTCGCGCGGCATCTGGTTGAACATCTGGGCCATCATCTCCGCCTGACCGCCCAGCAACGCGCTCTTCACCGCCTCCTGTGCCTCGGGCGGCAGGTTCTGCCCCAGCTCGCTCATCGCGTCGGCCAGCATCTGCTCGATCAACTCGGGCGTGAAGGGGCCCTCGCTGGCCCCCTCTCGCTCACGCGCGGCACCGCCCCCGCCGGGCGTCAGCGACACCACACGCACCGCCTCGATCTCCGTATCCCACCAGATCGCCTCGACCTCGTCGAGGATCCGACGCCCCGACAGACTCATCATCGGACGCAGCGCCGACGCGTCCTTGCGCGCCAACGCCGAGGCAAACCGGAACACCGCCTCCGCGAGCGACTCGTCCAGCGGCGCATGCTCCTGCGGAAACTGCACACGCGCATCCACATCCCCGAGCGACGCCCGAATCTGCGCCAGATCGACCGGCTCCGGAGGGGGCGGCGGAGGCGGAGGCGGTCGCTTCGGTGGAGGTGGCGGCGGCTCCTCCTTCTTGCACCCGCTCACACCCGCAAGCATCACACCGCTCAGCGAGAGCACCAGGGCCACGCCCAGAATCCGCCCTGCCAGTCGTCGCATCCGTCCCTGCCTTCCTCGATTCGTCACGATTCGTCCGCCGGCTCGTCGTGCGCCGTCACCCGACACCCACGATCGATTCGACGCATGAGGCCCGCCAGTGTTCGCCCCGGCGCCAGTTCATGAAACGCGCCCTCCAGGTGCGAAATCATCCACTGGCAGCACTGAGCCCAACGCACCGGCCAGGTCAGCTGCTCGATCAGGCGACGACGGATCTCGTCCGGATCCGCCTCGTGGGGCGTTCCTGTCACATTCGACAGCACCGGACACCTCGCCGGGCTGATCTCCACACGATCGAGTGCTTCACGCAGGCGATCCGCCGCGGGCTGCATCAGGGGGCTGTGAAACGCCCCCGCCACGGGAAGTTCGGTCGCCCGCAGCCCCCTCTGCGAAGCGACCTCCAGCGCGCGCGCGCAGGCGTCCTTCGACCCGCTGAGCACGACCTGTCCGGGCGCATTGAAGTTCGCACACACCAGCACCCCGTCGCCGCGCGCCTCGTCGCAGATGGCGCGCGCCTGTTCCTCGTCACCCCCGACGATCGCGACCATGCCGCCGCCCTGGGCCTCGCTGGCGTCCTGCATCGCCCTGCCCCGGAGCGCCACCAGACGCAGGGCGTCCTCGAACGAGATCGCCCCGCCCAGATGCAGCGCCGTGTACTCGCCCAGGCTCAGGCCCGCCGCCCCCGCGAGCTTCGGGTCCGCCGGGGTCATGTTCCAGCCCTCGAGCAGGCCATGCCATGACGCGACGCTCGTGACGAAGATCGCCACCTGCGAGACATCGGTCCTGTTCAGGGTCTGCTCGGGGCCCTCCCAGCACAGCGACGACAGCGTCGCGGGCAGAGACACACCCTCCATCTCGCCCAGCAGCGCGTCGGCACGATCGAAGACCTGCCGCGCCGCCTCGGATCGCTCGCGCCACGCCAGTCCCATCCCCACCTTCTGCGCGCCCTGACCCGGGCACAGGAGCACGATTGAATCGCTCATAGCCCATCATGGTAGGGTCCGCCGCCCATCGCGGAAAGCCGCTCGCGGGGGCGATCAGATCCCGTACACCTCGCGCAGCTTGCCCTCCAGATGACGCATCAGGGGGTCGGCGCTCAGAGGCTCGCCCGTGATCTGCTCGCAGAGCTCATCCGAGAGGAACTGGCGTCCCTTGGCGTGGATGTGCTCGCGGGTCCACGACAGGACCGCCCCGAACTCGCCGCGAGCCATCTGGTCGTCCAGATCGGGGTGTGCCCGCCGGATCGCCTCGAACTGCTGGGCCGCGTGCAGATTCCCGAGCGTATAGGTCGGGAAGTACCCCAGCAGCCCGAACGACCAGTGGACATCCTGCAGGCAGCCGCGCGCGTCATCGGGCACCTCGATACCCAGATACTCGCGCATCTTCTCGTTCCAGAGCCCCGGGATGTCCGCCGCCTCGATCTCGCCGCGGAACAACGCCCGCTCGATCTCGAATCGCAGCATCACATGCATGTTGTAGGTGGCCTCGTCGGCCTCGACGCGGATCAGGCTCGCCTTGCCCGTGTTCGTCGCGCGATACAGATCCAGCGGAGTGAAGCCATCGAGCGCCCCGTCGAAATGGCGATTCGCATGCGGCAGGAGCCACTCCCAGAACGCCCGGCTGCGCCCGACGAAGTTCTCCCACATCCGGCTCTGGCTCTCGTGCATCCCCAGCCCGATCGCCTCGCCCAGCGGCTCGCCGAAGTGGCGATCCTTGGGCAGCCCCTGCTCGTACAGACCGTGCCCGCCCTCGTGCATCGTCCCGTACAGCGCATCGCTGAATCGCTGCTCGCGATAGCGCGTCGTCAGGCGCGTGTCGCCCGGGGCAAGCCCCTCGCAGAACGGATGCGTCGTGGTGTCCAGACGCCCCGCCTCGAGGTCGAACCCGATGGCACGAAGGACGAACAGCCCCAACGCGTGCTGGGCCTGCTCGGGCACACGAACCTCCAGCGGCGCCTCGCTGGGCGCCGTCCCGCGTGCGATCTCGCGCAGCAGACCCGCCAGTCGCTCGCGCAGCGGCGTGAAGATCGCCTCGATCCGCGACGCGCGCGCCCCCGGCTCGTAGTCCTCCAGCAGCGCGTCGTACAGCTCGCCACCCTCCGGAATCCCGTAGCACTCGGCCTTGCGGCGCATCAGCGCAATCATCTTCTCCAGATACGGACGAAACATCTCGAAGTCGCTCGCCTCGCGGGCCTTCTTCCAGACCTGCTGGCTCGCGCTCTGATGGCGGGCAATCTCGGCGACCAGATCCGCGGGCACACGCGACCGCCGATCGAAGTCCCGACGGAACATCCGCACGCTCGCCGACAGACGCGCATCGCCCGCGACCTGCGGATCGGCCTCGCCGGCCTCCAGCAGGCGGGCAAACTCCTCGCTCGTCCAGCGCTGGTGCGTGAGCTCGGCCATCGCGCTCATCTGCTCGCCGCGAGCCTCGGCGGCCTTCGCGGGCATGTAGGTCTCCTGATCCCACCCGCCCAGACGCGCCAACGACTCGAAGGTCGCCGTCTTCCTCGCATATGCCGCCAGTTCCGCGTATGCGCTGCTCATGACCGTCCTCCCGTGCCTATGACCCGGACAGTACGCGGGTCCGACCGCGATGCGCCGCCCGATGGGCCCCTCGCAAGCAGGCCTGATCAAGGATCAGGGACAACACGCCCCTACCGTCGTACTGTCTCTTATACACATC
>WGEO01000073.1 GCA_015492715.1 Phycisphaerales bacterium | reverse complement strand
CCTGGTTGGACAGGAAGTCGTGCCCGCCGCCGTTGATGAATCCGGCGATGATCACCTCACCCCCGCTGTACCCCAGCGCCCCCAGATCGATCGAGAACTCGAAGCCGGTCGTCACCGTGGCCGGATCGCTGTCGAACGGGTCGCCAAGATTCGCAACACCCAAGACATTCGAGTTGTCGCCGTCGGCGCTCAGCATCATCCCCCCCGGGCCCGTCCCGACGATGGCACCCAGCGACTTCTGCCCACCGCCGACGAAGTTCCCGTCTCCCCCACCGTCGGTCAGCAACTCCGCCGCGTTCATGTAGTGCTCGGCAGGGTCGTTGCCGTTCGTATAGGTGATGTACAGGTCCGGCGCGACGCCGTCATCGAAGGTCAGGCCGTTGCCCGACCCATCGTCGCCCATCCGATTCAGCCCGTTGAAGTCCACATCCGCGTTGTCCCCACGCAGACGATTCTGCCCGCCGTCGCGGAAGTCGATGAACAGATCCAACTTGTTGAAGTTCGTCTCGAGGTTCCCGCTGACGCCCAGCAGCAGCGTCGTGCCGTCCAGACGGGCAAACAGGCCGTCGATCTCCGAGCCGTTGGCAAAGTCCCGCGACGGATCGGTGTTGTTCCCGAACTGGGTCCCCACCGTCTGCGCAAACAGCGCCGGCCCATACTCGACATCGAAGTTCGCGCCGTCGATCTGTCCCAGCGCCGCACTCGACGCAAGCCCGGCGCACGCCACAACACAAAGCGGTCTCATCACATTCTCCTCCTGCCGCACACACCGGCGGCATGGTCCGCCCAGAGGCAGATCGCCCAGGAACGGGAGTCTCGTCTCCGACAGACAGGATATCCGAATCCCGGGGATCAGCCAAGCACAATCGGATAGGGAACGACCCTCATTATCCCCCACGGGTTTTCTTGGGCTCAGGCCTGCCCACGCTCGCTCCACAGCCGTCCCAAGGGTGGGAACCACCGTCCCGCCGAGGCTCCTACAACTGCCAGAGACTCGTGCCCCAGGTCAGGCCCCCGCCGAACGCGACGAACATCACCTTCTGCCCCTCGCGCACGCGTCCCTGACGACGCAACTCATCCAGACACAGGGGCACCGACGCCGCCACCGTGTTGCCGTAGCGGTCGATATTCACATACAGGCGGTCCTCGCTGAGCCCGAATCGCTCGCGGGCGGCGTGCAGAATCCGGGCATTGGACTGATGACACACATACATGTCCACCTCGTCCGCCCCCAGCCCGACACGATCCAGCGTCTGCTGAATCACATCGGAAAAAGTCCCCACCGCAAACTTGAACACGCTCCGCCCGTTCATCTGCAGGCGATTGACGCCGTCCGGACCAACCTCGTAGCCCTCGGGCAGATCACGATCGAGATCACGCGGAATGAACAGGTCCACCCACCTCGACCCGTCGGCATGCATGGTCTGAGCCAGCACCCCCTTGGAGGCGTCGTCCGTCGCGCGAAGGATGGCAGCCCCCCCCGCGTCCCCGAAGAGAATCGCCGTCGATCGTCCCTCGTTGTCGTACCGCAGCAGACTGCTCATCGTGTCCGCGCCGACGACCGCCACGCTCCGATACATCCCAGCCCGAATCAGTGCGTACGCCGTGTTGAGCGCGAACACCCACCCACAGCACGCCGCCGAGATCTCCATCGCGCCCGCCGTCCCCGCACCGATATCCGCGGCCAGCCGACAGGCCGTCGGAGGACAGGGCATCTCCGCCGTGATCGTCGCCAGCACGACGAGGTCCAGGTCCGACCCGTCCATGTGCGCGTCGTCCAACGCACGCTCCAGCGCCTGACGCGCCATCGTCAGCGTGCACTCGCCCCTGCTCTTGTCCACGAGGTAGCGCGTCCGGACGCCCGTCCGCTGGACGATCCACTCGTCGCTCGTGTCCATCATCTGCTCGAGGTCGGCGTTCGTGAGCACCCGCGACGGAAGCGCAGAACCCGTCCCCGCAATCCGCACGCCCAGACCGGGCTCACCACCGATCGGCCCCTCCCCGCTCATGCCGGCTCCGGGCTGCAGGAAGCCTGCGCCAGACGCGCTCGGATCGCCTCGTTCACATCGCCCGTGATGAAGTCGCGACAGTTCCGCACCGCCGCCGCGATCGTCCGGGGCTCGCTCGAACCATGCGCGATGATGAACGCCCCGTCCACACCCAGCAGCGGCGCTCCGCCGTACTCGTGATAGTCGTTCCGCGCGTACAACTTCTTCACGATCGGCTGGAACTGACCCGCAAGCTGCGGATCGATCTCCTGCAACTCATGGGCAATCGCCCGGAACAGACTCGAGACCAGCCCCTCGGCCATCTTCAGCAGCGTGTTGCCCACAAACCCGTCCGTCACGACCACATCCGCAGCCCCGTCGAACAGATCACGCCCCTCGATAAACCCGAGGTAGTCCATCCCCGGCGTGCTCTTCAGCAACTGGTGCGCGCCGCGAACGAGATCCGATCCCTTCCCCTCCTCGGCACCGATGTTCATGATCGCCACACGCGGACGCTCGATCCCATGCACACGCTGCGAATACACCTCCGCCATCAGCCCGTACTGATGCAGATGCTCGGGCTGAGGGTCAGGATTCGCGCCCGCGTCGCACAGCACCACCGGCCCGCTGAACGCCGGAATCGTCACCGCAATCCCGGGACGATGCACCCCGGGAAGACGCTTCATGTGCATGATCCCGGCAGCGACGCACGCCCCTGTGTTGCCCGCACTCAGAACCACATCGACGCTCGCCTCGCCCCGCCGCGCACCCATGCGCGCAAGACGGACGATCGATGACTCGGGCTTGGCGCGAACCGCCCACGCGGCCTTCTCGTCCATCCCGATCACATCCTCGGCATGCACGATCTCGAGCCGACTGTCCCGGTTCGACATCCCCTCGAGGAGAGGCTCGATCGACGCGCGACGCCCCACGAGCACCAGCGTATCGTCAGGGGAAAGCGACTCCAACGCCAGGGCCGCCCCCTTGATGACCGCGTCGGGCGCGTGATCACCGCCCATGGCGTCAACTGCGATCCGCATCGGTGCCCTCGATCCTCCGCCGAATCAGGTCCGGTCGATACCGATGCCCAACTTCGGCACGCTGATCCGCAGCCCGGCCCGCACATACCCGGACTGCTTGCATGCCCGGTGATGCATCTTCGGCATCCCCGTCAGCGGGCAGACCGTCGGCAACTGACCCTTCAACGCATGATGCGAACGACGACGACGAGTCCGCCCGTGGCTCTGACGCATCGCTGGAAGCATCGTATCACCTCCGGGGACCGTCTCGCCCCCATTCTTTGCAGACCAGCCCGCTCCGAGCGGGCACCGGTCGCATGCCAAACCCCGTTTTCCGGGCCGCACAGCGTAGCCCCGCCCGCTCCCGGGGTCAACGAACACACGCCCCGGACGCAACCCGAACCTCCCACCCGCCGGGGCGATCACCTCCGCCCACACGGGCCTTCATTTCCTGTGGACCCACACGCCCGACCCTGCCTATGGTTCCCCGGCCCGGGCGCCATGGGAGCACCCCGCACGCGTCCGCATTGCCTCCCTAGCTCAATTGGTAGAGCAGCTGACTCTTAATCAGCGGGTTGAAGGTTCGAGTCCTTCGGGGGGCACTTTCTCTCTGCACCCCAGGCCCTCGATCCCCAGCACGCACACCACCGCCACCTCCCCCTCGTCCTCGCACGCCTCGATCGCCGTCCACAACTCGTTCGTGCTCGCATCCTGGCATCGTCGCCGCATCGCAGCCGCCATCGGATCACCCAGCATCGACTCCTCGGCCAGTCGTCGCCCGCCGACGCCGAGCAGCGCCCGCACGCCCACGCGCGATCCGATCCGTCCAAGCCCACGCCGCAGGCGCGCGCACACTTCCTCCCGATGGTCTCTCACCGAAACTCTCCCCT
The DNA here is from genome assembly GCA_015492715.1 of Phycisphaerales bacterium. GTDB lineage: Bacteria > Planctomycetota > Phycisphaerae > Phycisphaerales > UBA1924 > S146-42. Next base: position 480 of record WGEO01000073.1, on the reverse strand, counting down.
TTGATCAATCTCGCGCAGAGTCCGCCGGCGCCGCACACACAGACGCCGCCACGACGCGGTCTCCCTTCCACCACCACTTATCGGCGCGATCCGAGGGCGACTTCCCTCATTCGAGCAGAAATCATGCGATTTCCGTCAAGCAACCAGCACGCGTCGGGGCGAAAAGCCGCACCCACCAGCCCCGATCAACCACAGGGCAGCACAAACGCGTCCAGATACGCGAAGAAGTCCTCGCCGTCGCAATCCCCGTCCGCGTCCCGATCGCAGACACCGCCATCCTGATTCGCAAACGCATCCAGGTACGCAAAGAAGTCCTCGCTGTCCGCATCCCCGTCGCCGTCGACATCCGCCGCGCACACGCCCGCAGCCGCCAGCACCGCCCTGCGCGCATCGATGCGCCCCGCCCCATAGAGATCGTCCCAGCCCGCATCGCCCAGATCCACCGCCGTGCTCGCCAGAATGGACCGCACCTCATCGACC
>WGEO01000072.1 GCA_015492715.1 Phycisphaerales bacterium | reverse complement strand
AAATGAAGCGTGGCGGCCGAGGAGGCAAGTGCGGCAAGACGGGCAGCCCCGGCGAAGGCTTCGCCCCGGAGCGCATCATCCGTCGAAGCAATCTGCAGCAGATCGTCTATCGGTGAGGAATCGGGCCAGCGAGCCAGCGACGCCACCGCCTGCGAGCGGAGGTCCGGTCGCTTCAGGACGCTGCGCACCCATGCCAGCGCTCGCTCGCCCGCGATCTCGGGAAGGGCCTTGAGGAGCACGCCCGGCGTGTCTTCGAATCGCTCGATGGCCTCGGCGATGAGGCGATCGTCGCGTCCGGACCGCTGGATCAGGTTGGTCAGGATGTGTGCCACACCCTCCGTGGTCTCGGGATGCTGGGCGGCAAAGTCGGCAAGCGCGGGGATCTGGTCCGGGGCGGCAATCCGGGCCAGCGTGGCAAGCGCGGCATCGCGCATCGCGCCATCCGACTCACGCGCAAGGTCCAGAACGACATCCGCGGCATCAATGGCCCCACGGTCGGCGAGAATGCTCAGGAACACGATGCGGGTCGGGTCGTCTGCGATCGTCAGGGCCGAGGCGATGGTCTTGCCCGCGTTGGGATCTCGCACCCGGCGCAGGGCCTGCTCGACGACGGGACGATCCTCCTCGTGATCCAGATAGTGGCGGACGAGAGCACGGGCCGAACGCGGGGCGCCGAGGGTGGCGATCGCTTGGATCGCCGAAGCTCGCACGGCGTCGTTGCCCGAGGCCATCAGTGCCGCGATGGCGGAAGCGACGGATGGATCACCGCGGGCAGCCAGCGCGTCGATCAGGATCGGCTTGATCTCCTCGCGCAGGGCCGGCAGCGATTTCGCGAGTGCATCGGTGAGGTCCGGGTTCGCAGATTCCCGCACGAGGCGAGCGGCAAACTGTGGCCAGGGGGCGGGTTCGTCCAGCAGCGAGGTGATGATCACCGATGCGCCCGCACCCATCAGATTCACGCTCCCGCGGATGCCCGCCATCCGCTGGTGCTGCTCGTGCGCGGAATCCGAGATCATTGTGTACAGGCGCAGAGCGCCCACGGTGTCCCCGTCGGCGGCGCGGCGCTCGGCACAGAGCAGGGCGGCGTCGACGGCAGCCTCGGCAAAGGCCTCATCATTCAGTGATGAGCCGGATTCCAGGAGAGCCTGCAGAGAGGCCATCGCCTGCTCGTCGGCGATGCGACCCAGGGCCTCCAGGGCAGCCCGCTGAAGATCCGGATCTGCAGCGCGTGTCAGCCCCGCGATGGGCATAAATGCCTCGGTATCCCGTCGATATGCCAGCGCCCGCACGACACCCAGCAACGCAGAGCCATCGAGTTCTTGCAGCGCGTTGCGCAGAGCCGCCGAGGCCTCGGGCCCCGCGATACGAGCCAGCGCATCGGTCGCAACATCGGTCGTCGCGGGATCACGCAGCGCGCGCGCGAGCGCAGGGACGCTGCGTGCATCCCCCGCGATTGCCAACTGGCGGCAGAAGAACCGCCTCGCGTCGGGCGTGGCGTCCGAATCGAGGGCTTGGGCCAGAGCCGCGACGGTTGCGCCTCGGTGCGTTGCATCCGCGAGCGACTCGACGACCGCTCGCTCGAGGCGCACGAGCGCCGCACGCGACGATCCGAAGGAATACGACGAGGCATCTCCGATGAGTTCCTGGATCGTCTGGGCAGAGCAGTGCCCGGGCGGCAGCAGGAAGAGAACCAAGCCGATGATGAGCAGTGGGCGGACTTGTTTCATGGCGTCGCGTGTTCCCGGCATGAGTTCGGTGAGGTGGTCAGAGGCTCCACCGGCCGCGCATCGCGCGGTCGAGCATGCGGGCGGCGGTCGGATCGTCGGCGATCGTCTCCGTCGCGGGATCCCAACGGATGGGCCGTCCCAGACGCATCGAGATGTTGCCCAGATGGGCGATCGTGATGGAGCGATGGGCGTGCTCGATCGGGGCCACGGGCTCTTCACGCGATCGCACGCACTCGATGAAGTTCATGCGGTGGTCGTTGGAGACGGGCAGGCGGTTTTCGTGCTCGGCGATCCGCTCGTTCAGGATCTCCGGGGGATCTGCCTCGATGTGCCCTCGGGTGACGAAGAGTGTGCCACGCTCGCCCTCGAATCGCACGCCGTTGGGCGCCCGGCTGGTGATGATGAGTTCAACGCCAGAGTCGTAGGAGCAGCGGATGTCGTAGTTGACGGCGGCGTTCCAGAGCCCATCACGAGGAAACTCGCCGTGTCCTTCGATCCGTGTGGGCCCGGAGTCCATCGTGCCCAAGGCCCATTGGGCGATGTCGATGTGGTGGGCGCCCCAGTCGGTCAGTTTGCCGCCGGAATAGTCGAGAATGTGGCGGAACTCGTAGTGGGTCCGGTGGGCGCAGTAGGGCTCGGCCGGGGCCGGCCCGAGCCAGAGGTCGTAGTCGAATCCGTCGGGGGGATCGATGGGCGGATGGTTGCCCGTGATCTCGCCAGCGGGCAGGCCGCAGATCACACGGTGCACGCTTCCGAGGCGTCCATTACGCACCAGTTCGCACGCATGGCGGAAGCGAGCGTCGGAACGCTGCTGGCTGCCCGTCTGGAAGACGCGGGCGTAACGCTGCACGGCACGCACCATCTCCCGCCCCTGGGCGATCGTCAGGCTCAGCGGCTTCTCGCCATAAATGTCCTTGCCCGCTCGTGCCGCGTGGACGACATGCAGGGCGTGCCAGTGATCCGGCGATCCCACAATCACACAGTCGATGTCATCGCGTGCGAGCAGGTCTCGGTAGTCGTTGTACGCATCACACCCGGCATAGGTGCCCGATCGCCGTCGTTCGGCGTATCGCTTCAGCACATCGTCCCGGGTGCTCAGGCGGCGAGCGCGATCGGGGTCGCAGACAGCGAGCACCTGCACGCCGGACTTGTTCATGAAATCACGGAGATTGGCTCGTCCCATCCCCCCGCACCCGATCAGGGCGAAGGTCAGGCGGTTGGACGGCTGGATCGCCCCGCGGGAGCGGGTGGTGATGAGCATGGGGGCGCAGACCGCACCCGCCGCGTGTGCGAGGAATCGCCGACGAGGCAGACGAGACGAACGAGACATGATGACCTCCGTTGGATCGAGCGTCGATCAGGCCGGAAAGTGCCATCCCTTGCGATACCACTTGTTGAGAAGGTCGGTCGCCTCGGGTGAATCGGGAAAACGCATGGATTCGGGATCGTAGCGAAGGCTTCCCCCGATGCGCTGAGCGATGCACCCCAGCAGGACGGTTTCTGTGAGCTGCCCCGCGTAGGCGAAGTTGCTCCTGGGGTAGTCCCATGGCTTCTGGCCCGTGCAGGCGAGGTACCACTCGCCATGGTGGCCCTCGGCGGATCGTTCGACCATCTGCGGTGCCGGCCCGAACGCCTCGTGCTTCTCGGCGGGTAGCAATCGCGGGGGCGCCTTGGGATAGGGCATGCAGATCATCTTGCCGCGCGTACCGATGTAGAGTGCGCCAGCGGCGGAGAGTTCCTCGCCATCGGGCAGTTCCGGCGGGCGGTCCGGCTTGTTGCCGCCATCGTGCCAGTAGAGATCGAATTCACGCTTGATGCCGCGTTCGGGGAAGCGAAACCGGACGGTGGTGGGGCCGTTGTACATGGGAGCGTCGTGGAAGGGCTCGCCGCGCACCAGTTCGACGAGGTCCGGCTGGCCCGGGAGCGTCGCCCAGTAGACTGCGTCGATCTCGTGGCAGGCCATGTCGCCCAAGGCGCCGGTGCCGAAGTCCCACCAGCCCCGCCAGTTAAAGGGGTGATACAGCCCGCCCCAGCGGTCCGCCGGGGTGTGGCGATATGGAACGAATGGCGCGGGGCCGATCCAGGATTCCCAATCCAGCGTGTTCGGGACGGGTTCTTCCCCCCCGGGTCGGGGCAGACCCTGTCTCCACCACGGGCGATCGGTCCAGACATGGGCCTCCAGCAGGTCGCCGATCGCCCCGCCCAGCAGATAGTCAATGGTCAGGCGGATCTCCTCGCTGGCGTGCCCCTGGTTGCCCATCTGGGTGGCGACCTTGTGCCTGCGGTGGGCGATCTGGAGTTGGCGGGCTTCCCAGACCGTGTGTGTCAGAGGCTTCTGGGTATACGCGTGCTTGCCGAGCGTCATCGCGATGATGGTCGCGGGGTAGTGATGGTGGTCGGGCGTGCCGACCATGACGGCGTCGATCTCGTGCGTGTGGGCGTCGTACATCCGTCGATAGTCGGTGTATCCGCGTGCCTCGGGCCAGCGATCCGCTGCAGGCCCCCATCGCGCTTTGTCCACATCGCAGAAGCAGGGGCAGACGGCGCCGAGCGACTCGAGCACGGGGATGTGCTGGCTGGCGGCGATTCCCCCGACGCCGATGAACGCGACCTGCAGGCGGGCGTTGGCGCCCGCGATGCGTGCGTAGGAAGCGGCGCTCATGGCCAGCGCGGCACCCGCGCTGGAACGCAGAAACTGGCGTCGTGTGCAGACCCTCGACGGGACGAGCGGATGTTCCCGGGTGCTCATGGGCGCGAGTATACCGAGCACGGGCGTGCCGGCTGGATCACAGGAGGAACGCAACATCGTTGAGGGGCAGTCCCAGCGCCCGGGGCAGCGCCCGACAAGCAGAGGCGTACCATTGCCCGGAGCCCCGGTAGCTCAGCTGGATAGAGCAGCGGTCTTCTAAATCGCAGGTCGCAGGTTCGAGTCCTGCCCGGGGTGCTTGCCGCGCCCGATAATCCGGCACGGCGATTCATGTGCTGCGATTGGGCGCACGCGTGCCACCGAACGATGCCGATGCTGTAGTCTGCGGCATAGTGCAGACGCCGGCCATATGTGCTGCACAGGTCGTGACGCAGGAAGCTCATGCCGCGTCGATAGATGGATTCACCCAATTCGCAGAGGAGACAGTGCATGCGAAGGCGAGATTCGAGAGTGTCGGGTGCGGCGATCTTGGCATGTGGCTTGGTCTTTGCCTGCGGGCAGGGGGTTGCCCTTGGGCAGATTCAGTTCCGGACGAATCCGGATGCTGCGCGGATCGTCATGGGCCAGAAGCAGGTGCTGACGCAACTCCGATCGCTGGCATCGCGTGAGGATGCCTCCCGCGTGGTCGTGCAGTTCTCTGCGCCCATTCTGCCCGAGCAGCGCGAGCGCCTGCGCAAGGCCGGGATTCATCTGCTGAGCCCGCTGGGACGCGACGCGTACTTTGCCACGCTCGATGGCGATGCGCTGCGCCCCATGGCGGCGATGCAGGCCGCGAAGATCGACAGCGTGCGCGCGATCCGTAGCGAGTGGAAACTCGACCCGCTTCTCCAGAATGGTGAGATTCCAGCCTGGACCATCGTCGACAATGCGGACCCGCAGGATCCCATTGTGGGCGTCTATGTCGTCTATCACCGCGATGTCGGGCACGACGAGGCGTCCCGTGTGACGGCGGCCCACGGGGGGCAGGTGCGGACGCAACTGCGATCGATCAACGCCCAGGTCGTGGAGATGCCGTTCTCGCGGATCGCGGACCTTGCCGACGCCGATGAGGTCCAGTGGATCGAGGCGGCCCTGCCCCAGTTGAGCGAGCTGAACGATTCGAACCGGGCGATCACGCAGGTCGATCAGGTGCAGGCGGCACCGTACAACCTGAGCGGAGCGGGCGTGACGGCGCTCGTCTACGACGCCGGGAGCGTGCGCAACAGCCATGTGGACTTCGGCGGGCGTGTCACTGACATCGACGGGACCGGCAATAGCACGCATCCGACCCATGTGGCGGCGACGGTGGGTGGCGATGGGAGTGCCTCGGGCGGCACCTTCCGGGGGATGGCGCCGGGCGTGGATATCCTGTCCGCGGGTTTCGAGTGGACGGGTGGCGGCGTCTTCCTGTACGAGAATCCCGGCGACATCGAGGACGACTACGGGCTTGCCATCAGCATGGGTGCCGATGTGGCCAACAACTCGATCGGGTCGAACACGGAGCCCAACGGCTTCGATTGCTCGATCCAGGGCAACTACGGCGTCACTGCCGCCGTAATCGACGAGATCGCACGCGGAAGCTTGGGCGGGCCGATCATCATCTTCTGGTCGGCGGGGAACGAGCGGCAGGGCAGCCGATGCGATGTCGAGGGGTTCGGGGACTACTACTCGAGCGCGCCGCCAGCCAATGCGAAGAACCACATCACGATCGGCGCGCTGAACTCGAACAACGACTCGATGACGAGTTTCAGCAGTTGGGGACCGGCCGACGACGGTCGCATGAAGCCCGACATGTGCGGGCCGGGCTGCCAGAGCAATGGCGACTTCGGCGTCACCAGCGCCAGCAACTCCAACAATGGATACACCACGCTGTGCGGGACCAGCATGTCCGGGCCGACGGCGACGGGAATCGGGGCTCTGATTCTGGAGGATTTTCGCAACCAGTTCCCCGGCCTGCCCGATCCGCTCAACTCGACCATGAAGGCGATCCTGGCACAGACGGCGGTCGATCGGGGCAACACGGGACCGGACTACCAGTTCGGCTATGGCTCGATCCGCGCCAAGGACGCGATCGATTTCATGCGGACGGGGCAGTTCACCGAGCAGACGATGACGCAGGGGGCCGTCCACACCTTCCCGATCGATGTCCAGGCCGGCACGAGCGAGTTGAAGTTCACACTCGCGTGGGCGGACCCGGCGGGCACGCCGAATGTGGATCCCGCGCTCGTCAATGATCTGGACATCCGCGCGATCGACCCCAACGGCGGGATTCATCATCCCTGGACGCTCGATCCGCTCAACCCGAGCGCTCCCGCGGTACGCACGGGCCCGAACACCCGGGACAACATCGAGCAGGTCTTCGTCGAGAATCCGCAACCCGGGCAGTGGGTGATCGAGGTGATCGGCACGAGCGTGCCCGAGGGGCCGCAGGTCTACTCGCTCGTCGGCTCGCCCGATCTCAATGTCGAGATCGTGAGCATCAGCCTTTCCAGTGCGCTCCCGCCGCTCGTGGATCCGGGCGTGCCGCTGACGGTCGAGGCGCAGGTTACGGCGATCAACGACACGATCGTGCCCGGTTCGGCTATGCTGCACTATCGCTTCGACGGCGGCGCGTACACGGATGTGCAGCTGACGGACCAGGGCGGCGGCGTGTTTACGGGCGAGATCCCCGGCACAGGCTGTGCCTCCATGCCGGAGTTCTACCTGAGCGTCGAGGGCGTGTCCTCCGGCGTGGTGACCGATCCATTCGACGGTCCGAACAACCCCTATGCATACAACATCGGGACCATCACCTTCGCGATGGACGACAACTTCGAGACGGACCAGGGCTGGACCGCGGAGAATCTCGGCGCTTCGAGCGGGTTCTGGGAGCGCGGCGTGCCCGTCAATGATCCGGGCTGGGAGTACGACCCGGCAACCGACGGCGACGGATCCGGGCAGTGCTATCTGACGCAGAACCAGGCCGGCAACACGGATGTCGACGGCGGCGCCGTGCGTCTGACGAGCCCGCAGTTCGATATGTCGGGCACCGGCCCATGGACGATCGAGTACGACTATTTCCTTCGCCTGACGAACTCGAACGCCGAGGATGCCCTGCTGGTCGAGATGTCGAGCAACGACGGCGCGACATGGACGGTGATCCGCGACCATCGCACGGACAACGGCCTGAACTGGACACACGAGATCATCACGCAGGCGGATCTCGACGGGGCGGGCATCGTGCCCAGTGCCCAGATGCGCATCCGATTCACGGCCAACGACAGCGATCCGCAGAGCATCAACGAGTCGGGCGTGGATGGCTTCCGGGTCTGGACGATGACCTGCGACGACGGGGGAGGCTGCCCGGCCGATCTCGACGGCGACGGGGATGCCGACGCGGACGACTTCTTCGCCTACCTCGACCTGTTCGCAGCGGGCGATCCGGACGCGGACATCGACGGCGACGGGGACGCCGACGCGGACGATTTCTTCGCCTATCTGGACCTGTTTGCGGCGGGCTGCTGAGCGTCAACTGCCATGGGCGGGTCTTCTCAGGCCCGCCCTTTTTCTTTTTTTGTGCTCCGGAGGGCAGGAGTGCGGAAGAATGGGGACGGACGGTGCGTTCAACACAGAGGGAGGGTGCGCGTGCGGCTGGGTGCCGTCTGGTGCCCGGTAAACGGTGGATGCGCATGACCACAGTGCTCGACATCAGCGAGGATGGCTCGGTTCGGACCGAACTGCTGCTGGATGCGACGGATCTGACGCTCGGGACTTCCGGGTGGAGCCGGGTGCCGATCTGTGGCATCAGGAGGCCTTCATCCGGCGTGGGCCGCTGATCGCGATGGCCCGTCGTCCGGTCGAGATCGAGCATGCCGACGAGGAACCGATCGTTGCCGATGCGACCCGGGCGATCCTGCATAATCAGGGGAATATCTATCGGAGGCGTCGCCTGGATGCGCGAGGCGAATACACGATCTGGATCGGTGTGGGCGAGCAGGTCCTTGCATCGCTGCTCAACAGGGCCGTAGAAGATCCGGAGCGACCATTCTCGACGCATTGGGCCGATGTGTGCGATCGGGCGCAACTGGCGTGCTGCTCACTGGTGCAGGCGATCCGACGGGGCGATATTGTCGACCCGATCGAGAGCGAGGAGACGCTCGTGCACATCGTGGGCGACATTCTGTCGCATCGGGGGCGGGCGTATGGCCAGTGTGCGTCGCGACGACGCTCAACCGTCCGGGAGCACAGGGAATCGGCTCAGGCGATGAATCGGTTCATCGCCCGCCACTATCGCGAACCCATCACCCTCGCGGATGTCGCGCGGGCAGGATATCTCTCGACATTCCACGGAGCGAGGGTCTATCG
>WGEO01000071.1 GCA_015492715.1 Phycisphaerales bacterium | reverse complement strand
GATCTGGATCGGCGTCGCTTTGCGCCGGATCTGGAGGAACAGTACCAGGCCCTGCTGGAGGAGATTCGGCAGGCCCTTGCGCAGGCGCAGGACCGCTTGCGGGAGGCGACGACGGAGTTGGAGGCGGCCCAGCAGGCGGCCAGGTCGCTGCGTGATGAGCAGGCCCGGCGGGCGCAGCGTCTGTCGGCGATCCCTGATGAGATCGCGAAGATCAACAGCGAGTTGGCGGTCGTGCAGGGTCAGCTGGACGCCGACACGACGACGGGGGAGAGCGAGGAAGTTGTGCAGGCGCGCCAGTGGCTGCTGCTTGCGCGCAGGGAGGCGCTTACGGCGAAGATCGAGGCGCTGAATCAGGAGAAGCGGAACTACGAGGCCCGGCAGGATCTGCTTGCGGCGAAGATCGAGGCGGCGCAGGAGCGGATCGCGGCGGCGCAGGATCTTGTCGATCGCTGGCAGCGCCGGGTTGGGGAGATCCGGGAGCTCGAGCAGCGGGTGCTGGAGGCGTTGCGCCGGCGAGCGGCGGGTCGGCACGAGGTGCTCGAGCGGTATGCACAGGCGACGGACGCGATCGTGCAGGAGTTTCGGGCAGGGGCCGAGGGCACGGTGGCGCTGGCGGATATCCGGAAGGCGAAGGAGGATGCTCAGCGTGCGTTGGCGGAGCTGCGCGAGGAGTTCGGCCCGCTGCGTGAGCTGCTGAGTCTTCTGGGTCAGACGCGGATCACGGGGCGGATCCTGCGCCGGCAGTATGAGGCGCTGCCGGGCGAGGCGGAGATCGAGCGGAGGCTTCGTGCCAGCGAGGAGCGTCTGGAGCGGATCGAGGGCGATCTGGTCGATCTGGAGTATCGCCTTCGGCGTCTGCGGGATGTGGATGCGCGGGTGGAGGAGCTGGTCGCGGAGATCCGGGCGAGCGGGGGCGAGGGGCTCGAGTCGCGGCTGGACGATCTTCGGGATGCCGCGCGTCAGTTGGTGGAGAACCGCCGGAGCCAGCTCGAGGCGATCGCGGGTGAGTTGGCGCAGGAGAAGCGGGCACTGCTGGAACTGCTGCCGGTGCAGCGGGAGTTGCTGGAGGCGGTGCGGGCGTTCCGCGGGTTCATCGAGGAGCGGATCTTCTGGGTGCGGAGTATCACCGGGGGCGTGGGGCAGGTGGTGCCGGCGACGCGCGAGACGCTGGTGCAGGTGGCTGACGCATCGGCGTGGGGGCGTGTGCTGGCGCGTTCACTCGAGTTGGTTCGGCGCTCGTGGGTGGAGGCCGGCCTGCGTCTGGTCGTGGTGCTGGGGCTGTTCGGGTTTGCGCAGGTGGGCAAGCGTCGCCTGCGGACGATTGCGCAGCAGGCGCGGGGGTTCCGGACGGACTCGATGGTGCTCACGGTGCGGGCGCTGGGGTGGACGGTTGCGCTGGCGCTGCCGATCAGTGCGCTGATGTGGGCGGTGGCATGGGCACTGCGCGAGGCCTGGGGCCAGGAGAGCCTCGGCGTGGCGTTGGGAGAGGGGCTGGCATCGGGCGCGTGGGTCGTGTTCGTGCTGATGCTGCTGTACGAGGTGCTGCGGGGCGATGGGCTGGCCCTGGTGCATTTTCGCTGGAACAGGGAGAGCGTGCGGGCGATCCGGCGGGGGCTGCGGTGGTTCATTCCCGTGGCGGCGGCGAGCCGGATCGTGTTCGTGGCGATGGAGACGCTGAGCGGGCTGGACGAGGGCGTGGTCGAAGGTGTGGCGGGCGAGAGCGCCAACGCCTCGCTGGGTCGCCTTGCGTTCACGGTCGGGATGGTGGCGAGCAGCTGGCTTGCGATGCGTCTGCTGAGCCCGCGCGGGGCTGTGATGCGTCCGTTCCTGGAGCGCAATCGTGGCGGATGGATCGATCGTCTGCGGGTGCTGTGGTATTCGTTGTTCGTGCTGCTGCCGCTGGGGCTGGCGGCTGCATCGTGGGCGGGGTATCACTACACGGCGCTGCGTCTGGAGGCCCGGTTCGAGGCGAGCGTCGCGCTGATCATCGTGCTGGTGCTCGTGCACGCGATGATGATGCGCTGGCTGTTTCTTGCGCGTCGTCGCGTCGCACTGGAGGAGGCGCGTCGGCGGCGTGAGCAGGCCCAGGAGGCCGAGGGGGAGCAGACGCCGATCGAGGCGGACAAGTTGGATCTGCCCGCGGTGAGCCAGCAGACGCAGCAGTTGTTCCGGGCGCTGATCATTGCGATCGCGGTGCTGGGGGCGTATCTGGCGTGGGCGGATGTGCTGCCTGCGCTGCGGATGCTCGATCGGATCGAGCTGTATCCGTCGCTGCGGGTGGTGGGGGAGCGCGACGATGCGCGGATTCCGATCCTCGAGGGTGGCGTCGCGGAGGCGAGCGAGGCGGCGCAGCAGCAGGGGACGGATGAGGCCCCGGGCGAGGGGCAGGCGCCGGAGGGCGGACCTGCCGGGGGCGTGGCCTTGCCGGGGATGGACGCGTCGGCGGGGCTTATGGAGGCGGGAGACGGCGTCGAGGCTGAGCAGGCGGTGATCCGGGACGCGATCACGCTGGCGGACCTGGGGCTTGCGATCGTGATCCTGGCGGTGACGCTGTTTGCGTTTCGCAATGTTCCCGGGCTGGTGGAGATCGTGGTGCTGCAGCGTCTGCCGCTGGACGCGGGCAGCCGCTATGCCCTGAGCACGGTGCTGCGGTATGTGATCATGATCATCGGCGTGGTGGCGGCGTTCGGGGCGATGGGGATCGGCTGGAAGAATGTGCAGTGGCTGGCGGCGGCGCTGACCTTCGGGCTGGCGTTCGGTCTGCAGGAGATCTTCGCGAACTTCGTGTCGGGCCTGATCATCCTGGCAGAGCGCCCGATCCGGATCGGAGACACGGTGACGGTCAACGGGATCAGCGGGACGGTCACACGGATCCGGATGCGGGCGACGACGATCCGGGACTGGGACCGCAAGGAGTTGGTGGTGCCCAACAAGCAGTTCATCACGGGTGAGCTGGTGAACTGGACGCTGACGGACAAGATCCTGCGGGTGATCGTGCCGGTGGGGGTGGCGTACGGGTCGGATGTGGACAAGGTCGAGCGGCTGCTGCGTTCGGTGGCGGAGGACTGCCCGTTCGTGCTGGACGATCCGGCTCCGCGGGCATTGTTTCTGGGGTTCGGGGACAGCACGCTGAACTTCGAGTTGCGAGCGTATATCGAGACGGTGGACGAGGGGCTCACCGTCAAGCACGAGTTGCACGAGCGGATCGCGAAGTTGTTCGCCGCCGAGGGCGTGGAGATCGCGTTCCCGCAGCTGGATGTGCATGTGCGTGAGGGCGAGGGGATCGAGCAGCTGACGAGGGCGATCGGCGGAGGCCGGTAGGGGCGATCGTGGCCCTTGCGTGGTTGTCGCCTTGCCCGAATATGTAGCGTGTGCTACACTTTGGGCGCCGTGGGGCGTCGGGCGGCGGTGACGAATCCGGGAGCGTGGATCATGGAGATGTGGACGGTCGGACCTGTGCTGCGGCTGGTGGGGCTTGTCCTTGCGGCGATGCTGGTGGGTGCCGGCGGGTGCGGCTCTGGTGGGGGGGAAGGACAGACGCCGGCGGATGCGGAGGCGGCGGACCGCCGGCCCATCGTCGTCTGCACGACGGGGATGATCGGCGATACGGTGCGGCATGTCGTCGGGGATCGCTGCGAGGTCATCACGCTGATGGGTGCGGGGGTCGATCCGCACCTGTACAAGGCGACGCGCAGCGATATCGACGCGATCCTGCGGGCGGACATCGTGTTCTACAACGGGCTGATGCTCGAGGGCAAGATGAACGACCTGCTCGTGCGGACGGCCCGCCGGCGGACCGTCGAGCGAGTGACGGTCTACCTGGGCGAGGGGGAGCTGCTCGAGCCGCCGGAGTTCCAGGGGCTGTACGATCCGCATGTGTGGATGGACCCGACGCTCTGGGCCAGCGCCGTCGATGTGATCCGCGATCGGATGAGCGAGGTCGACCCGGCGTATGGCGAGGTCTACGCACAGAACGGCGAGGCGTTCAAGCAGGAACTGGTGCGTCTGGATGCGTATGCGAAGCGCGTGCTGTCGAGCATTCCCGAGCGCAGCCGGGTGCTGGTGACGGCCCACGATGCGTTCAACTATCTTGGTCGGCGGTATGGGCTGGAGGTCGTGGGAATCCAGGGCCTGAGCACGGAGTCGGAGGCGGCGGTGAAGGACATCGAGCGTCTGGTGGCGATGATCGTCGAGCGGGACATCCGGGCGGTGTTCGTCGAGTCGACGGTCTCGACACGGAGCGTCCAGGCGCTGATCGCCGGGGCCCGCGGGCGGGGGCACGAGGTACGCATCGGCGGGGAGTTGTTCAGCGATGCGATGGGGCCGCCCGGGACCTACGAGGGCACCTACATCGGCATGATCGACCACAATGTGACGACGATCGCGCGGGCGCTGGGGGGCGACGCGCCCGAGGGCGGGATGGACGGGAGGCTGGGCCATTGAGCGATGTTCGTGGGGCGAGCCTGCTCTCTGCGCATCCCGAGCACTCGGCGGAGAGTCCGCTCTCGATCCATGCGATGACGGTGGCGTATCGGCGCAGGCCGGTGCTGTGGGATGTCGATTACGACGCCCCGGCGGGGGCGCTGGTGGCCATCGTGGGTCCCAACGGGGCGGGCAAGAGCACGCTGATCAAGGCATGTCTGGGGCTGGTGGCGATGGCCTCGGGGCGTGTGGCGTTCTGGGGGCGTCCTCTGCGTGAGGTGCGGGGCAGGATCGGCTATGTGCCGCAGCGCGAGAGCGTGGACTGGGAGTTTCCCGTCAGTGCGCTGGATGTCGTTTGCATGGGGCGGTATCGCAAGATCGGGTGGTTCCGGCCGGTCTCACGGGCGCACAAGGAGGTGGCGCGGGCGTGTCTTGCACGCGTGGGGATGGAGGAGTACGCGAGCCGCCAGATCAGCCAGCTCTCGGGCGGGCAGCAGCAGCGGGTGTTTCTGGCGCGGGCCCTGGCCCAGGAGGCGGACCTGTACTTCATGGATGAGCCGTTTGCGGGCGTGGACGCGGCAACCGAGCGGGCGATCATCGAGGTGCTGCGCGAGCTGCGCAGCGCGGGCAGGACGGTCATCTGCGTGCATCACGATCTGGCGACGGCGCGTGAGTACTTCGACCATGTCATGCTGCTGAACATGCGGGTGGTGGCGGCGGGGCCGGTCGAGGAGGTGCTGACGGCGGAGAACCTGCGCAAGACCTACGGCGGGCGTCTGACGCTGCTGAGCGAGGTGAGCGAGGCGGTGGCGCGCGGGGAGGGCGGCTGATGCACGCGCCGCCCTCGCTGGCCCGGACGGTCGACGAGATCCCCACCTGGCAGGAGGTCGTCGAGACGCTGCTGCTGCGGGGCGGGTACAACACGACCTGGGTCATGATCGGGACGACGCTGCTGGGGATCGCGGCGGGGATCATCGGGGTCTTCGCGCTGCTCCGCAAGCGGGCGCTGGTCGCCGACGCCCTGAGCCATGCCACGCTCCCGGGCATCGCCCTGGCGTTCATCGTCGGGACGATGCTGGGCGTGCAGAGCAAGAGCCTGCCCGTGCTGCTGCTGGGCGCTGCGCTCAGCGGCGTGCTGGGGGTGGTCGCGATCCAGGCTCTGCATCGCCATCCGCGGGTGCGTGAGGACTCGGCGATCGCCATCGTCCTCAGCGGATTCTTCGGTGCCGGCATCGTGCTGCTGAGTGTCGTCCAGAGCATGCGCAGCGGCAGCCAGGGCGGGCTCGCACGCTTCATCTACGGGCAGACGGCGGCGATGCGCCACGAGGACGCGATCGTCATGAGCGTGATCGCCGGTCTGGCGCTGGTCGCGAGCCTCGGGCTGCTCAAGGAGTTCGCGCTGGTCGCATTCAACGAGGGCTTCGCACGCGTGACCGGCTGGCCCGTGACGCTCATCGACATCGTGATGATGGGGCTGATCGTGCTTGGCGTGGTGGCGGGGCTGCAGGCCGTCGGGCTGATCCTCGTCGTGGCGATGCTCATCATCCCGGCGGCGAGCGCGCGATTCTGGACGGACCGCCTGCGTCTGCTCGTGCTGATCTCGGCCGTGATCGGGGGCCTGTGCGGGTACGCGGGATCGGCGACCAGTGCGCTGCTGCCGCGCAAGCCGGCGGGGTCGGTCATCGTGCTCTGCGGCGGGGCGCTGTTTTTTCTGAGCATGCTCGTCGCCCCCCGCCGGGGCGTCCTTGCCTCGATCATGCGCCGGATCGCACTTCGGTTCCGGATCGCGCGTGATCATCTGCTGGAGCAGTTGCACGACCTCGAGCAGCGTGATGGCAGGGGCACGGTCATTGCGTGCCGGGCGCTCGCCGACGCGATGCGCGAGCGGGGGTGGATGGGGCTCCAGACACGCGTCTTCCTGGGGCTGTTGCGCCTGCGGGGGCTCATCGAGCGTCGCAACGGTGGTGTCGGGTTGAGCGAGCGCGGCAGAGCGATCGGAGCCCGCGTCGCGCGCAATCACGCCCTGTGGGAGCGATACCTGATCGAGTACGCGGATATCGCGCCCTCGCATGTCGACTGGACCGTCGATCGCGTCGAGCATGTCCTGCGTGATGATGTCGTGCGCGAGCTCGAGCGCGCGATCGCCCGGACGGAGGCGGCCCGATGAGCCCGGAGGTCTACCGCCTCGTGGCGATCGACCTGCCGGCGATGCTCGGCGGGCTGATGGCCGCCGTGACCTGCGCCCTGCTGGGCAACTTCCTCGTGCTCCGGCGTCAGGCGCTGATGGGCGACGCGATCAGCCACAGCGTGCTGCCGGGGCTCGTCGTGGCGTTCCTGGTGGCGCAGACGCGTGAGCCGCTCGTGATGCTTCTTGGTGCCGCGGGGTCCGGGATGATTGCGGTCCTGCTCATCGAGATGGTGCGCCGCGTAGGGCGAGTGGATCCCGGGGCGTCGATGGGCGTGGTCTTCAGCGTGTTGTTTGCGCTGGGCGTGTTGCTGCTGGAGAAGGCGGCGGTGCGCCATGTGGATCTCGACGCCGACTGCGTCCTCTACGGGCAGCCCGAGTACATGACCTGGCTGCCCCCGGCGCAGTGGGACGCATTCTTCAGTGCCTCGACGCTTCGGCTCGTCCCGCGTCAGTTGTGGATCCTGGCTGGAGCGCTTGTGCTGTGCAGCGGGTTCGTCGTGCTGCTGTTCAAGGAACTCCGCATCGCGTCGTTCGATCCGCAACTGGCCACGGCACAGGGGATCAGCGCGCGACTGATGCACTACCTGCTCATGGTGGTCGTGGCGCTGGCGACGGTGGCGGCGTTCGAGGCCGTCGGCTCGATCCTCGTCATCGCGATGATGATCGGGCCCGCGGTCAGCGCCCGTTTGCTCACGGATCGCCTGGTCTCGCAGGTCCTCGTCAGCGTGCTGCTGGCGGGCGTCGGGGCGATCGGCGGGTACTGGCTGGCCGCGCTGGGGCCGCAGGTCCTCGGATTCTCCCACAGCGTCAGCAGCGCCGGTATGATCGCGGTCGTGTGCACGCTGATGGTGGGCGTCCTCGTGCTGCTTGCGCCACGGCACGGCGTGCTGAGCCATCGCCTGCGCCAGCGCCGTCTGGCCCGGCGTGTGCTCGTCGAGGACCTGCTGACGACGCTGCTGCGGGCGCAACAGGCCGGCGATGCGCAGGTGGCGCCGGACCGGCTGGCATCGGTGCTGGGGGGTGCGAGGCGGAGCGAGCGGGCCATCGAACTGGCGATGCGCGACGGGCTGGTCCAGCAGGACACGACGGGTGTGCGATTGACCGAGCGGGGCGAGGAGGTGGCCTCACGCGTCCTCGAGACCCATCGCGCGTTGCAGCGCTATCTCGTCGAGGAGGTCGGCGTGCGCGAGTCGCACGCGCACGAGACCGCCGAGCGCCTGGAGCATGTCGTGGACGAGGATGTGCTCCGGCGGTCGGGCGGGGAATAAGTTCACGCGAGGCGTGGGGCGGCGTGCTGATAGCGTGTGGGGTCGGCGATCCCGGCCTGTGCGAAGCCGCGGGCACGCAGGAGGCAGGCATCGCAGCGGGCACAGGCACGCCCATGGTCATCCGGGTCGTAGCACGAGAGCGTCATGGCGAAGTCCACCCCCAGGTCGCTGCCCGTGCGGATGATCTGCGCCTTCGTCATGTCGATCAGCGGCGTGTGGATACGGATGGTCGCTCCCTCGACGCCCAGGCGTGTCGCGAGGTTGGCGGTCTGCTCGAAGGACCGCACGAACTCGGGGCGGCAGTCGGGATAGCCCGAATAGTCGATTGCGTTGACCCCGACGAAGATGTCGCGTGCCGCGAGCGTTTCGGCGCGGGCGAGGGCGATGGAAAGGAAGACCAGGTTGCGTGCGGGGACATAGGTGCTCGGGATCTCGTCGAGCATCTCGTGTTCGTCGCGATCCTTGGGCACGGGCATGTCGCTGGTCAGGGCGCTGCCGCCGAATGCACGCAGGTCCAGCGGAAAGACCGTGTGCGAGGCCGCGTCCATCGCCTCGGCGAGGTGTCGGGCGGCGTCGAGTTCCGCGCGGTGGCGCTGGTTGTAGTCGATCGTCAGGCAGTGGCAGGCAAAGCCCTCATTGCGTGCGATCGCCAGGCAGGTGGCGCTGTCGAGGCCGCCCGAGAGGAGGATGACTGCTGATCTGTCCGTACTCATGGCTCACTCGCGGGAAGCGTATCGGGCGATGGACAATCGCGGCGTCTCGATGGCCATGATTCTGCTGGGCGGATCCCGGCGGGCCTGATATGCTTCGCGAAAGGCTCTCTTGCAGAATGGAGGGGAGATACAGCATGCGAGCGATTTCAGCATACGGGATAGCCCTTGGTGCCGTCGTGGGGTCGAGCATCGGCGCCCACGCTCAGGTGGTGCATGTGCCGATCGACGAGACGCAGTCCAGCGTGTTCGTGGAGTTGGTCACGGATATCGGACGCGACTCGGACACCTCGCCGCTGGGCGGGTTTCTCGATATCGAACTCGACAACTATCAGTCTCCCGGTGCGATCACGGTGCACGACTTCTTCATCGATGTGCTCGAGCCGATCGACCTGGAGATCGATGTGTTCCTGGTCGGGCGGTTCACGATGACGGCCCAGGGCGTGACGGCCCGCTACGCGACGCCGGGCGTGCCGCTGGGGCCGGTGGTCGTCGACGACAGCGGACAGTTCATCCTCACGCAGGTTCCGGCGCTGCTGACGGGTGTGGTCGACTACGAGGCGACGGGTGTGTTCTGCGACTTCCTGCAGGGCCAGCAACTGCCCTGCAGCGATGTCATCGACCTCTCGACGCTCGGGCCCGTGCTGCTCGATACTCTCGGCGGGACCGTCACCGTCGCCAACGACGAGGTGACGATCGTCTCCTCCGCCTCGGTCAGCCAGGATGTGCAGGGCTTTGCGACCGTCAACGCCGACGGGACGATCGTGGGCAGCGCGCCCGTCCCCATGTGCGAGGCGGACCTGGATGGGAACGGCGTGCTCGATGCGGGCGACTTCTTCCTCTACCTCGACCTGTTCGTGGCGGGCGATCCACGCGCGGACTTCGAGGGCGACGGCGACCTCGACGCCGAAGACTTCTTCGCCTTCCTCGACGCGTTCACCGCCGGCTGCTGAGCAGGGCCGCCGGCTCTATACTGGCCGTCTGTCCGGTCGCAGGCTCCTTCAAGGGAGGGACGGCATGTCGATCCGCGCCTTCGTGGACCGCCACTATCGCCACTTCAACGCCAAGCAGCTGCGCCGGGCGGCTATCGCCTACGAGCAGGCCCTCGCCGACGGCGCGCCCATGATGATCACCCTCGCCGGGGCGATGAGCACGGCGGAGCTGGGGCGGTCGCTGGCAGAGATGATCCGGCAGGGCAAGGTCCACGCGATCTGCTGCACCGGCGCCAACCTTGAAGAGGATGTCTTCAATCTCGTAGCACACTCGCACTATCGCGAGCTGGACGACTGGCGGACGATCACCACGGCGCAGGAACGCGAACTGCTCGAGGCGGGCTACAACCGCGTGACCGATACCTGCATTCCCGAGGAAGAGGCGTTCCGACGCGTCGAGCGACGCCTCATCGAGCGATGGAAGCAGGCCCAACGCGACGGGACCCGCTTCTTCCCGCACGAGTTCCTCTACGCCATGCTGCTGGACGGTGAGCTGGAGTCCATGTACGAGATCGATCCGCGGGATTCGTGGCTGCTCGCCGCCGCCCAGCGCGATCTGCCGATGTTCGTCCCGGGCTGGGAGGATTCCACGCTGGGCAATGTCTTTGCCGCCCGCATCATCGACGGCACGCTCGACAGCCCGCACATCGTGCGATCCGGCATCGAATCCATGATCTCCCTGTGTCAGTGGTACAAGGCCCGAAGCGCCGGGAGGCGGGCGCCCGGGTTCTTCCAGATCGGCGGCGGGATCGCGGGGGACTTCCCGATCTGCGTCGTGCCGATGATCCGTCAGGACCTGCACGAGGACGCGCCGCTCTGGTCCTACTTCTGCCAGATCAGCGACAGCACGACGAGTTACGGTTCCTATAGCGGGGCCGTGCCCAACGAGAAGATCACCTGGGAGAAGATCGACGCCGACACGCCCCGCTTCGTGATCGAGTCCGACGCGACGATCGTTGCGCCGATCATCTTCGCGTATCTCTTGGAGGGCTGAGGCGGGCGCGGGCGGCCCCGTACAGGCTCACTTTCCTGCACCCCTCGCCCGGGCCGTCATGGCGAGGATCGCGCAGATCAGACACCCCAGCACGAACCCCTCGAGCGTCCCGATGAGGACGATCGCAGCGCCCGTTGCCAGCATCACCGCCGCCTCGGAACCCGCACGCAGGCTCTCCCGGGCCGGACGCATGAGCGTCACGCCCGCCAGCACGAGCATCGCAGCCAGCAGCGAGCGGGGATACGCCGCAACGAGCGATCCGAGCATGCCCGCGAACCCAACACCCACGGCGATCTTGCACACACCAAGCATCACGACACTGCCCGCCGTGCGTGCCCCGAACCGGTACTGGGCGGCCAGCCCCCCCGCTCCATGACACATCGGCATACCCCCGAACGGCACGCACACGAGGTTCATTAGCCCGACCGACAGCGACATCGTGCGCGGGCGGATCGGACGGCGCGGAAACAGATCCGCGCTCAGCGTGCACACCGCCAGCACCGAGTTCAGCATCGTCAGCGGCAGTTGCGGCAGGGCCCCACGCGTCAGGCCGAGCCACCACTCCTGCCCCGACGGAACCACAACGCCCAAAGTGATGGCGTCGCCGGCGCCGGCCGCCTCGCCCGCTCGAAGCCACGCGATCACGACACCGCCCGTGAACACGAGCAGCAGGGCAGGGATCCGCCCCCGTCGCAGCACGACGAGCAGTACGACCGCGATCAGCGCTACGAGCACGCTGTCCATGCCCGTTGGGGGCAGGTCGAAGATCCACTGCGAGCTCCGCACGATCAACTTCGCGCCGATCCCCGCCTGGATGCCCCGGATGATCGCCCGCGGCACCACACGGTCGATCCAGTCCACGAGCCCCACCAGCGCGAGCACCGTCATGACCACGCCCATGGTCATCCCCGCCGCGCCGATCGCCCCCGGCGTCATCGCCTCGGCGATCGCGACCGCCGCGATCGCCTTCATGGGCTGCACGGGCACCGGCAGGCGAAACACCAACCCGGACGCGATGTTCATCAGCCCCGCGAAGACGAAGATCAACGCGATATTCATGTGATTGACCGCGCTCAGCGCCGCCGCGATCGGCAGGAAGGTCCCCAAGTCACCGAGGCCGCCCGCGAACTCGCGCAGGGTGAACCGCATCGCCGGCGTGCCGGAAGCCGCCTCTGCACGGTCGCTCTCACCCATGAACATTCCCCGCAGCAACCGCTCGGACGGATCCGCTCGGGCCGCCACGACTACGGTAGCCGTCGTCCGCTGCCATCGAACTCGCACACGCCCCCGCTCGCCCGCACACGGAGAAACCCGGGACGCTCGTCGAATCTGCGCTCGAAATCCTGCGCGATGGCCTCGCACACGCGATCGACATCGCTATCACGCACCAGCGCGATGCAGCACCCGCCAAGCCCCGCCCCCGTCAGGCGCACTC
>WGEO01000070.1 GCA_015492715.1 Phycisphaerales bacterium | reverse complement strand
GTCCGATATCGACCTTCCGCATCAGCGACAGCCGGGTCCTGATCGTCTTTGATCCCCGCCAGTCATCCCGCCCCGGACGCCCCGTGACCAGCCACGGCGGTGAGGGCAGCGGACACATCGCATTCCGGATCGCTCCACAGGATCTCGACGCCTGGCGCCCGCGCCTCGCCCGCCACGCCTGCCCGATCGAGCAGGAGGTCGCTTGGGACCCCACCGGGCACTCGATCTACCTGCGCGACCCCGCGGGCAACTCCGTCGAACTCGTCACCCGCGACATCTGGCCCGCCTCTGCTTCCTCCTGATCTGCCGCTTCCTCCGCGTGCTCGTCGTCCTGCGGGCTCTGGGCATAGACCACGAAATCGGCGCGGCCGATATCTTCCTCGCGCAGGGACGCGACGGCCTCATCGCCCGAGTCGATCATCGAGATCGTGACAATCTCTGCACGGGGAGCGAGGTCCCGCAACAACTGCACCGTGCCCCCCCCGAAGTCGCTGTGGAATCGCCCGACCACATGCACGATCGGGCGATGGGCGCCCAGCACGCTCGCAATCGAGTCCGCCATGGTCGCATCCCAGAGCGACTGGCTCCGGAAGATCGCCTCGACGCGTTCCTCGACGGGCACATCCGACTCGCCGTGCGACCCGTCGGCGAACATCCCTCCCATCAGGTCGAAGAAGTCCTCACGATATCGCCCCTCGGGCATCCGCCACGGGATCACGAACAGACGCTGCTGCTCGGCGGTCAGCATCCGCAGACGCCCGTAACCCTCTTGGCGTGCCAGCGACACATACCGACGCGGTGCGTTGGCTGCGATGACGGAGACCCCTGCCTCGCGGGCGGCCTCGATCATCCGGCGATGTCCGGATGGATCGTTCCCCTCACGACGACCGGCCGCCTTCTCGAACTGCTCGCGATCCGTAACCCCCTTCAGATAGTCGTCCAGTGCGACCTGCTGGTCCCGCTCGTAGAACTCCATGCTCAGGGCAGCTCTCTCCGAGCTCTGCAGCAGGTCCTCGAACAGATCGGCGGCCAGCGCAAGGCCCACCTCGTGCCCGTGCGTCTCGCCCACGATGACCACATCGGCGCGCGCGCACGCGTCCAGCATCTCCAGATACGACGCCGAGCCGCCGTCGCCCGCGAAGATCGAGACGGGCAGATCCGGCACCACGATGTGCCCGCGCGCCAGACGGGCCTCTTCACGCGGCAGCGAGGTGCAGGCCGAGAGCAGAACGACGACGGCGACGAGCATCAGGCGCACGGGTTCCTCCAGTTCATTCATGAGATTTCGTGAGATATCGAGACAGATCAACCTATGGGCACGGGCGATGTCGGCTGCAGCGAGCCTTCGAGTTCCAGCAGAAGGCGCTTGCGCCACAACCCGCCCCCGTAGCCGTGCAGCCGCCCCTGGGCATCGATCACCCGATGGCAGGGGATCAGGATCGGGATCGGGTTTCGGTGGTTGGCCTGTCCGACAGCCCGCTGTCCGCTGGGGCAGCCGATCTGGTGGGCGATCCGGGCATACGAGCGCGTCTGTCCATACGGAATCGTCCGCAGGGCGTCCCAGACCCGTCGCTGGAACGGCGTGCCCCGCGGGGCAAGGGGTGTGCGAAACTCGCGGAGCGAGCCGGCGAAGTAGGCCGCCAGTTCGTTCTCGAGCAGGTCCAGCACGGGAGATCGATCGTCGGCGGGCGGTGGGGGGGCGCCCCCAAGAAACGACAGCGACACGATCGCGTCGTCTTCGGCGCGGGCGATCAGCACGCCCAGGGGCGTTTCAATCCGGCAGGAGGCCATGATCATGGGGCGAGACTACCGGAAAGTGACCCGAACGGGATCCGATAATCGCTGTTCATATCTTTGCCCAGCGGATTCCCTTGCGTGCAGGGGGAAGATGCTGCTAGCATCGGTTCCAGTGGTCAGCGTGCAACCGACCACGCCGATTCTGGTTGGAGCCGAGCGCGGGGTGCAGGATTCGTGGATCTTGGCGGGCATGGGGTATTGCCGTCGCGGCTCCGCACGCAGGCAGGAGCGAAGACATGCTGAATCAGGACACGGCTGGCGGGTATGCAGAAGGTGCCATGATGGGGGATCCCGCGTGGCAGGCGCTCGTCGAGGATTCCGAGCGCCCCGTGGTCGTCGTCAATCCAGACGGTGCCGTCGTCTTTGCCAACTCGCAGGCGGCTCGCCATGTCGGCCTGAGCAGCCCGAGCCAGATGGTCGGGCGCCGGATGGAGGAGTTGTGCGACGCCGACTACGCCCGTGAGCGTCTGGACCTCATCCGCGAGGTCGTCGAGCGCGGCGAGGTCGTCGCCATCGAGGGCATGACCAGGGGCGTCTATCGGCGCACGATCATGCGCCCCATCGACGGCGACGGCGAGCGCAGGGTGCTCATGGTGCATGTGCCCGCCCGTCGGCGTGCCGGCGACGACGGCGTCGAGGTTCGCCGGGCCCGCCACGACGACCTGGGCCCCCTGAAGCGGCTGACCTCGCGCGAGATGGAGGTGCTCCGCCTGATCGCCGAGGGTCTCACGACCGCCGAGATCGCCGACCGCCTGCATCGCTCGGTCAAAACGGTCGAGTGGCACCGGGTGAGTCTGGGCAACAAGTTGGGTGTGAGCAATCGTGTGGAACTTGCGCGCATCGCCATCCGCTGCGGGCTGGTGAGCCTCGAGGACGCCGATACGACGACGCAGGACGCCTGAGCATCGCGCATACGATCGCGCCATGATCGACTGGGAGATCGCGGGCGCAGACGGGCAGGCCATCCTGGGGACGGCGCATGTTCCTGATGGGCCAACTCGCGGCGTCGCGATCATCGCGCACGGATTCCTGGGCTACAAGGACTACGGGATGTTCCCTGCCGTCGCACGGTTCCTGTGCGAGCGGGGGTTCGTTGCCCATCGCTTCAACTTCTCGCACAGCGGGATGACGCGCCGGATCGAGACCTTCGAACGCCCCGATCTGTTCGAATGCGATACCTGGATGAAGCATCAGGAGGACCTCGACCGGATCATCGAGTCGCTCGTTCGTGGCGAGCTGCCCGGCGGGGCGCTGGGCGACGGGCGTCTGCTGCTGATCGGGCACAGCCGGGGCGGGGTCGATGTCCTGTTCTGCGCCGGCCGTCGGTTCGAACGAGGTATGCCTCCTCTGCCCGCGGGCATCGTTTCGATCGCGGCTCCATCGAAGACCTGCATGTGGGACGATCCGACGAAACGCCGCCTACTCGAGCAGGGGTTCACGGAGGTGCGGAGCAATCGGACCGGGCAGACCCTTCGGATCGACGCTGCCTGGCTTCGCGAGCAACTGGAGCATCCGCACGCCCACGATGTGCTCGCGCATGTCCGGCGGATCGCCTGCCCGATCCTCGTGATCCACGGCGAGGACGATCCGACGGTGCCCGTGCTGTGTGCGCAGGAGATCGCCGAGGCTGCAGGGGATCGCGCACGCCTGGTCATCATCCCGAGTGCGGATCATGTGCTCTGCACACCCAACCCGTTTCCCGCCGACGGCGAGCCCTCTGCGGCCCTGGGAAGTGCTCTGGGGGCGATCGAGAACTGGATGGAGCGGGAGGTCCGGTAAGTCCACGGCTGGCGGGCGCGTTTCGGGCATGCGGGATGCTTCGCATGGCGTGGTTTCCCGATGTGGATGGAGTCGTCTTCTCGTGGTTCCGATAGAGACGGGCACAGCCACAATCGGAGAGGCCGGATCATGCACTCGGGACGATGGGTCATTGTCGAGATCGATGGGCAGGCGTATGCGCTGGATGCGGCGAGCGTCGTCCACATGATGGACTACAAGAGTGTGTCGCCCCGCTCTCTCGTCGGGGCGCCTCCCTCGGTGCGGGGTGTCTTCGAGCATCGAGGGAGCGTCATCTGCATCGTGGACGGGCGCACCCTGCTGGGCATGCCGTCGTTCGAGGAATCGCTGCAGGAGTTGAAGGACACGCTGGCCGCCCGCGAGCAGGATCATGTGGCCTGGCTGGAGGAACTCCGCCGTTGCTGTGAGGAGGAGTGTGCGTTCACCAAGGCGACGAACCCGCACAAGTGCGCCTTCGGAAAGTGGTATGACGCATTGATGGCGAGCGAGGATCGTCGGATCCGGATGACGGGCGGCGATGTCGAACTCGAGTACATCCTGCGCTCGTTCGATGAGCCCCACAAGCGGATTCATGCGATCGCGCAGGAGGCACTCGGGCTGGTGGAGGCGGGGCAGAAGGACGAGGCCCAGGCGCTCATCCAGCGGACCTGGGACACGCAGTTGGGCTCGATGCGTCAGTTGTTTTCCTCCCTGCTCAGAGGGGTCGAGGCCAATCGGCGGGACATCCTGATCGTGATCGAGCAGGACGGCGAGCGGTTCGCGCTGGTCGTCGACAAGGTGCGTGCGATGGGTGAGTTCAGCGACGAGGAGATCAGCCCGCATGGACTCGATGGGCTCGCCTCTCCGTGCGTCGAGGGCGTGTATCCCTCGACGGTGCATGGGGAGGTGCTCGTGCTGAGTGTGCCGGCGATGGTCTCGGCCGGCTCGGTCGCCGTCTGAGCCCGGACGCCCGAGCGTGGAGTTCATGTCGGATCGTCTCGCACGAGGCGCGGTGCTCCTACGCTGGGCCGTCCACGGAGGGGCGGCATGCGTCAGTATCTGGATCTGCTGCGGCGGGTGCTCGAGCAGGGGATCCCCCGCGACGATCGCACGGGCACGGGCACCCGGGGGGTCTTCGGCGAGGTGATGCGCTTCGATCTGTCGCGGGGGTTTCCCCTCGTGACGACGAAGAAAATCCATCTGCGCAGTGTGATCGGTGAGCTGCTCTGGTTCCTGCGCGGCGACACGAACATCGGCTGGTTGCACAAGCACGGCGTGACCATCTGGGACGAGTGGGCGGACGAGCGGGGCGACCTCGGGCCGATCTACGGCGCCCAGTGGCGGTCGTGGCGCGGGGGCGATGGGCGCACGGTGGATCAGATCGCCGGGGTCGTGCGCGAGATCCGCGAGAATCCGACCTCGCGGCGCCTCGTGGTCAGCGCGTGGAATGTCGGGGAACTGGAGAAGATGGCGCTCCCGCCGTGCCACTGCCTGTTCCAGTTCCATGTGGCCTGCGGGCGTCTGAGTTGCCAGTTGTACCAGCGCAGCGCGGATCTGTTTCTGGGGGTGCCCTTCAACATCGCCAGTTACGCCCTGCTGACGCACATGATCGCCCAGGTGACGGGCCTGGAGGCGGGCGAGTTCATCCATGTGCTGGGTGATGCGCACATCTACGAGAACCATATCGAGCAGGTGCGCGAGCAGATCCGGCGCGAGCCCCGCCCCCTGCCCCATCTGCGCCTGAATCCGGATATCACGGATCTGTTCGCGTTCGGGTTCGACGACATCGTGGTCGAGGGCTACGACCCGCACCCGGCGATCCGCGCGCCCGTCGCCGTGTAGACGACGCGCCCCCCGGCGGGCCCGTACAGTCTCGCATGGTCCTGAGCATGATCGCCGCAGTCAGCGAGAACGGCGTGATCGGGCGCGGCGGCGATCTGCCCTGGCGTCTGCCCGACGACATGCGCTGGTTTCGGCGCACGACCATGGGGCATCCGGTCATCATGGGGCGCCGCACCTACCGCTCCAACGGAGGCCCGCTGGCGGGCAGGACCAACATCGTCGTGAGCACGACGATGGACGCAGAAGAGGGCGTGCGGGTGGCACGATCCCTTCACGAGGCCATCGAGGTCGCCCGCCGGTGCGAGGGGGGCGAGGAGGTCTTCATCATCGGCGGGGCCCGCCTCTACGAGGAGGGCATGCGGCGTTGCGACCGTCTCTATCTGAGCCGCGTACACGCCACGGTCGAGGGCGATACCTTCTTCCCGCCGGTGGATTGGGACGAATGGGAGCTGGTGCGGATGGATCGACACGAGCGCGACGATCGGCACGAGCACGCGTTTTCCATGTGTGTCTATGAGAGGCGAAGGGGCGGATCATGAGCGTGCTGAGAGGACTGGTCGTGGCGATCCTCGGGCTGGTGCTGGTCGGGTGCGGCGATGCCGTGACTGGGACCTGGAAACTGGATGTCGACAAGACCCTCGCCCGGGCCGAGGAGATGATGGCGGGTGAGAGCGGCATGGGCGCCGAGATGGCCAGGAGCATGATGAAATCCATGTTCGAGTCGGCCAACATCACGCTCGAGATGCGCGGAGACAAGACCTTTACCCTCAGCGGGGCCATGGGACCCCGCCAGTTCTCGATGACCGGCACATGGGAGAAGGTCGAGGGTGGGTATCGCATGACCCCGGAAGATGGTGGCGCCGCCGTCACCGCACGGATCGAGAACGGCCTGCTCGTGATCGCGCCCGGAGGCTCCTCCAGCCCGCCCATGTATCTGAAGAAGACATAGCAGCGCCCGTCCGGCTGGGTAGAACACGAGCGGGTTTCCGTGAATATGCGGCAGACGCTCGTGTTGTAATGACCATCCTCGAAGCGTGTATCGACCCGGGTTCGGTCGAAGATAGTCGCGGCAAGCCGGTTCTCGGACTTTCTCGGCGGGAGCTGGAAGGGGCCAGGGCCCGACGAATGAAATCGTCCTGCCCCCGATCGGTGTAACGCTGCATGGCTCGCGTGCGAAGGCACAGCGGGCGAGATCCGGAGATCGCCCCCTGCAGAAGGGAGTGTGACGATGCGTTGGATGAGCAGAGGAACGACCGGCGTGCTGCTGGGGGGGCTGGTTGCATCGACGGGCGTGGCGGGGCCGATCCGGGTGGATGAGGTGCCCGCGGACAGTTCCGTCGTGATCCATGTCGATGTCGAGCGGCTGGTGGACAGCGAGGTGGGAGAAATGATCCTCGATGAGGCGGGGGACGACCTGCGCCAACTCGAGGAGGTCGAGCGGGAGTTGGGGATCGATCCGCTGCACGACCTGCGCGATGTGACCATCTGTCTGATGGGCGACGAGGAGGACGAAGTCGTCATTTACGCCAGTGTCAGCGACGCCCTGGAAGAGACCATGGGCCGGCTGGAGGAGTATGGAGACGAGATCGACCTCGATGTCGTCGAGCGGTTCGGGGGGCTGCTGCACAGTTTCCGGATCGATGGGGAGCGTGTGCATGCGCTCGTCCGCGAGGATCACGGCGGCTATCGCGTCGCGCTGAGCCCGCATCGCCGGCTCGTCGCGATCGCCGGCAAGACCCTGGAAGGCGAGCACGAGGCGATGGGCGACATGCACGGTCTGGCCCGGATCGAGGCCCGCGAGGGTGCCTTCGCGCAGATGCTCATTCCCGATCTGGGTGCCGTGCCCATGGATCCCGACGATGTGCCCGAGTCGCTGCGAGATATGGTGCGAACCGTGTATGGTGAGGTGGGCGAGCGCGACGGTGAGGTCTTCGCCCGCTGCCTGATCCGCATGGGCGACGACGAGGACGCGGAGAGGCTCGAGCAGGTCGGCCTGGGCCTGATCGCGATGGTGCAGCTGGCCCAGTCCCTGGACGAGGGGCGAGATCGCGACCTGCAGCGGGTCGCGCGTCTCCTGCGGGGCTTCGTGATCGAGCGAGATGGGAACATCGTGCAGGCTTTGCTGGAGGTGGATGTGGATGATGCGATGGACCTGATCGAGCACGCCGAATAGAGGAGGACTGCGCGCGTGAGCACGCAGGTCAACAGGTCGGACGAGGAGTTGGCGTGCCTGTCCGCGTCGGGCTCCTCGTCCGCCTTTGCGGAACTGGTGGAGCGCTACGAAGGTCGCTGCTATCGCTTCGCACGACGGTTCGGGCTCAGTGCGCAGGAGGCCGAGGACGCCGTGCAGGACGCGTTCCTTGCCGCGTGGAAGAGCCTCGGGCGGTACGACCCGGGGCGACCGTTCGGGACCTGGCTGATGACGATCCAGGCCCGACGGGCCAGCTCGATCGCGCGTGCCCGGCGTGTGCGCCTGCGACACGAGCGTGCGCATACGGGCGAGGAATCGTCCGTCGAGCGCCGTGCCGGCGAGCAATCCGGCCTGTGGGCGCGGATCATGGACCGCCTGGGTGTGGACGCATCCACGATGCTGTGGCTCCGCTATGTCGAGGACCTGACGCCAGCACAGATCGCCCGCGTGCTGGGCATGAACGCCGGGGCGGTGCGTGTGCGGCTGCACAGAATCAGGAAGCGCCTGATCGAGGAGTTCGGGCGGGAACTGCTGGACGATGTGCCCGTCCAGTGCGATACGGGCGTCCGATTCGCGGAGTGTGGACCATGAATGGGCATGACGATGCAACCGATGCCCGCCTGCGGGCGGCATTGACCGGTGGGCCAGAGCGGTTCGAGACGCCGAGCCCGGACCTCCGGGACCGCGTGCTGGCTCGCATCGAGGCACTCCCGCAACGCCCGCGCAGGCGGATGGTGTGGGGCGGGCCTGTGGCGCTGGCGGCATGCCTTGCGATCGCGGGCCTGCTGGGGGTCCTCGTGCCCACGCATCCCCGGGGGAATGCGAGCACGGGCCTGGCGGTCGTCGCCATGCTCTCGCAGGAGATCGAGGCTCAGGCGGCACGAGCACCGGCCCGATTGCGGACGCGCATCTCCGAGATGGTCGCCCAACCCGTGCGCGACGAGGTTCGAGCGGTGCACGATCAGGCCCGCCGGGTCGCGGCGAGCACGGAGCGTGCCCTGCGTGTGTTCGGGGCGGTCGCTCGTCTGGGCGAGCGTTCCAGCGGATGACACATCGCGCAGAATCGGCATACTCTCGGCCATGGACCACATCAAGCGACGGGCGTTTCTGGGCATGGCCGGCGCGTGCGCCGGGGCGGCTTGGGCACACGGGCGACGGGCGGGTGCCTCGCGCAGCCTCGCCCCGGGCGACGATCATCGCGGGCCCGCCGTCATCGCCAGCGGCAATGGCCGACCCGCAACCAGCAGGGCCTACCAGATGATCATGGACGGCCATGATCCGGTCGATGCCGTCGTGGCGGGCGTCAACACCGTCGAGAGTGATCCCAACGACATGAGCGTGGGCTATGGCGGGCTGCCCAACGAAGACGGCGTGGTCCAACTGGACGCGAGCGTCATGCACGGCCCGACGCACAAGGCTGGCGCCGTCGCCGCGATCGAGAACATCAAGAACCCGGCGAGTGTCGCCCTGCTCGTGCTCAAGCGGACCGATCATGTGCTGATCGTGGGCGAGGGCGCTAAGCGGTTCGCCCTGGCCCATGGATTCAAGGAGGAAAACCTGCTGACGGATCGCGCCCGCGAGGCATGGCTGCGGTGGAAGTACAACGCGAACCCCAACGACGACTGGCTGGACTACGACCAGATGGACTTCCAGATCCAGCAGGAGGGGGCCGCCCGCGAGATCCCGTACACCTATGGCACGATCAACTGCTCGGGCGTCAACGAGGCGGGAGACCTTGCGAGCGTGACGACCACGAGCGGGCTGAGCTACAAGATCCCCGGGCGTGTGGGCGACAGTCCCATCGTCGGTGCCGGGATGTTCTGCGACAACGCCGTCGGGGCGGCCGGCGCCACGGGCAGAGGCGAGGCCGTCATCCAGAACTGCGGGGCCTTCAGCGTCGTGCGCGAGATGGAGAACGGCCTGAGCCCGACCGAGGCCTGCCTGAAGGTCATGAAGCGGATCGCGGACCGAACGAAGCAGAAGCGCCTGCTCAACGAGCGCGGCGAGCCCAACTTCAATGTCGTGCTGTACGCCCTTCGCAAGGATGGCGCCTACGGCTCGGCGGTCATGCGCGGCGATCGCTCGTTCGCCGTCACCACCAGCGAGGGCACGCGTCTGGAGAAGTGCATGCCGCTCTTCGAGTAGCATGCGCTCATGAGCAGCGATCCACTCAAGCCCGAGATGGACGATATCGCCCTCGATGAGGCCATCGCCCTCGGGCGGGATCATCGCGGTCCATGCGCGATCGCCAGCGGCAACGGACGCGAGGCCGTGCGCCGTGCGACCGTCGCACGCGGGAAGGGGCGACCCCTCGTCGATGCCGCCGTCGAGGGTGTGATGGTCGCCGAGGACGATCCCTCCGATGTCAGCGTCGGCTTCGGCGGGCTGCCCAACGCCGAGGGCGTCGTCGAGTGCGACGCCTGCGTGATGGACAGCGCTACGCACGGCGTGGGTGCGGTCGGCGCTCTTCGAGGCATCCGGCACGCGTCGAGGGTTGCGCTGGTGGTCATGTGCCACAGCCCGCATTCGCTGCTCGCCGGCGAGGGCGCACTGGCATTCGCAAAGGCTCACGGTTTCACCGAGGAAGACCTGCTCACGGATCGCGCCCGCGAGGCATGGAATCGCTGGCGGGGCGGGCAGGACGGCAAACGCCTGAGCGACGAGGACCGCTGGGAACTGGGCGACACCCACGGTGCCGGGCCCGCCGGGTTCGAGACCACCACGGGCACGATCCACCTGTCGATATGCGACGATGACGGGCACCTCGCGGCCTGCACGACCACCAGCGGCCTGAGTTTCAAGCATCCGGGTCGAGTGGGTGATTCGCCCCTGTGCGGGGCGGGGATCTATCTGGAAGATGGCGTCGGAAGCGCCGGCTGCACGGGGCGGGGCGAGAGCGCTCTGGACACCTGCGCCTCGTTCGATGTCGTGCGTCAGATGGAGCGGGGACTGGACCCGACCGATGCGTGTCTCCGTGTGCTGCAACGCGTTGCGCGTCTGACAAAGGCGCCCCGGCTCCTCGACGATCAGAGCCGGCCAGCGTTCAACATCACGCTCTATGCCCTGCGGGCAGACGGTGCGTTCGGCTGTGGGGCGATGTGGAGCGGCTATCGCTATTGCGTGCACAATGGATCGCGGGCCCGTGTGCTTCCGGCGGCACATCTTTTTTTGCGGGCAGAAGGGTGAATCCCCATTGACAGGGCTGCCCGGTCCGGTAGTCTGATACTCGCAGTTGGTGCCTCGCGGACATATCGGAGTTCGCGGGGTGAAAAGGGAAGTGCGGTGAAAAGCCGCCGCGGACGCGCCGCCGTAACGGGTGCAGACGCGAGGTCACGCCGAGGACGGGTTTGCCCGAGGCCTCGGGGCCACTGCTCGCAGCAGCGGGCGGGAAGGCCTGACCCACGCCGAGCCCGGAGCCGGAAGACCTGCCAACTGCACGAGTGTCGGAAGCCCTCGCGCATGGGGTGTCGGCAGGCTTGATTCTCGGGATTCACGGGACATCTTGCTCCTGAACTGCCAGCGCGGGGTCGCTTCGTTGTTGCCCGTTGGCCGCGCGAGGGTCGGCGGGCGGTTCGGAGGACCGATGAGAGATTGGAGTCGTTGCGGTTCGGTTGTACTGGTTGGAGGATTCATCGCATCGGGAGCAGGAGCACAGACCACGGTCCCCTGGGCCGTCGAGGTCGTCAGTTTCGATGCGGGCACGACGGGGACGCCCGGGTTCGATGACCCGAGCACGGCATTGGGCGAGCCCGAGCGATTCACGGGGGAACTGGCGGGGTTTCCGAGTGTCGTCAGCCCCTTCAACCCCGCGTTCGGGACGGACGAGATCGTTTCCATCGGCGAGGGTGGGCACCTCACCCTGCGCTTCGATCGCGCGATCCGGGACGATCCGGGGCATCTCTTCGGGGTCGACCTGATCATCTTCGGCAACGGCGGCTTCGTAGACAGTTCGTTCCCGGATGGCGTGGTCGGCAGCGATGCCGCGATGTTCGGGCTCGACGAGGCCCGCCTGGAACTCAGCGTCGACGGCGTGAACTGGGTCGATGCCGGGATGTTCACGGAAGGCTTTGCGCCGGCCATGGGCTATCTCGACGCCGGCCCGTTCGACACGGAGCCGGGGACCGTGCCGACGGATTTCACGCGTCCGGTCGATCCGGCGCTGACGGCGATGGACTTTGCCGGGCTCGACATGGACGGCATTCGGGCGCTGTACGCCGGCTCGGGCGGGGGCACGAGCATCGATGTCGCCGGGCTGACCGGCGCCGATACGGGCTTCCAGT
>WGEO01000069.1 GCA_015492715.1 Phycisphaerales bacterium | reverse complement strand
TCCCACCACCGCCGCGAGCCCGCCACCACCACTGACAAGCCCGCTCGCCACAGGCCGCGCACGCCCGAACGCACGGTCCTGACGCGCATCGAGCACATCGTTCAGACTCGCACCAAACGCATACAGCCCGAGCCCGCACGCCGCACCACCAACGAGCAGCAGCCACAACGGGCGATCGACCAGCGCCGCACCGCCCGCATCGTGCGCGGCCATCGCACGAGACCACAGAATCACGAGCCACACATTCCCCACCGCGGCAAACGCCGTCGTCACCCGCGCCAGATGCAGATAGGGCGCCACCGCCCGCATCACCCGAGACATCACACCATCCTACAACCCCTGTCCATCCCCCACCCACACCACGAGCACCCCGGGTCCCGGGCAGACACCCACACACCATCTCCGTCCGTGTGCGCCATCGCACACGCGACCGCCCACGACCGTGCGCAATCTCGTGGTCATGCGCCCACCAGCCGCCGACACCGCACCACACCCGCCGAACAATTGGCCATGACCGAGCCCGACACCCACGCACACGCCCCCGCACAGACGAGCCGCAACGCCACCGAATCCGCCCCCAACGACCACCCCCACGAGAACGCCCACGACCTGCCGGACGACCTCGACGAGTCCCAGCTCCTGCGCGACTACGCCGAGGGAACCCTCACCATCTTCGACCTGCTCGACATCCACGGGCTGAGCATCGCCCAGCTCGACGCCTGGCTCGCATCCCCGCGCATCGCCGGCGCCCTTCAGGCCCTGGCCCGCATCAGCGAGGAGCGCGCCCGCGTCGTCGCCGCCTGCGCCCGCCCGCAGACCCTGGCCCGTCTGGCGCACATCGCCACCAACCCCATCGACGAGGGCGCCCCGCCCGCCGAACGCCGCAGACGCGCCGAGACCGCCCGCAAGGCCGCCTCGCAACTCCTGCGCATCGCGCCTTCCGACCGCCCGTCCCGGGTTCAATCGCCCAGCAGGGCCTCGACGAACGCCTCGGGCTCGAACGCCTCGACATCCTCGGGCGTCTCACCGATCCCCACGAACTTGACGGGAATGTCCACCGACTCACGGATCGCCACCACGATCCCCCCGCGTGCCGTCCCGTCCAGTTTCGCCAGGAAGATCCCCGTCACGCCCGCCGCCTTCGAAAACTCCTCGGCCTGGCGCAGCGCATTCTGCCCGCTCGTCGCGTCCAGCACCAGCAGCACCTCGTGGGGTGCCCCCTCGATCTGCCTGCCCACCACCTTGGTGATCTTCTCCAGCTGGCGCATCAGGGGGTCCTGCGTGTGCAGCCGCCCGGCCGTATCCAGGATCAGCACATCCACCCCACGCGCCACCGCCGCGCTGCACGCGTCGAACGCCACCGCCGCCGGATCGCCCCCCTGCTGCCCCTTGACGACATCCACGCCCAAACGCTCCGCCCAGATCTCCAGCTGCCGCACCGCCCCGGCCCGGAAGGTATCACACGCGCCCAACAGCACGCTGTGCCCCTCGTCCCGCAACGCCTTGCACAACTTGGCGATGCTCGTCGTCTTGCCGACCCCGTTGATCCCCGTCACCAGGATGACCGTCACCCCGTCCGGATTCATCCGCAGGCTGCGATCCGCCTCGGGCCACATCGCCACCAGCTCACGCCGCAAGTGCGACAGCACCTCGTCGCCCTGCGTCAGCACGCCCCGCCGGAAGTCCTCGCGAACCCGCTCGATCAGCCGGCGCGTCGCCCGAACCCCGACATCCGACTCGATCAGACGCCGCTCCAAGTCCTTGATCAGCGCCTCGTCCAGCCGCCGTCCCGTCAGCAGCCCACGCAGCGACCCGCCCAGCGCCTCACGCGTCCGCGCAAGCCCCTTGCGCAACTTCCCCACCGTGGCACGAAACAGACCCATCAGGCACGCTCCTCGCTGCCCGCGCCCGCCGCCTCCTGACGAAGACGCCGCAGCACCTTGTCCAGAAGTCCGTTGATGAACGCAGGAGACCTCTCCGTGCTGAACGCCTTGGCCAGCTCCACCGCCTCGTTGACCGCGATCTTCGGATTCACACGCCCGCTCGTCATCTCGAAGTGCGCCAGCCGCAGAATCGCACGGTCCACCGGGGCCTGCCGATGCACGGGCCACGCCGGCGCAAGGGCCGAGAACTCCGCGTCGGCCTCCGCCCGCCGCGCCCACGCCCCGCGCGCCAGCGCCAACGCCTCCTCGCGATCCCGCGCGTCCACCCGCTCGCCGTCCTCGCCCAGCAGGATCTCCTCGTCCCCGCCGCGCGCATCGATCTGGTACAACGCCTGGAACGCCAGACGGCGGATCCGCCTCGCCCGCGTCATGAGGCCCCGCCCCCCGCGTGCCCCGGCCCGAGCTTGGCGATCTGACGCACCAGCGTCCTGCGCACCGCACGCCCGTCGCCCGCCTCGATCGCCTCGCCGATCGCCTCCAGCGACGCCAGGCTGTCCAGCACCGCGCCCATCGCCTCGGCACCCTTGTTCCCGCACTCGCCGCCGGCACGCGCAAGAGCCTGATCGAGCGTGTCGCAGGTCAGCACCCCGAACCCGATCGGCACGATCAACTCCGCGCTCAGGCGGCACAGCGTGTCGCTCACGGCCCGCGCGATGTGCTCGTTGTGCGGGGTCTCACCCTTGATCACACACCCCAGACAGACGACCGCGTCGTACAGCCCGCTCTGGCACGCCGAGGCGCACAGCAGGGGCAGCTCGAACGCCCCGGGCGCATCGATCACCGCCACCTCACCGTCGAAGCGGGCTTGGTACGCGTCGACCGCACCGTCCAGCAGGCGGTCCGTCACCGACGCGTGGTATCGGCTGACGATCACCGCGATCGTCGGCGTGTGCTGCTCCTGCGTGCTCATCGGGCCGATCGTAGCGCCGGGGACCGGCCCCGGTCGGACCCGACGCCCGGGTCCGTCAGCCGAATCGCCCGGTAATGTAGTCCTCGGTCTCGGGCAGTTCCGGCTTCTGGAACATCTTCTCGGTCGGCCCGTACTCGACGAGCCGCCCAAGGTACATGAACGCGCAGTAGTCGCTGACACGGGCGGCCTGCTGCATGTTGTGCGTCACGATCAGGATCGTGTACGAGCCGGCGAGCTCGCGGATGAGATCCTCGATGCGCCCGGTCGCGATGGGGTCCAGGGCACTGCACGGCTCATCCATAAGCAGGACCTCGGGCTCGGCGGCGATGGCCCGCGCGATGCACAGGCGCTGCTGCTGCCCGCCCGACAGCCCCAGCGCCGACTCGTGCAGGCGGTCCTTGACCTCGTCCCAGAGGGCCGCCCCGCGCAGGGACTTCTCGCAGACCTCCCGCAGCAGCTTCCGATCACGGATGCCGTCGATGCGCAGGGCGTAGACGACATTCTCGAAGATGCTCATGGGGAAGGGATTGGACTTCTGGAAGACCATGCCCATGCGCTTGCGCAGCTCGATGACATCGACGCGCGGATCGTAGATAGAGTCGTCGTTGAGGGTCATGTCGCCCCTGATGGTGACGGAATCGATCAGGTCGTTGAGGCGGTTGACGCTTCGCAGCAGGGTGGACTTGCCGCACCCGGACGGGCCGATGAGCGCGGTGACCTTGCCGCGCGGAATGTCCATGGAGATGTCGTGGAGGGCCTGGGCCTTGCCGTACCACAGCTCGAAGTTGCGGATCCTCAGGACATGGTCCTCGTCGGCGAGTTCGGGATGGACGACCGTCGTCACGGCCCTGCCCCGGGCGATCTGCTCGAGGCGTCCCCGCCCCGACTCGTCGGTCGCGACGGGCGCGAGCGAGGCGGCGGCTCCGATCAGGGTCTGGGCAGGCGTGGCGTGTGCGTGGCTCATGGGTGGGATCCGTGGTCAGAACTGCTGATCCTTGAACCTGCGGCGCAGGCGCGCCCGCAGGGCGATGGCCGAGAGATTCAGGATGACGATGAGGGCGATGAGCAGGAGCGTGGTCGTGTAGACCATGGGCTTGGCGGCCTCGGAGTTCTGGGACTGGAAGCCCAGGTCGTAGATGTGGAAGCCCAGGTGCATGAAACTCCGCTCGGCGTGGATGAAGGGGAAGACACCATCGATGGGCAGCTCGGGGGCGAGCTTGACGGCACCGACGAGCATGAGGGGGGCGACCTCGCCTGCGCCGCGGGCCATGGCGAGGATGGCCCCGGTCATGATGCCGGGCATGGCACGCGGCAGGACGATCCGCCGGATCGTCTGCCACTTGCTGGCCCCGCAGGCGTAGCTGCCCTGTCGCATGGAGGAGGG
The DNA here is from genome assembly GCA_015492715.1 of Phycisphaerales bacterium. GTDB lineage: Bacteria > Planctomycetota > Phycisphaerae > Phycisphaerales > UBA1924 > S146-42. Next base: position 1,665 of record WGEO01000069.1, on the reverse strand, counting down.
CACGGCGGCGAGGGCCTCCTCGGTCGCGACGATCACCACGGGAAGGGTGAGCAGGGCGAGCGTGAGGGAGGCCCAGAGCAGTCCGCCCGTGCCGAATGTCGGGCTCGGGAGTTTCTCACGATAGAAGCCGTCGAAGAAGGGGTTTCGAATGACGACGAGGACGAACGCGACCGTGGCGCCGAGCCAGAGCGTGCCCGCGATGCGGGGCAGCCAGCGTGCCGGACCGCGTGCACGGGCGGCCTCTGCGCGCATCGTGACGAACGAGACGAAGAAGGCGCCGACGGCGAGGACTGCCAGAGCCGCCAGCGCGAGGAACCAGATGGGCGCGGGCCAGGGATTGACGGCGATCTGGCGCGGGCCGCCGTCGATGAAGGCGCCGACGGCGTAGCAGAGGAAGCCCAGGCCGAAGACCCCGAAGACGATGGACGGCACGCCGGCGAGGTTGTTGATGGCGATGCGGACGGTGGAGATGAGCAGTCCGCCCCTGGCATACTCGCGGAGGTAGAGGGCGGCGAGGACGCCGAAGGGCACGACGACGAGGGACATGATGAGGGTCATGGCGACCGTGCCGAAGATGGCGGGAAACACGCCTCCCTCGGTGTTGGCCTCGCGCGGGTCGTCGGTGAGGAACTCGTCCCATCGGGCGAGATAGATTCGGGCCTTGTCGGCGAGGGTGAGCTGGTTGGCGGGGTAGGCGCGGACGACATCCTGGAGATGGATGGATGCACGCATGCCGTCGGCGGTCTCCATGACGATGGCGTAGCGGTCCATCTCGGCGCGGAGTTCGGCGACGCGTCGGGAGAGCTCGGCGAAGGCGGCGTCGGCCTCGGCACGGATCTTCTCGTAACGATCGACGGCGCGCAGGAACGGCTCCGGGGGTGGGCCGGTGCGCTCCTCGATGGCATGGAGGGCCTGGCGTGCGTGCTCGATCTCCTCGGGTGTACCCGCGGCCTCGATCTCGCTGAGGGTGCGCCATGCGGCGAGCCATGCCGGGGGCGGCGGATTATCGAGTTGAGCGCGTCGGAGCAGGAGGCGGGCGCGTTCCTTGGCGCGATGGTGGCGGCCCATCTCGTGCTTCTCGATGTGCGTGCGTCGGCGGTCGAGATCGCGGATGCGTCCGTGGTGCTCCTGGAAGCGGGCCCAGGTCTGGTCAGGGCCTTCGGCGACGGTCTCGTCGTCGATCTCGAAGGCGACGGGGAAGCCGATGAAGCGTCCCCACTCCATGCGTTCCATGACGACGGCCCATTGGGGACGGTCGATCTGCTCGATCTCGTAATCGGCGATCCATGTGAAGTGTGAGTCGGTGAGGTCGTAGTTGGCGGTGCGGAGGAGCGTGCGATGGAGCATGCCGCGATGCTCGCGCATCTGAGCCTCGGCACGGGCACGCTGCGCTTCGTCGAGATCCTGGAGGCGGGACGGATCCGGGCGGAACCACTCGGCCCGTGCGGGCTCGCCCATGACGATGCGTCCGTCGGCGAGGGTGAGGCGTTCGACGGGCGCCGGCCAGAAGGTGGAGACACCCTGGACGAGGACGAGCGCGAGCAGGGCGAGGATCATGAGCAGAGCGGCGGCCAGGGCGCCTGCCGTGAGCCAGACGGCGGGCTCACCGTGGGCCATCAGGGATGCGCCGGCGCGGGTGGTGGCGCGTCGGGGTGCGGGGCAGGC
>WGEO01000068.1 GCA_015492715.1 Phycisphaerales bacterium | reverse complement strand
GGCAAGAGGGCTTCCCTGCTCGCGGTCATCGGTCCGGGCGTGCTCGTCGCGGCCACGGGTGTGGGCGCGGGCGACCTCGCGGGCGGTGCCCTGGCAGGGAGCATCCTGGGGCTTGCGTGCCTCTGGGCGGTGCTCGCGGGAAGCGCCGCCAAACTCCTGCTGACCGAGAACCTTGCACGCTGGCAGATCGCACGCGGCACGACCTTCCTCGAAGGGGCGGTCCGGCGCTTCGGCACGCCTCTGGTCGTTCTCCTCGTCGCCTACCTGCTGCCCTGGACGCTGTTTACCTGTGCTGCGCTCATCAGCGCCCTGGGCGTGACGGCCCACGCGCTGCTTCCACTGGCGGGCGACCGCACGCTCCAGTTGGGTACCTCCCCGGGCTCGATCCTGAAGCACGAGGTCTCGCTGGGCAGGCTTGTGCTGGGCGTTCTCGGCAGCCTGCTTGCGCTGGTTCTGGTGCGCGTCGGTGGGTTCCGCCTGTTCGAGCGGGTCATGGGCATCTGCGTTGCGGTGATGGTGCTCGTCGTCATCACCTGTGCCGTGCTTCTTGCGCCGCCTCTGGGTGACCTGCTCTCGGGTCTGTTCGTTCCGACCATTCCCGTCGCCGGCGAGCACACGGGCGATACGCCGTCGCGCCTGAGCGGGCTGCTCTGGACGATCGCCCTCATGGGGGGTGTCGGCGGGACGCTGACCATCCTCTGCTACAGCTACTGGATGCGCGAGGCAGGACGCGAGAAGCCCGAGCACCTGCTCCTGTGCCGACTCGATGCAACGCTGGGCTATGCGATGACCGCGTTCTTCGGCATCGCGATGGTCATCATCGGCAGCCGGGTCGCGATCGCTCCGGGCGGCTCCGCGGGGGTGCTGCTGCGGGTCGGCGACGAACTGGGCGGTGCGCTGGGGCCCCTCGCCCGCTGGGCGTTCGTTGTCGGCGCCTTCTGCGCCGTCTTCAGCAGCGTGCTGGGTGTCTGGCAGGCCGTGCCGTATCTCTACGCAGACCTGTGGCGCATGCGATCGCGCTCGCAGGTCGCGGATCTGACGCGAACGCGTATCTACCGCGGGGTGATGTTCCTGATAGCGACCCTTCCCGCCGGCGCCCTGCTCTTCGACTTCGCCCAGGTGCAGAAGGCCTACACGGTCTTCGGCGCGTTCTTCGTGCCCGCGCTGGCGTTGACGCAGATCCTGCTGAATCGCACGCTCGATCGACCCTATCGCAACGGGCCGCTGATGACGCTGGGGCTGGCCATCGTGGTGCTGGTCGGGCTGGCGATGGCAGGGGCGACGATCGTGCGCGTCGTGGGGCTTGTCTGAGGGTTTCAGCGCTCACCGAAGACGATCCGTGCCATGCGTCCGCCGGATCCGACGAGCATCAGGATCGCGTCCCGCTCACCCTCGCTCCATGCGCAGGCATGGAAGCCCGGCAGGTCGAGTGTCGTGAATGTCTCACCCGCGTCGCCCGAGATGTAGACACCCTCGCTCCCGCAGGCGATCACGAGGCTGTCGCTGTGCCCGGGCGAGGCGACGCACGAGCAGTATGCCTCGGGCGATCGTCGGGCGGGGCGCCAGGTCCTGCCGTCGTCGTCGCTGATGATCGCGCGGATGCCGATCTCAGGATCGCGCGTCGGCTCGGCGAAGTCGCCCCCGACGGCGATCCAGCGCGTGCCCCCGACATGGGCGATCGAGAAGATGCCCGAGGTTTCGCCGCTTGGCATCGGCGTCTCGATCGCCTCGAATGTGCGCCCGAAGTCGTCGCTCCGCAGCACGCGGGCCGTCGGGCCTGCGCCGCCCAGCCCGATCAGCACGACCCCGTCGGCGCGGGCGCAGGCGTTCGTGCCGCTGGCGGCGAATCCGGCCTCGCCGGGACGGGGCACGGGAAGCGAGGCCGCGTCGACGCGCGACCAGGTGCGCCCGCCGTCGTCGGTCAGGGCGACCGTGAACACGCCGTCGACCGGATCGCCGAAGAGCACGCCGCGGGTCTCGTCGAAGAAGGCGATGGCATCGAAGAAGGCGTCCGGATGCGGGTCGCCATAGACGACCGTCCATGTGCGCCCAAGGTCGTCCGTGCGCTGGATGCGTGCGGGCGTGCCCGCCGTCATCAGGATCGCCTCGTCACCCTCGAGTGCCTGCACATCGCGGAAGTCGATCTCCGAGTCGCTCGCAACAGGAACCCTGCGCCAGGTCGCGCCGCGATCGCCCGAAACGAGCACCGTGCCGGCGCTCCCGCTGACCCAGATTCGTCCGTCGGTCCCGGCGTCGAGCCCTCGCAGGCTCGCACGCACGCCGACATGGAAGGTGTCGATCGAGCGTGGACCGATCGTTCGCGGTCCACCCTGCTGGGCGCACGCACCCAGCAGGAGCCCCAGGGCGACCAGACCTGCGCGTCTCATCCGGCGCTCCGGATCGCCGCCTGTGCTGCGGCCAGACGCGCGATCGGCACGCGGAAGGGCGAGCACGAGACATAGTCCATGCCCGCATCATGGCAGAACCAGACGCTGGCCGGATCGCCCCCGTGCTCGCCGCAGATCCCGATCTTGAGGTCCTCCTTCTGCGAGCGACCACGCTCGATGCCCATCTTCACCAGCTCACCCACGCCGCCCTGGTCGAGGCTCTGGAAGGGGTCCTGCGGCAGGATGTCGCGCTCGAGATAGGTGGGCAGGAACGATCCCACATCGTCGCGGCTGTAGCCGTAGGT